>CAYPHX010000005.1:0-18796 GCA_964410635.1 uncultured Erysipelothrix sp. | reverse complement strand
TAGACTAACATCTATACACTGATACTTGATGTAACGGAGGAGAAGGCTTTTTGAAGAAACGTTGAGATCCATTGATCAATACCAAATTAAATAAAGCGAAGAAACTGGATAAACAAAAGAAAATCATATTCTTAAATTATGGAAAAATAAATAGTTAAAATATTTGAGATTGATCAAATAGTAAAACCAACAAATATGAAACTGTATGCACAGTGGGAAAAAATATACCATAACATTTGGCAGTGATGGTTTAACAACTGTGAGCAAACAAAAAAGCCTGAGAGCTATTTGCTTTTTCTATATGCATCAAGGACAAGTATTTGATAAAGAGATACTGAAGAATGCAATTTACCTGATTTTAATAAAACAAACAAAGTGATTCAGTTTGTAAAATGCTTTACGAAATGAGAAGCACTATTGCCCCATACTATGGAGAAAACATAGTAAATAATCTTAAAGAAAGTTATATTATGGTCTGTGACATTGAGAGTGATATAGATAGGATAAATAAACTTATTAAAGACGGGTTGCTCAGCTTGAAGATGCTAAAGGCGTTCAACGGCTGTATCATCAAGCATGTCTGAGTTTGAAGATTATCCATGAGCAAGCCATCTCAAAAATGAATAAAAATTTGCGACAGTCTCCTTAAGTTAATCAATAGAAAAGATCAAATTTCATCAAAAATTGTGGAAGAAGTCCTAGTTTATCTTTATAGACTGGATAATAATAACATGCAAATACGAGATAATCACAGAAAAAAGGCATCTTCATTTCGAAGATGCCTTTGATTAATAATTTAGTTTATAGAAGATAGGTCTAATGAAACTAAGAAGTATCATCAACATGCTTCCTTTAATAATATTGAATGGTAAATAAACTGCATTCAATACTTGCCAAGCCCCATCCTGTGAAAGTCCATATAGAGGGAAAGTCACATAATAATTGAACAGATGCATAAATAAGGATGAGCCTAATACAACAAGTGTTGCGGTTAAAAACCCTTTCTTAGAGCGCATATTTACTTTTGAGATAGCAAGAGAAACGGGTAATGCGATTGCGAGTGCATACGCAAAATTTGCTATTTCCCCAATAATACCTGCATTTCTTGAAATGAAAAACACATGCAGTACATTCTTTAAAAATGCAATCAGTACCACAGCACCGGGTCCATAAAGGATACCACCAATCATAACTGGCAAATCACTCAAGTCAAATTGAAGTGGTGATCCTGGCAGTGGGAACTCAAACATAAATAAGATAGTTGCAATTGCACTTAGAAATGCAATGTTTACCATTTGGTGTGTATTCGTTTTTTTCATATATAATCCTCCTAGTCTGAAAAAAAGATACACTCCAGGAATACATGAAAAAAAACCTCTTCCATCCAGACTTTACTGTCGCCATCAGAATTACACTGATTCAACCCGAAGGTTCGCGGGGTTTGACCGCCGGTCGGGAATTACACCCTGCCCTGAAGTATTCTTTTATATAATAGAACAAACAAATATAAAAGTAAAGGATATACTTTATTGACAATCGTTTTGTAGATGTTATTATAGTTATAGAAAAACTCACCTTTAACTATGTCCAGAGAGACATAAAAGGAAAGAGACCCAAGACATAACTTTGACCTCTTTCTTTTAGGAAGAGGTTTTTCTATGGAGGTCTTTATGAGTAAAGTAGTACTTAATGAAGTAGAAGTAAACCGTGCACTTACCCGAATATCCTATGAAATACTCGAAAAGTTTGATGGGATTGATAATGTGGTTCTTGTCGGTATCAAAACACGTGGTGTCTATCTTGCGAAGCGTATTCAAGAGATCATTTTAAAGCTAGAAGGCCATGTTGATATGATTGAACTGGATGTGCGTCAATATCGTGATGACTATCAAGGAGAAAAAGTGATAGTCACACAAACAGAAACACTTAAGGATAAGCAAGTAATCCTTGTAGATGATGTTTTATTTACTGGTAGAACAATCAGAGCAGGTCTTGATGCAGTGATGGATTATGGACGCCCACAATCTGTCTCACTCGCTGTTTTGGTTGATAGAGGACATCGTGAGCTTCCAATCAGACCAGACTTTATTGGGAAAAATATCCCAACTTCCAAACTTGAAACGATTAAAGTTCAGGTAAGCCCGATTGATGGTATCAATCAAGTAATATTTAAATAAATTAATTTACTTTAATTATGTTCAGAGAGACATACAAGCTAAATTAAACTTTTCGTTTAGCTGTAGTCTCAAAAGGACTGCAGCTTTTATATTATGGAGGATAAAAATATGAAGCATTTCCTAGAAGTCACACAATTTTCCCATGAGGAATTTCTAAATCTTGCACAACGCGGACTTGAAATAAAAAGAGGGTCACAAGTAAAAACGAGTAAGCTAAAAACAGTCAATATGTTTTTTGAAAACAGTACACGAACAAAAATGAGTTTCGAAATGGCAGAAAGCAATATGGAACTCAAAGTATTCAACTTCGATGTTTCAACCAGTTCAGTTAATAAAGGTGAAAGCTTATATGACTCAGTTCTAACAATGAAAGCACTGGGCATGGATGTTGCGGTTATTAGACATCCCGAAAACAACTACTATAAAGATTTAACCAATATGGGTATCTCAATTATCAATGGTGGTAGTGGTAGTGGGGAACATCCCTCACAAAGCTTATTAGATATAATGACCATCTTTGAAAATTGTGGAGATATTTCTAAATTAAAGATTGCGATAGTGGGCGATTTATTACACAGCCGTGTCGCAAGAAGTAATGCGAAAATACTCAGTCAATTTGGTGCAGAAGTTTACTTTTGCTCACCCACTGAATATAAAGATCCAGAGTTTGAGCAGTATGGAAGCTATAAAACGATAGATGATATTATAGATACAGTAGATGTACTGATGATGTTAAGGATTCAATATGAACGTCATACAGAAGAACCAAGCCACTCTGAAAAAACATATTTAAGAAAATATGGCTTAAATCAAGAAAGATATAATAAATTAAAAGACAGTGCAATTGTGATGCACCCAGCACCTGTAAACAGAGATGTTGAAATTTCATCAAAACTCATTGAAAGTGAGAAATCACGCATTGTTGAACAAATGGAAAATGGCGTATATGCAAGAATGGCTATTCTAGAATGGATACAAGGAGAATAAATGAAAACTTTAATTAAAAATGCAAACATAATTGTAAAAGATAATGAACTTAAGAAGGTCAATATCTTAATAGAAGACGATAAGATAATCTCACTTAATAGTACACTTGAAACAGCAGATCAGATTATCGATGTTGAGGGTAAACTCTTAATGCCAGGACTTGTCGATGTTCATGTTCACTTCAGAGAGCCAGGCTTTACAGATAAAGAAACAATCGCAACAGGATCACGTGCTGCTGCGAAAGGTGGATACGTTACAGTATGTGCAATGCCTAACTTAGACCCAACACCAGACACAAAAGAAAAATATGATGCGATAACAGAGATTATCAAAAAAGATGCCATTGTAAAAGTACTTCAGTATGCGCCAATCACAAAAGGATTAACATCAGGTGAACTTGTAGATATGGAATCAATCAACGCCTTTGCTTATACAAATGATGGCGTCGGGGTACAAACTGCAAACATCATGTATGAAGCGATGTTAGAAGCAGCAAGACTTAACAAACCAATCGTTGCGCATACAGAAGACAACAGCTTGCTATATGGTGGTGTAATGCATGAAGGCATTAGAAATAAAGAGTTAGGCTTAAAAGGAATTTTATCCGCTACAGAAAGCTCTCAAATTGCGCGTGATGTAATCTTAGCTTACGAAACGAAGGTCCACTATCATGTGTGTCATGTCTCAAGTAGCGAAAGTATTGCTGCAATTAAAATGGGGAAATCAATTGGTGCAAACGTAACATCAGAAGTTTCACCACATCACTTACTACTCAATGAAATGGATATTCCTGCTAATGATGGTAATTACAAAATGAATCCGCCGCTACGTGCAAAACGTGATCAAGAAGCATTGATTGCTGCACTAAAGTCAGGTGATATTGAGTTTATTGCAACAGATCATGCCCCACACACTGAAGCAGAAAAAGCGCGTGGATTTGATGGTCCATTCGGTATAATTGGTTTAGAAACTGCTTATCCACTACTCTTTACAGAATTTGTAAAAAATCAAAAACGATTCACTTTAGAAGATTTACAAAATTGGATGAGTATCAAACCAAAAGAAGTCTTTAATCTAGAAGGTAACTTCATGAGAGAAGGCGATGTTGCAGATTTTGCAATATTTGATTTAGATAAAGAAGTAACAATCACACCAGAATTCATTCACTCAAAATCACAAAACACACCATTCTTTAATCAAAAAGTATTTGGTATGTGTGTGATGACTATCGTAAATGGTAAAGTCGTTTACAAGGAGGAAATATGAGAATAATTAAGAACAATAAAATTGCACTCGATACATATGAAATGGTACTTGAAGCACCAGGATTAAGTGTTACACCAGGACAATTTATGCATTTAAAAACAGGACGAGAAGATTTAATTTTAAGAAGGCCCATCAGTATTGCATCCTATAATAACGATGCTTTAAAAATGGTATATAAAATAGTAGGTGCAGGAACAGAGGCTCTAAGCCTACTTCAAGAAAATGATGTTGTCGATATCTTAGGACCTTTGGGCCAAGGTTATAAAGTGCTTGATTTTAAAGAAGTCTTAATTGTTGGAGGCGGTATGGGTGTTGCTCCACTTTATCAACTCGCAAAAGAACTCATCAATCATGGCGCAAAAATTACAGTGGTACTTGGTTTTGGAACAAAAGATATGGCTTATTATGTTGAAAAGTTTGAAGCATTAGGATGCGTTCATGTTACAACAGATGATGGTAGCCTGGGTGTGAAGGGTCATGTGGGTACTGTAGTAGATACACTGGGAAACTTTGATGCCATTTATTCATGCGGTCCTTTACCACTTTTACACTACATTAAGAATAAATATGAAACACATCCCAACCTTTATATCTCTTTAGAGGAAAGAATGGCTTGTGGTATTGGTGCATGCTATGCATGTGACACCAAAGATAAGAAACACAGAGTCTGTACTGATGGACCTGTATTCAATGCCCAGGAGGTAGAAATATGATTGATTTAAGCGTTAAATTACCCGGATTAGATTTAAAGAATCCAATCATCCCAGCATCAGGATGCTTCGGATTTGGAGAAGAATTCTCACAATTCTATGACTTAAGTATCTTGGGTGCCATTATGGCCAAAGCTGTAACATTACATGAGCGTTTGGGTAATGATTTACCAAGAGTTGCTGAAACAACATCCGGTATGTTAAATGCGATTGGATTAAAAAATCCAGGACTTGATGTGGTGCTTGCTGAGAAATACCCGTTTCTCGCAAAATATGATGTACCAATAATCGCAAACGTCGCAGGTTCTACTGAAGAAGAATATGTAGAAGTGTGTCGCCGAGTGGCTGAGG
The DNA here is from genome assembly GCA_964410635.1 of uncultured Erysipelothrix sp. Taxonomy (GTDB): domain Bacteria; phylum Bacillota_I; class Bacilli_A; order Erysipelotrichales; family Erysipelotrichaceae; genus Erysipelothrix. The sequence continues at coordinate 13,305 of CAYPHX010000005.1, read as the reverse complement.
CTAAAAATGTTAAGGCCATTGAATTAAATATCTCATGTCCAAACGTTTCAGAAGGCGGTGTCGCATTTGGAGTTGATCCAGTGATCGCAAAGCGTCTTACTGAGAAGGTAAAGGCAGTCACAGACTTACCAATCTATGTTAAATTATCCCCCAATGTTACTTCAATTGTTGAAATTGCAAAAGCAGTTGAGGCAGGTGGGGCTGATGGCATCACAATGATCAATACATTAACAGGAATGCGTATCGATATTAATTCCAAAAAACCGTTACTTGCAAATAAAACAGGAGGACTTAGTGGTCCGGCTGTAAAACCAGTCGCAATACGCATGATATATGAAGTCAGTCGTGCTGTTAATATTCCAATTATTGGTATGGGTGGTGTTGAAACTGTTGATGATGTGATTGAGATGTATCTAGCAGGTGCAGATGCAGTTGCAGTCGGAACCGCCAATCTACATAATCCAATGATTTGTAAAGAACTTATAGAAGCACTACCAGAAAGACTAGAAAGTCTTGGGTATAACTCAATAGAACAATTAAGAGAAGAGGTAAGAAAAAATGCATAATGTTATTGTAGCACTTGATTTCTCAAGTATAGAAGAAGTAGAAAACTTCTTAGAACTATTTGAAACACCAATCTATGTCAAAGTAGGAATGGAACTATACTATCAAACAGGACCTAAAATTATTGAACTAGTAAAAGAAAAAGGTCATAAAATATTCTTAGACTTAAAACTACACGATATTCCTAATACAGTGGAAAAAGCAATGCGTGGATTAAGTAAACTCGGAGTAGATATGACAAACGTTCATGCTGCTGGTGGTGTCGAAATGATGGCAGCTGCAAAACGCGGACTGGGTGATGGCCCAATCTTACTTGCAGTAACACAATTAACATCCACTTCAGAAGAAAATATGAAACGTGAACAGTTGATTGATGTACCACTGGAAACATCGGTACTAAATTATGCAAAAATTACAAAAGAAGCAGGACTTGATGGGGTAGTGTGTTCACCACTTGAAGCGAAAATAATACATGATAATTTAGGAAAAGAATTTCATACAGTAACACCTGGAATTCGTTTAAAATCTAACGCTGTTGGCGATCAAAAACGCGTTACAACACCAAAAGAAGCAAGACAAATTGGTTCAAGCTATATCGTAGTAGGACGCCCAATTACGCAAGCAGAAAATCCATATGAAGCATATTTAGAAGTAGTCGAAGACTGGGAGGCAGGAAAATGATTTCAAGAGAAGTAGCAAGAGCATTATTAGAAACAAAGGCTGTAACATTAAGTGCAGAAGAACCCTATACATGGGCATCAGGACTAAAAAGCCCAATTTATTGTGATAATAGAATTACATTATCACATCCTAAAGTTAGAACACTTATTGCAAAAGGTTTGAAAGAACTGATTCAAAAAGAGTTTCCTGAAGTTGAAGCCATTGTAGGTGTTGCAACTGGTGGATTACCACAAGCAGCACTTGTAGCAGACTTATTAGAATTACCAATGGCCTATGTACGTCCACAAGCAAAAGCACACGGACAAGGAAAACAGGTTGAAGGCTTTCTTCAAGAAGGTGCTAAAGTTGTGATGATTGAGGACTTAATTTCTACAGGTGGATCTGTTCTAAAAGCAGTCGATGCTGTTAAAGCGGATGGATATGATGTGTTGGGTGTAGCTGCAGTCTTTACATATGACTTGCAAAAAGCAAAAGACAACTTCAAAGATGTTGTACTCCATACACTCAGTTCATACCCAATCTTAATTGAAGAAGCATTAAGTACTGAAGCAATTAATGAAGAAGAATTAGAACTATTAAAATCTTGGAGAGAGAATCCGGAAAACTATCCACCAAGATAAGTTTGATTTTAGATCTTTAAGCCTATAGTATTAAAGATATGGAGGTAGTACTTATGAAAAATATTAAAGTAGAAGTTTGTGCAGGAAATGTACAAGATTGTATCACTGCAGAAAAGCAAGGTGCTGATCAAATTGAATTGAACTCAGGTGTATTTATGGGTGGATTAACACCAAGCTTAGCGACGGTGAAACTTGCCAAGAAGATGGTTTCAATTCCAATATTCCCAATGTTAAGACCTCGAGGCGCAGGATTTCATTATTCTGATTTAGAAGTAGAGACAATGATAGAAGATGCACACTTATTCGCCAAAGAAAAAGTGGAAGGACTCGTCTTTGGATTCCTAAATGAAGATAGAACAATCGATGTGGAAAATACACTGAAATTAGTTGAAGTTTGTAAATCATATAATATTGATGCAATCTTCCATAGAGCCTTTGATAATGTGATTAATCCAGATGAAGCAATGGAGACATTGATTCAATGTGGTGTGACACGTGTTTTAACAAGTGGTCTTGGTTCTGGTAGTTTTGAAGGCATGGCAGTGCTCAAAGAATTACAAGAAAAATATGGCGACAGAATTGAAATTATTGCTGGAGCTGGTATTAACAAGGATAATATTTTAGAAATTGTAAGAACCACTAAAGTAAAACAAGTCCATGCATCATTTAAAACATGGGCCAATGATCCAACAACATCTGGTGATGTTGTAAGCTATAGTTTTAGCGATCAAGGTAGCTATGATATCGTTGGTGAAACAGTATTATCTGAATTCCTTTCAACCTTAAAAGGTTGATAAATTACGCTCGTGGCGCAATTGGATAGCGCGTTTGATTCCGGTTCAAAAGGTTGTGGGTTCAAATCCTGTCGGGCGTGCCAATTAGTATAATTCAGCACTTTTATGTGGTATTCAACTCATAAAAGTGCTTTTACTTTGGAAATGCATACAACAAGTAACATGCGCAATCTTGGAACTCATTGGTATAAAAAAACAAAAGGGTTCACAATTTTATAAAAATTGTAAAATACTGCGTGAAGAATAATTAACATTTATAGAAAAATCAAGCATTTATGTTATAATACTAGATGTATGCTAGGTTATTGTAATGATCATTTATTGAAAAGAGCGAAAATGTTTGTTTTATAATCGAGTATGAAAATAGAGGAGGTGACATATGAAGGTATGGATGATTTATGGCATACTAGGACTTCTTGGATTACCTGTATTGTTTTTCAACTTTGCAGTAGGTCTGGGATGGATTTTAGGTCATGTTGTAATGATATTATTGGTAATTTCACGAAATCGATTTTATAGCCTTATTTTAGATACAACTAAGTTTAGTATGACAAAATATGGATCATATATTATATATACTGTTGGTTTAATCGCAGTACCCTTACTGGGAGCGTTTTATTTCCAAGATATCTTGAATCCCTTTGCAATCTTTGCAGCTTATTTTGCAGATCGCGCTGTTCACTTCATATTTAATCTCTTTATGAAGGAGGAGACTCATGCAAGCTGAATTATTTACAATTCTAGTAGTATTTTGTGTCCTAATTTTTATCATTATGCGGGCAAACAAGCAACTTGCTGCCTACAAGCATGGTGATAAACCGAAAGGCTTAGCACTCTATTCGATGATGTATGTTGATAGTATTCTATCAATCACAGTTCCAATTATGGGAGAGAAGAATGGTAGAATCATGGCGGGTTATATTGGCTCAGTCTTTATCTACATCTTGCTTGCAAACTGGTCTGGTTTGTTGGGGTTCAAAACACCAACATCAAACTTTAGTGTGACTTTAGCACTGGCACTCATTACTTGGGTTGCGATTCAAGTTGTTAAAATTAAAAGTATTGGTTTCAAAGGTTATATAAAAGACTTTTTCGAACCCTTTGCTTTCTTTGTAATTCCGAATATATTTGGAACAGTCGCTCCCTTAATAAGTTTATCATTAAGGCTGTTTGGTAATGTATTGTCTGGAATGATGATAATGACTATGCTGTATTCATTTACAGGATGGTTAAGTGGTCTGGTACCTGTAATTGGTGGATTCGACTTCTTTGGAGTCTTGATTGCACCATGGTTACATATGTACTTCGACTTATTTTCTGGTTTTTTACAAGCGTTTTTATTTATTTCGCTTACAACCATTTTTATAGCTATTGAAATACAGGAGGAAAATTAAATGGATAGTATTAGTATTGGTAAAGGTCTAGTAGCGATTGCTGCTGCGCTTTCAGTTATGACAGGTATTTTTTCAACAATAGGTCAAGGGTATGCTGCTGCGAAGGCAGTTGAAGCTGTAGGTAAAAATCCTGAAGCTAACAACGAAATTCGTACGATGCTTATGCTTGGTGCGGGTATCGCTGAAACAGCTGCGATCTATGGTATGTTAATTGCATTCTTATTAATCTTCATGTTTTAAGATTGGATGTGAATTAGATGCCAGATATAAAAGAGCTTCTATTTCCCAACATTCTAACAATTTTGGTACAACTTTGTGCCACAGGTGTCATCTTTTTAGTTTATAAAAAGTATTTACATGGACCTGTTCTTGAGATCATGGATAAAAAAGCCAATGAATTTCAAGCAGCATATACTGAGATTGAAAAGTTAAATCAACAACAAGCTTCTGATAAAGTTAAATTTGAAGAAGAAAAAGCCTCACAACTGGATGCCTTAGAAAGATCTAAGCAAATGATGCTGAAAGACATTGAAAGCACGCGAGAAAAACTTGTAGAAGAGACAAATACGGATATCCTTCGTATGAAGAAACAAGCAAGTGATTCAATTGAAAAAGAAAAAGAAGCGATGCTTAAAGAAGTCGAAAAAGAAATTGTTGATGTGGCTTATGTAATGACGGAAAAAGTATTAGAAGGTTATCGCTTTGACGAAACTGAAATGCTACAAGCTTTAGAAAAAGAAATGGACAAATCTCATGCACGATCATGAGCATTATGCCCAGGCTTTTGTAGCATCCAGTGAAAGTGATAAAGTTAATTATTATTTAGAATTTAAAGAAATGGTTGATGTTTTCAGAAATGCACCACATTTTGTTGATGCATTGCTTTTTAGTCGTGAGCGATTTGAAAAGTTTGATGAAGATTTCAAACAAGAGTTCTCACCACTCGTCTATAATTTCTTGAAAATCGTTATTGAAGATGGTTTAATCGAGCAATTATTTAAGATTGAGTTTTCAATTAGAGATATTCTAGTGAAAACAGGTGCGTACAATTATTGTGTTATTGAAAGTGCTGATGCATTATCAGATAAGTTCAATAACAAATTAGTAGACATGATCATGAGTAAAACTGATGGTAATGTCGAAATAGTAAAAAAAGTGAATCCCAGTTTAAAATCAGGGATTCGTATGTATTTAAACAACGAGTCAATTGACTTAAGTATTACAGGACGCTTAGAACGTCTATTATCGGAGGTATCTTAGTGGATAAAAAAAGCGAGCGCATAGTTGAAAGACTCAAAGCGCGCATTGAAAGTTATAATTGGGATGAAGATGCAACAGATAGTGGCGTTGTCTACAGTGTAGGTGATGGAATTGCCTTTGTTAAAGGTTTAAAAGATGTTTTATCTGGAGAACTACTTCGTTTCGATGAAGGAATCTACGGATTGGCGATGAACCTTGAAGAAGATCAAGTAGGAGTTGTTCTACTTGGTGTAGACAGTGAAATTCGTGAAAACGATCGTGTTTACCGTACATCACACGTTGTAGATACACCAGTTGGTGATGCATTATTGGGTCGTGTTGTGGATGCCTTAGGGTTCCCAATCGATGCAAAAGGAGAAATCAATACGACTGAAAGAAGTCCAATTGAAAATCCAGCAGCACCAGTTATGGCACGTCAAAGTGTTCATCAACCATTATTTACAGGATGGAAAGTTATCGACTCCATGATTCCAATTGGAAAAGGACAAAGAGAGCTTATCATTGGTGATAGACAAACGGGTAAAACCAGTATCGCAATGAACGCCATCATGAATCAAAAAGATGAAGATGTAATTTGTATTTATGTTGGAATCGGGCAAAAGGCGTCAACTATTACACGTCTTGTTGACCAACTTGATCGTCACGGAGCACTAGACTACACAGTTGTTGTAGCAAGTCCTGCAGATGATATGGCATCATTACAATATATTGCACCATATACTGGAGCATCAATTGCTGAGTATTGGATGAATAAAGGTAAAGATGTACTGATTGTTTATGATGATTTATCTAAACACGCTGTAGCATACCGTACAATTTCACTTCTATTAAGAAGACCATCAGGTCGTGAAGCGTTCCCAGGAGATGTATTCTATCTTCACTCACGCTTACTTGAAAGAAGTGCTAAACTATCAGAAAAAATGGGTGGTGGGTCTATGACAGCACTACCAATTATTGAAACTCAAGCTGGAGATATCAGTGCGTATATCCCAACAAACGTTATTTCAATCACTGATGGACAATTATTCTTAAACCTTGATGCATTTAACTCAGGTCAAAGACCTGCTGTTGATAGTGGACTATCTGTATCACGTGTTGGTTCAGCCGCACAAACTTCAGCGATGAAGCACGTTGCAGCAAGCCTTAAACTAGAACTTGCAAACTATGCAGACTTAATGAGTTTTGCTCAGTTTAGTACAGATGTTGATGCATCAACTAAAGCAATTCTAGATCATGGTGAAAGAATTACTGAATTATTAAAACAAGGTGTTAACGCGCCTATAGCACAAGATCTTATGATTTTAAGCTTGTTCTTAAACCGTTATGGTTATCTTGATAAATTGGAAGTCTCTGAAGTTCTTGATTTCGAGGCATTCATGCACACGATGATTAAAGAAGATTACCCGGAAATCTTAGAAGAGATTAACAAAGAGTATAAACTTGATGATGTACTTATTGCTAAAATCAAGGAAGCACTCGATCAAATCTTAAAAGATTTTAAGGTGAGTTCAAATGAGTCGTAGTTTATCTTCTTTAGTTAAACGAAGAAAAACCATTGAGACAACTCAAAAAATTACTAATGCAATGAAACTTGTTTCGATGAGTAAACTTCAAAGATACCGTTCAAGAATGCTTACATATAATCCTATATATAAGCATATTTTGAACTTACCTAAAGAAGAAGCAGAGTGTAAAAAATCAATCCTTTATATTGCATTCGTGCCAGATTTAGGCTTGGTTTCAGCATATCCAAGAAACTTACTCAATGAACTACATAAACTTAATGATGGAAAACTTATTGTCATTGGAACACAAAGTTTTGAAAAGTTTGAAAAAATTGATTCACTTGAACTACTGAATGAAAAAACCAGTTCAGAGAATATCGATTTTGATATGATTCGCGACTTTATCCAAAGATATGAATCTGAATACGAGATATTCTGTCTTGTTCCAGAAGTATCTATGAGTGCAAAATTAGAGTTTGAAATTGTTGATACATGTTATAAACTAAAAAATGATTACGATATGGTGTTTGAGCCTAACTATGAAAAGGCAAACAAATCTTTTAAGAAAGTTTTCTTAGAAGCAACACTTATAGATGCTTACTATAAAAGTAAGGTCGCTGAATATACGATGCGTCGCGTTGCTATGGAGCAAGCTACAGAGAATGCAGATGAAATGCTGTATGAACTGAAACTGCAATACAACAGATTGCGTCAAGAGAAAATTACTGAAGAAATTGCAGACTTAACACAAGCGGAGGATTAAATATGTCAATAGGTAAAATTAGCCAAATTATTGGTCCAGTTGTGGATGTGGTCTTTGAAGATCGACACAGTCTTCCAAAATTATATTATGCACTTACAGTAGGTGGACAAAACGTTACACTTGAAGTTGCACAACATATTGGAAATGAAAGTGTTAGATGTATTTCAATGAATCCTACAGATGGACTAATGCGTGGTATGTCAGTAACGAATACTGGAGCACCTATCTCAGTGCCTGTTGGAGATCAAACATTGGGACGCATTTTTAATGTATTGGGTGAAGTAATCGATGAACAACCATTTGAAACAGATGGCGTTCATGTAGATCCAATTCACCGTCAAGCCCCAGAATTCTCAGAGCAAGTAGTTGCAACTGAAATTCTTGAAACAGGAATTAAAGTTATTGACTTACTATGTCCATACCCACAAGGTGGAAAAATTGGACTCTTTGGTGGAGCTGGAGTTGGAAAAACTGTTCTAATGCAAGAGTTAATTCACAACATTGCGATTGAGCATGGTGGACTTTCAGTTGTTGCTGGAGTTGGTGAAAGAACTCGTGAAGGAAATGACCTTTACCACGAAATGAAAGAAGCTGATGTATTAGACAAAACAGTTCTAGTATATGGGCAAATGAATGAGCCACCAGGAGCAAGAATGCGCGTTGCGCTTTCAGCACTGACAATGGCAGAACACTTTAGAGATAAAAAAGGACAAGACGTTCTATTATTTATCGATAACATCTTTAGATTTACACAAGCTGGATCTGAAGTATCAGCCTTATTAGGTAGAAGACCATCAGCTGTTGGTTATCAACCAACACTGGCAACAGAAATGGGACAATTACAAGAGAGAATCACATCAACAACATCAGGATCAATCACATCAGTACAAGCTGTTTATGTTCCTGCAGATGACTTAACTGACCCGGCACCATCGATTGCGTTTACGCACCTTGATGCACGTACAGTTCTTGACCGTAATATTGCAGCACTTGGAATCTATCCAGCTGTTGACCCATTAGAATCAAGTAGTGCTTTACTATCTGATGATATTGTCGGTAAAAAACACGTAAGTGTAGCGCGTGGTGTTCAAAGAATTCTACAACAATATAACGAACTTCAAGATATTATTGCCATCTTAGGGATGGAAGAATTATCTGATGAAGATAAACTCGTGGTAAGTCGTGCACGTAAAATACGTAACTTCCTATCACAACCCTTTAACGTTGCTGAGACATTCTCAGGAATTGAAGGAAAATATGTTTCTATGAAGGACACAGTTCGTTCATTTGGAGCAATTTTAGATGGAGAATTAGATCACATACCAGAAACACTTTTCTTGTTCAAAGCAACAGTAGACGACGTCTTTGCTGCTTTTGAGGAAAGTAAGCATGTTTGATCTTATTGTCCTTTCACAATATGGAAAAATGAGTCCACATCATATCAAATCGGTAACACTCCCTACATCAGATGGGCAAAGAACAATTCTTTCCCGTCATATGGAAGTGTATATTGAAGTTGAAATTGGTGTGGTAAGTATGGATACAGATGAAGGACAAAAACGCTTTGCTGTTTCAGAAGGAATCTTTCACTTCAAAGAAAATCAAGCAGCTTTAATTGTATCAACATTTGAAGATGAGGATGAAATTGACTTCATCCGTGCTAAGCGCGCATATGAACGCGCTAAAACTGCATTACAAGATGAGAAAGACATCACAGAAATGCAGAAACAAGAACAAGCACTTAAACGTGCTCTTGCGAGGTTAAACTTAGAGTAATGCGTAATTTAATTAGAAAATTAAATATTCCTCAATTTATAGTAGTAGGTTTCCTATCTATTTTAATTCTTGGGGGAAGTATGCTCATGTTACCAATAGCATCACAAAGTGGCAACATAACGCCATTTTGGGATGCTTTTTTTACAGCAGCATCGGCTCTTTTTGTTACCGGTCAAGTGACTTTGGAAACAGCCACTCACTGGAGTTACTTTGGTAAAACAGTGATTATGTTCCTAATAGAAATTGGTGGCTTGGGCTTTATGACAGTTATAGTGATGTTCTTCTTTATGTTAGGGAAAAAGCTAGGCATAAGAGAAAAGAAAATTATTCAAGAATCACTTAATATTGATGATATCTCAGAAGCAAAATCAATGGTAACATATGTTCTTGGATTCTCTATTGCAATACAGATAATTGGTGCGATACTACTATCATTAGAATTTGTCCCAATGTTTGGTTTAATAAAAGGTATTTACTATTCAATATTCCATTCTATATCTGCATTTTGTAATGCTGGATTTGATTTATTTGGAAATTCTATGGTAGGTTTTCAAGAAAATCCCTATATCTTATTTGTCATAATGACACTTATTGTTACAGGAGGTTTAGGATTTATTGTTTGGAGAGACCTGTTTACATTTAGAAAGAATAAAAAGTTACTATTCCACACTAGAATTGTATTAGGTGCAACAAGTATCGTTTTATTCTCAAGTTTTGTACTACTATTTATATCAGAGTATAGAAATGGAACATTCTCCCATCTAAGTTTACCCAACCAGTTAGTGAATACTTTATTTCTAGCCGTAACACCAAGAACGGCAGGTTATGCCAATATTAACTATCAACACTTGTCTATGGCTGGTATCTTCATAACATTAATCTTAATGTTTATGGGAGGATCATCCGGTTCAACAGCAGGTGGTTTTAAACTCACAACATTGGCTGTACTATTCTTTGCTATAACATCAAGATTTAGAAAAGAAGAAACACATTATAAAAATAGGGCTATTGGACGCGAAAGAGTTCAACGTGCATTCTTATTATTAGTTGTCGGTATCATTATTATTACAGTAGCATTGTTATTGCTATTTATGACACAAACCATACCTCAGGAGTTGGGCTTTGAAGCAGTCTTAATGGAAGTCTTCTCATGCTTTGGAACTGTCGGACTTTCACTGGGCTTAACACCATACTTAAACTGGTTTGGTAAATTTATTTTAATTCTCTTGATGTTTATGGGTCGCGTTGGTACACTGACAGTGATCCTCTCATTGGGGTCAGTGGATAAGGAATCAAAGATACACTATCCAGAAGATAGTGTCTTAATAGGTTAGGTGATAAAATGAGTAAAACAGTAGCAGTATTGGGCCTTGGATTATTTGGATCCGCCCTTGCAAAAACATTAGCACGCGATGGCATGGATGTTATCGCAGTTGATTTAATTATGGACCATGTAGAAGAGGTCATGTCTGATGTAGTGATTCCAGCTCAAGCTGACTTTACGAAGATTGAACAACTTATTGCAGTAGGTGTAAAAGATGCCGATATCGCTGTTATTGCAGCGGGTGAACGCTTAGAAAATACAATTCTAGGAATCATGAACTTAAGAAAACTAGGCATTGAAGAAGTCATTGTAAAAACTAAAAATATCGACTACAGAGAAGTATTACTAAAAGTAGGTGCAACAAGAGTTATTTTACCAGAATCTGAAATGGGAATAAGACTGGCACATGAAATTAGTAATGCAACAGTAATTGATCACTTAGCAATTGATGAGAACTACCATATACTTGAATTAAAGATCCTGAAAGAATGGATTGGTAAATCTATTGCAGAGCTCAATATTAGAAAGAATTATGGTTATAACATCGTCGGTGTTAAGACTGCAAAACTAAATAAATATATTGCTCAAATCGATCCAAAATACACATTTAAAAAGGGAGATGTCGTCCTTGTAGTTTCAGAAAATAAGGAAATGAATGACTCTTTAGTATCGGATTACTAATTTAATGAAGCAATTAAAACATAAAATATTGATCGGGCTTTATATACTTGCAATTATTGTAAAATTATTAATATACAGTGAATCAAAAGATATCAATAGTTTAATAAGTAATATTATTATATATACTGTTGTGTTATTGATGATACTCTATGGTACAAAAGATAAGGACTCTCAGAAATGAGGGTCTTTTCTTAATAGAATCACTGACAAATGTAAATTGTTTCAACCATTTGAAAATATTTCAATACATGGTATGATTAATAATATTACAAGGAGAGAATAGACTATGAAGACAATAGTTCCAGAAGGTTATAAATCCAGTCTTGGAATTTATGATACACAAACTGCTATTGGATTTATCAAACGATGGTTTGAGGAAGCCTTAACAGGAAGTTTAAAATTAAAAAGAGTTTCAGCGCCACTTTTTGTAGCAGCAAAGAGTGGATTAAATGATGATTTAAGCGGTACAGAACGTGCTGTAAGTTTTGATGTCCCTTCATTACAGATTGATGGAGAAGTCGTCCATTCATTAGCCAAATGGAAAAGAATGGCATTACACCAATATGATTTCAGAGTTGGTAATGGTCTTTATACAGATATGAATGCTATTAGAAGAGATGAGATTTTAGATAATACCCATTCCATCTATGTGGACCAATGGGATTGGGAAAGAGTCATAGATGAATCGATGCGTAATGAAGCCTATCTAAAGGAAACAGTACAACAAATTGTATTGGCCATTTGTGAAACTTCAATGCGCCTTCAAACTAAATATAAAAATGTAAACATAAAAATAGATCCAGATGTATCATTTGTGACAACACAAGAACTCGAGGATATGTATCCAGATTTAAGTCCTGACGAAAGAGAACATGAGTATGTAAAATTACATCCCACAACTTTTATTCTAAAAATCGGACACAAGATGAAAAGCGGCATAACCCATGGTCAAAGATCCCCGGATTATGATGACTGGGATCTCAATGGTGACCTTGTTTTTTGGCATGAGCCCTTGGGTATTGCCTTAGAGTTATCAAGTATGGGAATCCGAGTAGACTCTAAAACAATGTTAAGTCAATTAAAAATATCCAATCATGAAGAAAGACTAAAGTACCAGTTTCATCAACAAGTTGTAGATGATTCCTTACCACTGACTATTGGTGGTGGAATTGGTCAAAGTAGATTGTGTATGCTATTGCTTGGAAAAGCACATATTGGTGAGGTACAAGTGTCAATGTGGGATGATGAAACACTTGAAGCAGTCAAAGGAAAGATTGAATTACTGTGATAGCGCGCTGTTCATGGCCCAAGATTGATCTTGAACTTGAGTATCACGATAACGAGTGGGGTAAAGTAAGTACAGACAATCGATACTTATTTGAAATGCTTGTTCTTGAAATGATGCAAGCTGGTTTAAGTTGGAGGACGATCTTAGAAAAACGAGAAGATTATCGAGAGTTATTTCATAACTTTGAAGTTGAGAAGATTGTTAAAATGTCAGATGAAACAGTACAACTATTATACAGTAATCCAAGAATTATTCGAAACAAACTAAAGATTAATGCCATAATTCATAATGCAAAACTTGTTGTGAATAATAAAATAGATCTATCTAAATTAATGTGGTCTTATACAAACAATCAACAAATAATTAATGATGTTCCTGTTGAAAAAGATATACCATCATCATCTGTTCTATCTGAGCGCATCTCAAAAGATTTAAAAAAGATGGGATTCAAGTTTATCGGTCCAACAATAATATATTCATACATGCATGCTATTGGAATGGTAGATGATCATGTAAATCACTGTTCATTTAAAAATAAGATTTAGAGCCTAAATTCGTGAAGGCTCTTTTACTTTGTAAAAGAAAATGTTAGATACGATCGTTATATCAATAAAATGATGTTTATTTGATAAAAAGTTACGAGTATTTCTTAAAA
>CAYPHX010000004.1:0-54610 GCA_964410635.1 uncultured Erysipelothrix sp. | reverse complement strand
TGATCAATAAGTCTTTTTCTAATTTTAATTCTTGTTTGTGAATTCATGTTATCTCCTATTTATCAATAATAAGTTCTTTAGGATAGAATATTTTACTATCTTCTTTTTCTTCTGACTGTACAAAACCTCTCACGATAATTGATACTTGTGAAAGTTCTAAGAGTTTGTCTTCTTTTAAGATTGACACACTCGCATTTTCATTTTCTTTGTATGGTTTATAAAGTGACTGGATTAAGTGGTCTTTTTGTAAGTAATATCCTTGATCAAAGTTTGCATCATCAAGTGCTTCTTTAATCTTATTAACTACGACTTCATCTTTACTATCATGATAATCAAACAGATCTCTATTTAAGAGTCTTCTTGTGAGATCACTTAATATCGCATCATCACTTTGCATAAGTAATTTAAATCCTGCGATACACATTGGTTCATCTAAAAATAGATAATCATGTATGTCTATTTCTTTATCCTCTAATACCGGAATAAAGAATGAAGCTTTACTTAAGTTCTCTTTATCCTTAATAAATAAATCTTTCATACGTTTAAAGATTGCTTGTAGCAAGGCCTCATAACTTCTTGATACTGGGTGTAAGTATACTTGCCAGTACATTTGATATCTTGCCATGATATAGTCTTCAATCGCATGAATACCACTTTCTTTTACAGCGATACTCTTATTAATCACACGTAATGTTCTAATAATACGGTGTAAATCAAATTCACCATAACTCACACCTGTAAAGTATGAGTCTCTTAATAGATAATCCATTCTGTCTGCATCAAGCTGACTTGATATGATTTGTGCCAATATAGGATTCTCATATTCATGAGCAATAATATCTGCAACATCTAGCGGAAAATTATCACTGACTTCACGTAAGACTTTATTGATACTTGTATCTTCAAGAATAATCCTTCTTGTCATGTGTTCATGATCAATTCCTGTTACAGATTCAAATGCGTGTGAAAAAGGGCCATGTCCAACATCATGTAATAATGCAGCACATAGTAAGGCAACTTGTTCGTATTCACTGATACTAGACTTTAAATCTTGTACATTCTCTACCATCAGTCGGGCAATCTCATAAACACCCAATGAGTGTCCAAAGCGTGAATGCTCCGCTGTGTGATAGACCTGTAAAGTGCCACCCAATTGGTGGATGCGGCGGAGTCTTTGAAGTTCTGGCGTATTAATGAGATCCCAAATAACTTGGTAGTCTACATTAATATAGCCATGAACTGTATCACGTAATACTTTATGTTCTAAAGTTTTTTTAAATTGAATTGACATAGTCTTTCAGTCTTTTCTCAACAGCATCTTTGCCCATGAGGAATAAACTGCTCATTAGATCTGGTCCATGATCTAAATGTGTTGCACTAACTCGTAATCCCATAAATAATGGTTTACCTTTAGCGCCTGTTTCTTTTTTAGTAATATTAAATGCTTCTTTTAAGTTTTCAATAGTCCACTCTTCAGGTAGATTGTCTAAGAAAGCTTGAGCGATTGCTGGAGTTGTTTCCCATGACAATACATCTTTCGCAGTTTCACTGAGTACTGGTTCTTCAAAGAATATACCCACAAGATCTTGAATCTCTTTACCAAATTGAGTTTGATCTTTATAAAGTAATAGCATCATGTCAATCCATGCATCATCTTTATCACTCATATCAAACTTCGCTTCTGCAAATGGGCGCACAAAGGCTAACCATTCAGCATCGTCTTTGGCTTTTAGATATTGGTGGTTTACCCAAGTCAACTTTTTAACATCAAACATTGATGGTGCTTTTGAAAGTCTTTCTTCTGAGAATTGTTCAATCAATTCTTCTTTTGTAAAGATTTCTTGTTCGCCTTTTGGTGACCATCCTAAAAGAGACATAAAGTTAAACATCGCCTCTGGTAGGTATCCAGCTTCTTCGTATTGACTGATATATTGCATAACATCGTTGTCACGTTTTGATAATTTCTTACCTGATTCATTAACAATTAATGTCATATGTCCGTAACGTGGAATATCCCATCCAAACATTTCAAATAACATCATTTGTCTTGGTGTGTTTGAAATATGTTCTTCACCACGGAAGACATGGGTAATTTCCATTAGGTGATCATCAATCACAACTGCAAAGTTGTATGTTGGAACACCATTTGATTTCACAATAACCCAATCTCCAATGTCTTTTGATTCAAAAGCAATTTCTCCACGAACCATATCATCAAATGTGTATGTTTGATTTTCAGGTACATGCAGACGAATTGAATATGCTTTTCCTTCTTTTTCGTTTTCTGCTTTTTCTTCATCACTTAAGTGTAAACATTTTTCTGAGTAACGTGTTGAAACATGTCCTTCAGCTTTTTGTTTTTCGTAGTCTGCTTCTAACTCTTCTGGTGTACAGTAGCATTTGTAAGCATGACCTTTGTCTAATAGTTCTTGTGTATATTTTTCATATAGATGGAGTCTTTCCATTTGTCTATATGGTGCATATTTTTCTACTGGATTTTCTGGGGATTCATCCGGGTAGATTCCAAGCCACTTCAAATAGTGCATTTGAGAAGCTTCTCCGCCCTCAACATTTCTTTCTAAATCCGTGTCTTCAATTCTTAATACGAAGTCTCCTCCGTAGTGTTTTGCGATTAGATAATCGAAAAGTGCTGTTCTAGCATTTCCAATATGTAAAAATCCTGTTGGACTTGGTGCATAGCGCACACGTACTTTTTTCATTATTTATACCTCATTTCAATCTATACTATTATAACATGCATCACACATTTTTTAAATTTAAAGCGAAACAAGCGCTTATTTTTTTTCATATTACTCTTACGGAATCATGATATAATGATTTAAAGGAGTTGTTTGCATGAAAATTTCTATTGTAGGTATCCATTATATACATCAAATTATGAATCTAAATAAAGAGAAGCTTGACTTAAATAACCAGATTGAAGATTTTAGTGAAAGTTTCGATGACACATTAATTAAGTTAGCTTACAATCTTCACAATAAAAATTTAGATGTGAGTTTGATTGCGAACTTCTCACCAGCACCTGCTTATATGATGGCTTTGAGTGCGCTAGAGAAAGAGGGTATTAAAGTTTATCCTGATTTACAGGATGACATGGCTTATCACTTGAGTATCAATACTTTGGAAAATGCAATTTTATTTGACCCGAATTTAAAGTTAGATCTTGCAGGTTTTCAATTTGAAATCATTAAGAAATCGGATTATATTTTAACCAACCAAGGAAATTTTGAGATGCTAAGTTATATCAACGAGCATAGTAAGGAAAATATCATCGTTTACGATTGCCTGCCTGTTTATCGCGCTTTGCCTTTTATTCAAGGTGTCGCTTTAGTTAATAAGCCAAAGGATTTCGACCAAAATGTTGATAGTTTAATGCAAGGTGGACTCAGTTGGATTGCTTATGGTCTATCCGATAAAGTTGTGTTTAAGACATTAAAACATCAAATCAGTCTTAAATTTAAAAATGTCGATGCTTTCTTAAGTGAGTTTCTATCACTTAAGGAAAACGAAATTGTTGCATGGCTTACTAAAAACAAGTGTTAAAAAAGATGTCTCAGTGACAAGAAGTCATTGATTCATCTTTTATTTTTATCGTATAACAAATTTGTTCGTAGTGATAAGTGAATCATCCTCACGGACAATGACTTCATCAACTCTTGATGCATTCCCTAAAGAGGCTTTTATCTTATTGATAAAGGTCTCTATTTTTTCATTTTCACCCATTGCTTCAATATAGACAGAGCCATCCGCTTTATTGGATACTTGTCCATATATTTCTAGTTCTTTGGCTAATAACATACTGAGGAATCTAAATCCTACACCTTGTACTTTTCCGTAAACTTCAAGACGAACTTTTCTCATACAATCATCCTTTTCTTATCAGAAGTGCAGAACCCATACCGCCACCCATACAGAGTGAAGCGATACCACGTTCTTTGCCTTCTTTTTGAAGTTGATTTATAAGGGATACAACAATTCTTGTACCACTGGCACCAATTGGATGTCCCAGTGAAATACCCCCACCTTTAATATTTACTTTATGAATATCTAACTGTAAGTCTTTTATAATCGCAATCATCTGAACTGAGAATGCTTCATTGATTTCAAATAAATCAATATCTTTTGTGCTTATTTTATTTTTTTCTAATAATCCTGATATGGCGTGGAAAGGTGCATAACCCATTAAGCTGGGTTCCATCCCTATTTCATGATAACTTTCAACATATGCTAGAATAGGAAGCTTTCTTCTTTTTGCTTCTTTTTCTGACATCATTAATATTGCTGCAGCCCCATCATTTAATGTAGATGAGTTTCCTGCTGTCACACTACCATGTTCTAAGAATGCTGGTTTTAGTGAAGCAAGTTTTTCCATTGTTGTATCTTTACGGATCCCTTCATCTTGATCAAAGATTCCTTTATTTGTGACCACAGGTACGATTTCAGGATTGAAGTAGCCTGACTCTTGAGCTTCTTTGGCACGTGTTTGTGATAAGAGTGCATATGCATCTTGTGACTTACGAGCAATCTCATGCTCTTTTGCTAAGTTCTCTGCAGTATGACCCATTGGTAATTGTGAGTAAACATCTGTTAGTCCATCTGTCGCTAAAATATCTTCTTGAACTAGATTATTATACTTTGCGCCAAAACGCGCATTTCTTAATATATAAGGAGCTTGAGACATATTCTCAAAGCCACCAACCATTACAACTTTTTGTTCCCCTAATTGGATTGCCTGCATTCCTAAATGAATTGCTTTTAAACCTGAACCACATACTTCATTAACAGTAAATGATGGAACAGTTTTTGGAATACCTGCCTTCATTGCAGCTTGTCTTGATGGGTTTTGTCCTTGGCCAGCTTGTAGTACTGTTCCCATGATGACCAACTCAACATCTTCTCTTGCTACATCAACACTATTAAAGACTCCTTGCATTGCATAGGCCCCTAAGTCTGTTGCTTTTATATCTTTTAAGGCGCCACCAAACTTACCAATAGGTAATCTTTTGGCACCAACTATTACGACTTTATGCATTTTATCTCCTCTTAAGCTAAACTTTAGCTACCTCTATTATAGAAAAAATAATCAAAAGTGCAAACTGATGCGGTACATTTTGCCAATACTTCACATATTTAAGCCCTTTATTTCCTCTATATAGATAGGTTTCTCTTTTATATCATGACAT
The DNA here is from genome assembly GCA_964410635.1 of uncultured Erysipelothrix sp. Taxonomy (GTDB): domain Bacteria; phylum Bacillota_I; class Bacilli_A; order Erysipelotrichales; family Erysipelotrichaceae; genus Erysipelothrix. The sequence goes on along the minus strand of CAYPHX010000004.1, from coordinate 49,406 downwards.
ACTTTCGACTATTATCTTACGCTTATATTGGTTTTAATCCATTCAATCGTAGGGTTTACACCACTTCACACATTTAGCATCGTAAAGCACATGAAATGTTTATAAACTTATTGTATAATAGTAGAGCATTTATAGAGGAGGATTGTAATGAAAATAGGAATTGATAAACTTAGTTTTTATACTCCCAGTCAATATATAGATATGCGTGATCTTGCTAAGGCACGTGATATTGACCCTAATAAATTTACAATTGGTCTAGGACAAGATGAGATGGCTGTTCCTGCAGTTTCTCAAGACCCTGTAACTATGGCTGCTAATGCAGCTTTAAAGATACTAAATACGGACGATAAAAAAGCGATAGATCTTGTGTTATTCGCAACAGAAACAGGCTTAGATTTTTCTAAAGCATTGTCTGTGTATGTTCGAGAACTGTTAGAAATTCAACCTTTTGCGAGATGTTTTGAATTAAAAGAAGCGTGTTATGCTGGAACTGCAGCACTACAAATGGCCAAGAACCATGTTGCTTTAAATCCAGAAAGTAAAGCACTTGTTTTAATGGCTGACATTTCAAGATATGGACTTAATACAGCTGGTGAACCAACACAAGGTGCCGGTGCTGTCGCATTATTGGTTTCTAAAGATCCAATGATTTTAGAGATTGAAGACAAAACAAGTTACTTTACAGATGATGTTATGGACTTTTGGCGTCCTAATTATTCTGAAGTTGCGTTTGTTGATGGTAAGTTTTCAAATGAGCAATACCAAAGATTCTTTGAAGTCACTTATAACAACTATCTGGAAAAATACAATATGAGTATTGATGATTTTAAAGCATTCAACTTCCACATTCCATATACAAAGATTGGTTTAAAAGCACTTCAATCTATTACAGATGATGAAGCACTACTGGAAAACTTTGTGAGTGCAACAACATACAATAGACGTGTAGGAAATATTTATACTGGTTCCTTATACTTAAGTCTTATTTCATTACTGGATTCTAAAAAGCTAAAAGCTGATGATCGTATTGGTCTATTTAGTTATGGTTCTGGTTCTGTTGCTGAGTTCTTCAGTATGAAGGTTGTTGAAGGTTATGAAGCAAATCTTTATGAGAATCATGCTTTAGAACTGGATGAGAGAGTCTTAATTGATATTGAAACTTATGAAAAAGTATTTGTGGAAAAACTTGTTCAAGACGGTTCATTACAAGAGATTGATACATCTAAAGATCAAGGTCCCTTTGTTCTAAGTCATTTAGAGAATCATATTCGTTATTATACTAAGAAATAAAAAAGCATCTAAAGTTGTCGACATATTATGTCAGGACACTTTAGATGCTTTTTTTTATAAGTATTTATGCCAAATTTTAAGTTCTCTTTGTGCGCTTTTTTTTGAATCAGATGCGTGGATCACATTGTTCACAAGTCGATTATCTATATCAGCTAATTCATAGTTATCTTTACTGAATAGGTTTCTTATTGTACCTTCGGCAGCGTTTTGTGGGTTGGTTGCGCCCACAAGCGTTCTTGTTTTTTCAATAATATCATCTTCTCCATCATATGTAATATGAAGTGGGATGAGTTTGAAATCTCCAAAGTAGAATGAATTAAAGAGTTTCCCAACAAAGTCAAAGTCTTTACCTTTTTCATCAATAACGCCCACATAATGCAACAGTAAGTCTTGCATCACATGAATATCAATATTTAATTCTTTTTTACTTTCGATAGTTAAACCATTATCGGTTAACATTTTCAAGATTGCATCGACATTTTCAATGCCATCAGGTTTAATCATCATATATGTTTCTTGCATTTTTCTACTCCTAACTTAAGAAAATAGACCTTATAAAAAGGTCTATAATTTATGGAATTGGTCAACGTCTAGTACAAATACGGTCGCACCACCTACTTGAACTTCAATTGGAAATGAAGCGTAGCGGCCGATGTCGTAGGATGCACTTGAAGGTACTACTTCTGTACGTTTCTCACATTCTCGTTCAATAATTTCGATACACTGATCTAGTTTTGCTTTTTCAACACCCACAATTATAGTCGTGTTACCTGCTCTAAGGAATCCTCCTGTAGTTGCTAGGCGTGTTACTTGAAAGTCTTCTTTGTTTAATGCTGATGTAACGCTTGAGGCGTCATCGTTGGATACAATAGCGAGTACTAATTTCATAATAATATCCTCCTTTTGTATCTACATTATATCACACGTTAAATCTAAAGTGCATTATATCTCCATCGCGTGTCATATATTCTTTTCCTTCAAGGCGCAGTCTTCCTGCTTCTTGAACTGCCTGTTCTGATCCGTATTTAATGAGATCGTCATAGCTGAATGTTTCTGAACGGATGAATCCTTTTTCAAAGTCTGTATGGATAACTCCAGCACACTCGGGTGCTTTCATTCCTGCTTTGTAAGTCCAAGCTCTAATTTCTTTTGGTCCTGCAGTGAAGAATGTTCTTAGGTTTAGTAGTTCATAACTTCTTTTTACAAGTAAGTCTAAACCACTTTCTTCAACACCAATGTCTAATAAGAACTCTTTTTTCTCTTCATCATCAAGTGGAGAGAGGTCTTCTTCTACTTTTGCACTTAACCAAACTACTGATTTATTGTGTTGTTCTGCGTATTCTTTAACTCTTAAATAGTGCTCATTTTTATGGGCTTGTGTAATAGAGTCTTCGTCTATATTGGCAACATAGATCATTGGTTTAATGGTTAAGAAGTGGAATGTTCTTGCAAGAATCATTTCTTCTTTTGTGAAATCTACTGTTGTTAGTGGTTTGTTGTCCTCTAGTGCAGCTTTACATTTTAACAACATATTAAATTCTGCTTTTGCGTCTTGATCAACTGTTGATTTCTTTTCAACACGTTTGATTCTATTTTCTACTGATTGTAAGTCAGCAAGCATCAGTTCAATCTCAATGATTTCAATATCATCAATTGGATCAACACGTCCTGATACGTGTGTAATATCATCGTTATCAAAACATCTTACAACATGAATGATTGCATCTACTTCTCTGATGTTAGATAAGAACTGGTTTCCTAGACCTTCACCTTGTGAAGCTCCTTTTACAAGTCCTGCAATATCTGTAAATTCAAATGTTGTTGGGATAATTTTTTCTGATTCTATACGTTTTCTTATTTCTTCCATTCTTGGGTCGTTTACTTTAACAACGCCAACGTTCGGTGCAATCGTAGCAAACGGATAGTTTGCTGCTTCAACTTGTGATTTTGTGATTGCATTGAATAGTGTGGATTTACCTACGTTTGGTAATCCTACAATTCCTGCGGTTAATGACATTAAATTTCCTCTTTTCTATTTATGACTTTTTTAAGTCGTTTATCAAATTTTGAGCGTTCTAGCATGATAATGGCACCACAGCCATTACATTCTATTTTAACATCCGCTCCCATACGAATTATCGTAAATGTGTTTGATTTTTTACATGGATGGTCTTTCTTCATTTGAACGACATCTCCCAAACCATATTCTAGTTTCACTCAATCAACTCCTTTAGTTTATAGGCGTTTAGTGTGTTTTCTAATAATGAGACAATGGTCATAGGACCCACTCCTCTTGGAACTGGTGTTGCATATGCAACTTTATCATAGGCTGCTTTTTCAACATCACCGTATAATTTACCTTCGTGTCTGTGAATACCTACGTCAATTAGAACATGATCTTCTCTTAATTGACTTGCTTTGATGAATTCTCTTTGTCCAATTGCAACAACGATAATGTCATGCTCTTGAATTAAAGCATCAAGGTTTTGTGTTCTTGAGTGTGCTGTAGTTACGGTAGCATTTTTCTGAAGTAATAGTGTAGAAATTGGTTTTCCAACTAGGCGACTTCTTCCAATGACTAAAGCGCGTTTTCCTTCAACATCTATTTTATATGTATCTAGAAGTGTCATCACACCTTTAGGTGTACAAGGTATTAGATTGGCTTTATTGAGCTCTAAATATCCAACATTTAATGGATGGAGTCCATCGACATCTTTACTTGGAGCAATTGTTTCAATAATACGATCTTCATCTATGTGCTTAGGTAGGGGTAATTGTACTAGGATACCGTCTACATTCAAGTCACTGTTTAATCTTTCAATAACTTCAATCACGGCTTCTTCTGATGTATCAACATCCAATGCAATCACTTTTGATTCAAAACCTACTTCTTTAGCTAGCTTCTCTTTTGAAGCAACGTAAGTTTGTGACGCAGGATCTTCTCCTACAATCACTACAGTAAGTCCTGGTTTTCTATGTGTATACTTTTCAACTTCGTTTTTAATGTCTAAGCGTCTTTGTTTTGCGGTGTTAAAACCATCCAGTATCTGAGTCATAATACCCTCCTAATTGCTTACTTATTTTAGCACAACTTATAGCACCTTGCCATCTTTGATACATAGTATTAGTGTAATTGGTCCATCATTATCTAGGATTACATTCATATGTGTTTGAAAGACACCGGTTTCAACTTTTATGTCTTCTTCTCTAAGTAATGTGTTGAACTGTTCATAAAGCGCATTGGCTTTGCCTGGCGCCATAGCGTTAATGAAGCTGGGACGATTTCCTTTACGTACATCGGCTGCGAGTGTAAATTGTGATATTGAGAGAATTGATCCGCCAACATCCTTTATACTTAAGTTTATTTTATCATTTTCATCTTCAAATAATCTAAGGTCTGCTATCTTTTTTGCAGCACGCTTTATATCAGCTTCTGTGTCTGTATTCTCTATACCAACTAAGAGTGTGTACCCTAAGTTAATCGCGCCTTCAGTGATCTCATCTACAACAACTTTTGCTTCTTTTACTTTTTGAATAACTATTTTCATTCTTCACCTCTTATATATTCTTGTATACATGATACAATATATTTAGGTGATTTTATGAATAAACCATTAGCTTTTCAAGTTAGGCCCCAAAATATAGATGAAATAATTGGGCAAGAGCACTTATTAGGTGAAAATCAAACGTTACGAAATATGGTGGAAAACAAGAATATTCAGTCAATGATATTCTTCGGTCCGCCTGGTACTGGTAAAACAACAGCTGCTATGGCAATAGCAAATTCTTTACAGAGACCCTTTCGTCTTTTTAATGCTGTAAGTGACAATAAGAAAAAATTGGATCAGCTTTTTATAGAAGCAGAGATGAGTTCTGGTTTGGTTGTTATTATTGATGAGGTCCATCGTATGAATAAAGGGATTCAAGATGTTCTTTTACCGCATATTGAATCAGGTCTTATCACCATGATTGGTGCGACAACTGCAAACCCTTATTTTTCTATTAATCCTGCAATTAGGTCCCGTGTTCATTTGTTTGAGTTTCTACCATTAAAAGAAGAAAACATTATTGATGTTTTAAAACGAGCATCAAAGATACTCGATAATAAAACTTATGATGAGGAAATATTTACAATAATTGCGACACAAAGTAATGGAGATGCAAGGTTTTCTCTTAATGCTTTAGATCTTCTACAAAGTGCTACAAAAACAAATCATGTTACAATTGATGATTTAAGAAAGTTAAGTCTTTCTTTAAATATCTCTATGGATAAAGACAGTGATCACTATCATGATACCCTTTCCGGTTTTCAAAAATCAATTCGCGGTAGCGATGTGAATGCTGCACTGTATTACTTGGCTAAATTAATCGAAGTCGGTGATTTGGACAGTATTGAACGTCGTTTAGTCGTGATTGCTTATGAAGACATAGGTCTTGCTAATCCCGCAGTCTGTGCGCGTGTAGTGAGTGCTTGCGAGGCTGCACGCAAAGTTGGGTTTCCCGAAGCACGTATCATATTAAGTCATGCTGTGATTGAGTGTGCTTTAAGCCCAAAGTCTAAAAGTGCAGAGTACGCCATCGACAATGCACTTGAAGCGATACGAAGTAAAACATATCAAACGCCAAAATACTTACGACTCAATGCAGTTGGTGTAGATGATGAAGATATGTATGATTATGACCGAGCTGATATTTGGCATAAGATACAATATTTACCAGATGGTTTGGAAAAGAGTTCATTTTATTCCCCAGGAAATATTAATTCTGCTGAAAAGGCTTATGCAGATAATTATCAAAAGTTGATGAGTATTAAAAGAAGTAATAATCTAAGAGAATTAAAGAAACGCAGATAAACGCGTTTCTTTTTTATATATAGAAAAAAGGATGAACTCCTTTGTAAGAGATCATCCTTTTGAATTTACTTATTTTATTTAACGTCTTTTAAAGATTCTAATGCTTTAGTTACAACGCCAACATGTCCTTGTGTTGCGATTGTTACTGTTGATTTGATATCTGCTTCATCAGCAACACCTGCTTCAAATTTGAAGCCTGCGATATCATCTGCTGTTTTACCAACTAAGTGTGCTTGTAGAGCATCAATTTGCTCGTACCATTCTGCAACTGCGCCACCGAAAGCAACCATGTTGTAGTCATCGCCTAGTTCGCGTTTTGATTGTACGATTTCTTTTGAAGTTGCTACGCCACCTTCAAGGTCTGCTTTGTTTTGTGCATCGTCGATAAATACATGAACAATTTCACCTTTACCGTTAACTGCTACTGATGTAACTGTTGTATTAATTTCTAATGCATCTTCTTTTGCACTTGTTGAACTTGTTGTTGATACTTTAACAACGTCGTCTACTTTAACTGCGTTTTTAACTGCTTTTTCAACTACTTGTAAGTAACTTGCTACATCAATTGTAACTGATGATTTTAAATCTTCTTCTGCAGGTACTGCTGGGTGTGCTTCATCTTTGAATGCTGTTTCCATTGCAAGTACTTCGTCTAATGTTTTTCCTGTCATCCACTCTTGTAGTGAATCCATTTGTTCATACCACTCTGCGACTGCATTTCCGAATTTCTTCATGTTGTAGTCATCGCCTAGTTCGCGTTTTGTTCCTAATAAGTTAGCTTTAGTTAATTTGTCTGTTGCGTCAAAATCAATTGAGTTTTGTGCGACGTCAATATAAACGTTTACGAATTTGTCGTCTTCCATAACTACTGTTGCGTAGTATGTGTTTGTTTCGAACTTACCGTCTTTTTCCCCTGGTTGAGCAACTTTCTCACTTGTTAGTAAAGCTGTACCAATTGAATATGTTGCACCTTCTGCAACTTCTTCTTTCCCATTTTTTGATCCACATCCTGTTAAAACAAGAAGTGATACTAATAAAATTGATAATATTTTTTTCATAAAAAATAATTCCTCCTCTTTGCTATTTCATCATATGAGATTGGTTTGTTGTGGTCAATACAATTAAAGTCATATTTTGCTGCCATAATCAATTGCTATAGATAATTAGCTATTTCTTATACAACTTTGTGAAAAAACAATCGTATTGAACTTTTTTACCCGTTTACTTAGTATATATTGTTAATTATTTTTCGAAGTTTCTGACCGGTATGTATTTCGGTTATGCTCAGGTTATAGCAAAGCCTTGGGTATTACTCCAAGGCTTTAGTGATAATATTTACTGTATCTTCGTTTAATATATCAATCCATATACTGGGTTGCTGGTGCTTAAACCAGGTAATTTGTCGTTTAGCAAAGCGTCTTGTATTTCTTTGTATTAGCGAGATTAAAGTTGTTTTATCTATCTTATTATTAATATAGTCTTCAAACTCTCTATATCCAATGGATTGAAAACTTGGATAGCTGAAGATATTTGAATCTTTTTTGTAGAAGTCTAGGACTTCTTTCTCTAAACCAAGTTCAAACATTCTCTCCACACGATTATTAATGCGCTCATATATTTTTTCTCGATCTCCTTGAAGAAAATATATGTGGGCTGGAATGATTTGTTGATCTTTATTATTATTTGTAATCTCGGATCTTTTTTTATCGTTTTTGTCATAAGATTCCAATGCACGAATTATTCTCTTACGATTATTGGGATGCAGCGTTTTTGAAGTGGCTTCATCTTTCTCTACGAGTTCACGATATAGATCTTCTGTTAATTCATCTCGTTCATAGACTGTTTGCGTTTCTTCAGTAAACTTATAATCATATAGCAATGCTTTAATATATAAGCCTGTACCCCCAACAATGATGACATTTTTTCCACGTTGCTGGATTTCTTCGATTAAGCGTCTGGCTTCTTTTTGGAATCGTGCAACATTATATACTTCATTGTATTCTAATACATCGATTAAATGGTGAGGTATTAATGCTTGTTCTTCTTTGTTTGCTTTGGCGCTTCCAATATCTAAACCTTTATATACTGCGACAGAGTCTGCCGAAATAATCTCAGCATTCCACTTTTGTGCAATTTTTATTGCCGCTTCTGATTTTCCTGTTGCGGTTAGTCCTGCAATAACTAATACTTTCTTCATCGTAGAAACCTCTTTAGGATTTCTTTTTCTTCAAGAATCATAAAAGTTGGTCGCCCATGCGGACAATGGAATGGTTGTTTTGCATTACGTAATTGCTCAACAAGTGTTTCCATTTCTAACTGTGACATGTACTCATTGAATCTTACAGATGAGTGACATGCGAGTGTTGCAAGGGTGTTACTTCTAAAGTCTTCTTCTCGAATGGTACGGTTGGACTCAATATAGTCTAATGTTTTATTGATAAATTCATCCAGTTCATTTTCTTTAATCCATTGTGGTACTTCCCTAAGCACAAAGGATGAGGCGTCTAATACTTCTATATCGACATTAAACTTTTCAAAAGCATCGATAACTTCTTGTTCTCGATAGACTAATGATTGTCTTCCATCATAAGTTCTAGGAATTAATAGAACTTGAGTAGGACTTTCTTTATTTAATAGTTTGTCCTGGAAGTATTCATAACGTACACGTTCCATGGCTGCATGTTGATCTATTATATAAAGCCCTTCATCTCCTTTTGCAAGAATATACTTTCCACTCATTTGTGATAACACAACCAGTGGTTCTATTTTTGCTTCGACTTTAGGTTCTTGATATGAATTATCTTTTGGTTCGTCACGTACCACTTCGTTATAAGTTATTTCTTCAACTTCCTCTGTTACAACATCAATCTTTGGAATGACTTCCTCTTTTATGTCTTGTTTAATTGGTGATTCTTCAGTTTCAAACACAGGAACTTCTTTAGCTTGTGGTTTATATACTGATTCTTGAGTGGGTGTGATAAGTGCATCCATAAATGATGTTTGTGTATCTTTAATTCGAATTGTTGGTGCTTTTGCTTTAACATCTAATTTTTCTTCTAATGTATTAATAATTAGGTTAATGAGTTCTTCTTCTTTAGATAAGCGGATTTCCCACTTTGATGGATGTACATTCACATCAACGAGTTGTGGATCGACAGTTATCTTAAGGACACCCATTGGATATCTATCTTTTGGTATGTGACGTCTGAATCCCTCGACAATAGCATTTGAAATCTTGGGGTGTCTTATCATACGATCATTAATGTAGAGCCATATTTGATATCTATTTGATCTGGTATGTTCTGGTTGAGCAAACATGCCTTCAATCTTGAAGTCATAGTCTTTATTCTCAATGTGAAATGCATGTTCAGATGGGTTTTGTCCAAAGACTGTATAAAAAACATTCTTTAGGGAGTTATCGCCATTTGATCTATATATCTCTTTGTCATTATCTACAAGTCGAAAACCGATATCTGGTCTTGATATCGCAAATTTCTGTACTGTATCTACAATAATAGATGTTTCATATCTTATATTTTTTATATATTTTAAACGTGCAGGAACTTTAGAGAATAGATTTTCAATCTTAACTGTGGTTCCTTTATTTCTAGCAAAGATAGAGAGCATTTTCTCTACACCATTATCTACTACCAACTCATGACCTTCTTCACCATTATGTGTTTGAATAATCATAGTTGAAACAGATGCAATCGAAGGTAATGCTTCACCTCTGAATCCATATGTTTGAATTTGGTTTAAATCATGTGTGCTAAATATTTTTGATGTTGAGTGTCTTTTTAAAGCATTTTGTAAATCTTCTCGGTTCATACCTTCGCCATTATCCATGACGAAAATTGAAGTCATACCACCATCTTTAATTTGAATCTCTACTTGTGTTGCTTGAGCATCCAGTGAGTTTTCAATTAATTCTTTTATAATTCCTGATGGTCTTTCTACAACTTCTCCAGCAGCTATCATATTTGCTAGATGTGTATCCATGACACGAATCTTATTCATCACTATCAAACCCTTCTTTAATCTGACCCAATAGAATGAGTGCTTCTACAGGTGTCATTTGGTTAATGTTTACTTTATCAAGTAGGTTTTTTAAGTTTGTGTATGATTTTGGCACTGTCTCAATGATGATTGATTCATTGTTGAGTGAGACATTGTGTCTTTGTGCTTCAAGTGCTAGCAAGTTATGCTCAGCACGTGTAATGACTGATTGTGGTAGATGTGCAAGTCGTGCGACGTTGATACCATATGATTTATTGGCACGTCCTTCAATCACGCGATATAAGAAAGTGACATGATCATCTTCCTCGTGTACTTCTACGTGGATGTTCTTAACTTTATCAATCATGTTTTCTAAGTCTGTTAGTTCATGGTAATGCGTGGAGAATATTGTATTACATCCTACGTTATCTACCATATATTCTAAGATAGATTGTGCAAGCGCCATACCATCGTATGTTGATGTTCCACGTCCTATCTCATCGAATAACACAAGTGAGTTCTTTGTTGCAGTTGATAGTGCACTTTGTGCTTCCATCATTTCTACCATAAATGTTGATTGTCCCATTAAAATATCATCGCTCGCACCCATTCTCGTGAAGATTTGATCTACGATTGGTAGTTTTGCTGAACTTGATGGAACGTAAGCTCCCATTTGAGCCATAATAATATTCAATGCTAACATACGCATGTATGTACTTTTACCACCCATGTTGGGTCCTGTTAAAATTAATAGTTTTCTATCTTGATCAAATTTAATATTTGAAGCAATGTATTCGTGACTTGATAATTCTCTTTCAAGTACTGGGTGTCTTCCGTCGATTATTTCTAAATCATTTTCTTGATTAAAGACGGGTTTTGTATAACCTGGATAGGATGAGACATGTGCGAGTGATCCAATAACATCCAGTTGCCCAATTGCTTCTCCCATTGATTGAATACCTTTTGTATAGTTTAGCGTAAAGTCAGTGAATTTTCGCATAAGTCTTGTTTCAATCGCAAGGATTCTATCACTGGCTTCTAAAACTTTTGTTTCGTAGTTCTGTAGCTCTTCTGTGATATATCGTTCGGCGTTGGTTAGGGTTTGTTTCCTAATTAAGCCATGTTCATCTTTAACATTTTCTACTTGGCCTTTTGATATTTCAATGTAATAACCAAAAGCACGTGTGTAACCAACACGTAGATTTTTTATTCCTGTTATCTCTTTTTGTTTAGTTTCATATTCAAGTAGCCACTTTTTCCCATCTTTTGTCAGGGACATTAACTCATCGAGTTCTTCATCAACACCAGTTTTAAATGTACGACCTTCTTTTAGTTGTACTGGTGCATCTTCATGAATACTGTTATCTAAAGCTTCATAAAGTGCATCAAGACTATCTGTGTCACTTACAAACTCAAAGTTTTCTTGATTACTTAATATTGATTTAATATTTCTAAAGTGTTCTATTGTCTTTTTGATACGGACAAAGTCTTGCGCATTATTCTTATCTGTAATCATTCTTGCGAGTGATCGTTGGATATCGTATGTTTCTTTTAAATTGTTTAAAATTTGATCTTTTAATAGTAGGTCATTTAGAAATAAATCAATTTGGTTTTGTGTCTTTAAAATGTCTTCATGATTAACCATAGGACGTAAGAGTGCATCTTTTAATGCGCGTGTTCCTATATTAGTTTTCGTATGGTTTAAAAATGAATACAGTGATAAGTCTTTATTTGAAGTATGATTGATAAGTTCTAAGTTACTCATACTTGAGTAATCCATTTTCAGATAAGATAAGTCATTTAAGACTAAAACCTCTGAAAAGTGATTTAAATCTCTTTTTTGTGTATACATTAAATAAGCAAATAGTTTTTGTAACGCTTGCTCTATTTGTGGATCGCTGTGCTTTACTTCACTGTGTATGTTTTCTTCATATGAAATATAGATACTTGTTTTATCTTTAATGTCTTTTACTACTGAAGGATCAAATGATGGATCTACCACCAATTCTTTAATCTCAAACTGTTCCAATGTCTTGATGATTTCAATAGATTGATTCATGACGCGAACGGCTCTAAGTGTTCCTTTGATAATATCTGAGAATACGATTGTTGCATAGACAAGGTCTGCATGAATAGCAGCAATCTCTTGTGTTTGTGGGGTTTCATGCTCGATGAAAGTTCCAGGTGTTACTATCTCTACAACTTCTCTTCGTACAATACCTTTTGCTTCTTTTGGATCTTCTACTTGTTCGACAATGGCGACTTTGTATCCCTGTGCTACAAGACGTTGTATATATGCCTTTGCAGCATGGTGTGGTACTCCGGCCATGGGTGCTTTCTTTTGTGCCCCTGCATTTCTTGAGGTTAAAACTAAATCGAGTGCTTTTGATGCGACAATTGCATCTTCAAAGAAGAGTTCATAAAAGTCTCCTAAGCGATAAAACACCAAGGCATCTTTGGTGTTTTCTTTTATCTCCATATATTGTTTTAACATTGGGGTTAGTGTTTCTTTACTAATCTTGATCATCCTCTTTCATTTTTCGATGTATTGCTAAACGTTTGTTAATTTCTTTTTGTAAAATGTATGAACCAGGTCCATAGGAAAGGATGAAGCCTTCTCTAGCGTGAACTATTTTCGTTACACCTTGATAATGTAATCCACTTGTATTGATATTATCTTCATCAATTAGTGTCGCGACTACTTTTGTTGGTAAGCTGGTAAAGCTCTCAATATTATCTAAACCACCAATTCTTTCAATAAAGTCTGTTACTTCATTATCTTTAATACCGATATTTAAGATATCCATCGCAACTTTGTTAAAGTAGAATCTTGTGACATAGTAGTAAATGAAGAATACAATTACTCCAAATAAAAGCATAACTATCACTTGTTGATTAATAATGTTTTTTCTTGATATATCAATTAAGTCAAAGATATTTCCAGGATTTGCTGCACTTAAGATTCCTAAGTATGAGAATCCAAATGTTGTTTTTAACCCGAGTAATACGGCTGATATAAAGCCCACCATAAATAAGTGGAAGACATAGAGTAATGGTGTTGTTAGTAATAAAATAATTTCAATTGGTAATAGAATACCAGTAAATAGTGAAGCGAGTGTTCCAAGTAGTACTGTAATGTACGCTTTTTTCTTTTTCTTTTTGTCGGTAACTGTTGTGGATATTCCAAATAAGTAAGCTGGAATCGCAAATATATTAATTACGTAGTAGAAAGTCGTAAATCGACCGGCACTTCCGACTCCAATAACTGCGACACTGTCTCTAAGTTGTGCTGCCCAGATATTGACATCACCAACATAAGTCATGCTATCTAAACTGTTCCATGTACCACCCATTGAACTGAACCACATTTCATTACGTACGATATTATCAAACCCAGCAAGGATTGAGATTCTTTCAAATCCTGCATATGCAAACAAGCTCATTGGATTATTAAAGTCAGCAGCAATAAAACGTAATACTGAGTAAATTCCATCAACAACAAATGGGAACAAGTAGGCCATTGTAATACCGAATATTACGGATAGAAGTAAACTTTTAAGTAACCTTATTGTATCCTTATCTAAAAGTTTGGTGAAATTGGCATTTCTTGCATGCATTGGTGTTTTGTAGATGCGTCTTACAATGAAGTAAACCCCGATAAGACCAAATATACCTGTATCTAGTAGTCTATATGTATCTATTCCAATCTCAAAACTCATCCAACTAACATATGCATTTGCTGGCATTGTCTGTGGAGCAAAGAATAAAACCATGATTAAATACACTAAATATGATATAATTCCAACGATAACTGTATTCTTTTCCTGTATCCTTGTATATAATAATTTTACAAAGACGATGTATGGAAAAGATCGTATTAAAAGACCACCAAGAAAGAGTAATACTTGTGTGGTTGTAATGATTATTGCATGATCTAGTTTGAGGATTTCATTGATATACGGACTGCCTAAAAAAGAGCCCACCGCAATCATTGCTGTCGCAACAAAAAGCGACTTTATTGGTAACTGTAGTTCTTCTAAATATATCTGTAGTTTATTCATAAAACACCTCTATCTTACATCTATACATTATACACTATTATCTAAATACACTAAAGGAGTATTTCATGAGAACTTATATCAACGAAAGTAAACGGAAGTTTTACATAGACTATCTGCTGGTAATCATCATTCTAGCAAGTGTCTGTGTTGGGCTTGTAGGAATTTATCTTGCAGCACCATTTGCTAATCTAGGTTCAAGTAAATCAGACATTATCCGTCAGATAACTTGGCTAGTCATTAGTTTTATATTTATATTTACCCTAATCAAATTTGGAATAGATCGGATATTTTCTATCTCGTATGCAGTATATGGCATCTTAATGGTCCTACTGGTCATACAGGTATTAGCAAGATACCGTATTATTAATACAAGTCTTATCCCACCAATAAACGGGGCATATGCTTGGTTTGTAATTCCAGGAATTGGGTCATTCCAAACCTCTGAATTTATGAAGATTATGTTAATCTTTATCAGTGCAAACATCATTGATAACCACAATAAAAATAAAGAAGACCGCTCATTTAGCAGTGACTTTTCTTTAATTATTAAACTTGCAAAGTTTGTATTGCCACCCCTTATACTGATCATTTTACAACCAGACTCTGGTATACCAATTATTATTTTAATTAGTATTGCTGCAATGTTCTTTCTATCAGGCGTTCGTTCTGAGTGGTTTATTATTATATTCAGTTTTGTCTTTGTATTATTCTTTGGAATTATATTCCTCTACTATAATAATCCGGCATTATTGAATAAGTTATTTGGTGGTAGTGCTCAAAGTTACCGCTTAAATCGTTTCTATGGTTGGCTTGATTACGAAAAATATTCTGGAAGTTATGGACACCACTTATTCAATGCTATTTCATCACTAGGTACTGCTGGCTTAACAGGGCATCCATTGGGTACTGTTATTCTGCAATATCCTGAAGCACAGACGGACTTCATATTTGCAGTCTTAGCTCAAAACTTTGGTTTTATTGGAGCTTCTACCGTAGTAGTTCTGGCTTTCTCACTTGATATGAGACTGACTTGGATTGCATTTAATAGTGACCTTACTCGTGAGAAGTACTTATTAGCAGGTGCTATCGCTATGTTGTTCTTCCAACATACTGAAAATATTGGAATGGTACTTGGTATTCTACCCATCACTGGTATTACATTACCCTTCTTCTCGTATGGTGGATCCTCTATCTTATCCTATATGCTACCACTCTCTGTTGCGTTTTATATGTATAATGAGATTCAACATGCTAGAAAGCATTAACGTTTAGTATTTATCAAAAGAAGCTTAAGTCATAGATTTATAAATAAGAATTAGAGCAATTAAAAGGTGCACATCAAATTGATGTGCACCTACTTTATTTTTAAAATAATGCATTTAATTTTTTAATATATGAGAACTCTTTGAAGTGTGCGAATCTCATTTTTTTATGATTCATCTTTACTTCGATCTTGTGTATATTTTCTAGATGAATGTGTAAATGGTCGTAGCATAATAAGGCATGGTCAAAGTTATCATATTCCATTCTTATTGTTGTTTCTCTATCAAGAATTAATGGTGCTGCAAGACTTTTTGCATGACGGTGATGAATACCAGATATCTCTGTCATTTGTAGTAAATCTAATCCGGAAAAGAGTACTGCTCCACCAATGGATCTGTTGTATGCTGTGGAACCATATTGCCCAGAAATACAAAGTCCATTCCCTCTAAATAGTTCGAAAAACTCATCATTTAAGTAGACATTTACATGTTGTGTCTTAACGATATTTTCCACTCTTATTTCGTTCAAAGCATTGAATTTCATGATTTCATCTTCGCGATAACATGTTGCTTCTAAGATGCTTTTTTCTTCTATTGTATATTTGTTGGCTTCTATATCTCTATAGAAATTTTCAATCTCATCCACTGTATAGTCTGTTGAGAAACCCAGTGTTCCTGTGTGGATTCCTACAAAAGAAACCTCATCAATTTGCTCTAAATAGTGGTGAAAAGCATGCAATAAAGTTCCATCTCCTCCAACACAGATTACAAGTTCTGGATTTTTGTCATCTAATGTCTTTCCCATATCAATGAGTCTTTTTCTAATTTTGGCACAATTCTCTTTTGAAAAATCGTCGCCTCTGCTTAGTACTGTAAATCGTTGCATATCTTTCACCTTCTTTTAAACATATTGTAACATAAATGCTTTTGTTGTATTATATCCATATGGAACAAAAACTAGAAATTGAATTTAAGTCGAAAATCGACCACGCGTCTCATTTATTAATTAGAGACTACTTTCCTTTTAAAACACCTGTTTTACAAGAGAATCTTTACTATGACACAGATAACCGTGATTTTTATAAGAAAGGAATTATGTGTCGTGTTAGAAAGATTGAAGACAGCTATCTTTTAACTGTGAAAGAACCACACCCTGAAGGTATTATGGAATATGAGATTGAGCTAAGCGGCGGTATCTTTGATGATTCACGTGCTCAGGAAGTCTTAGACGTCTTTAATACTAATATTCAGGATTTAAAAGAAATTGCTTTTAGCAATACTGTCCGTTATGAACATGAAGATGTTTATGGGACATGGTGTCTTGATATTACCCAATTTGAACATCATAAAGACTTTGAAATTGAGTATGAGTTATACCATGAAGAGAAATCTGCTCAAAAGCACTATATCCAAACTTTAAAATCTATTGGAATTGAATATGAAGAGATTGAACCTAAATTTGTTCGTGCTCTACGTTCAAAAGAGATAAAAGAGCTTGAGTCTTCTCAGATAGATTCAGATCATGAATCATCTTAAATCGGTATGCATCTAACTTAGTATCACAGATTGTTTTTACACCGAGCATTGCATTAATTTGTGATTCTCTTACAACTGGGAAATATATGATGAGTTCTTGATTTTTATAATTATAAAATATGTTATGTACAACCACACTCTTTGTGTGGTTTTTTATTAGTCTTAGTTGTCTTTCTGTATAAGTAACATCTATATCTGATAATTTATTTCGATATATTTGTTCTTGCTTATCAACTAAGAGACGCTTCTCATCAATATCCGAATTCTGGGATATTGTCCATTGATCCAGTCCTATTGTTTCCGCAATCTTTAATAATTGGCTTGAAACATCCATTCCATCTTTTTCAATGTAAGTAAACGATTCGAGTCTTGGACTAATTTCAATCCCTACCTCACTTAAAAATATCGGAGATTGAAAGAAATGGATATTTTCTAGTTTAATAACTTGAAGAGTTTGCGGGAGACGATGATCATTTTTTCTAAAATGTTTTATTGCTTCTGTGAAGTCTTCATATCTACCATAACCTGTTTGATTAGAATGTTGGTCCCATGTTGCTTTAGGACTTTTATTCCTAATCTCTGTACAACGACCATATCCAATTAATCCTTTTTCATTAGTTTTTGGATGTCGGGACTGTGAATCGATAAAGAACACCAAATCACCCTGATGAAATCTTGAAAACTTCCTTAAACTAAAACGCCAAAAAACCATCGTTTTACTAGCATTTAAACGATGATACTCTAGCATATTCGGATCTGTAATATAGGCTATTGCGCTCATTTACATTTTCTTCCTTCCTTCGAAAGCTTTCATTAATGTTAAATCATCTGCATAATCCAACTGTCCACCTATAGGTAGACCAAATGCGAGTCGTGTGATATTTGCATTTTCTTGATATTTTTTCGATAAGTATAATGCCGTTGTTTCACCCTCAACTGTAGCATTTAATCCTAAAATAATTTCTGTGTTTTCATTGATTCGATCTTTTAAATCTTCTATGTTCAAGTCATTAGGTAGTATGCCTTTTCTTGTAGAAATATAGCCTCCTAAAACATGATATAGACCATTATATTGATTCGTTTTTTCAATCGAGATAACTTCTTTTGGTGAAGATACAACGACTATTTTATTGATATCTCTTGTG
Source organism: uncultured Erysipelothrix sp. (assembly GCA_964410635.1). Taxonomy (GTDB): domain Bacteria; phylum Bacillota_I; class Bacilli_A; order Erysipelotrichales; family Erysipelotrichaceae; genus Erysipelothrix. The sequence goes on along the minus strand of CAYPHX010000004.1, from coordinate 31,263 downwards.
CTATCTTGGCATATCATACAGAGATCACCCTCTGCATAGTTATGACATTGTGTACATTCCGTAATACCTTCAGTCATTTCAATCAATGCTTTTGCAAGATCAATTGATCTGCTACTATCTAGTTCTAATAAATGTAAGGCATAGCGTTCCGCTGTCTTTCTTCCCACTCCTGGTAAAACCATGAGCATTTCTATTAATGTTTCAATTTTACTTGGGTACATTTATTACTCCTTAAATTCTATTGATTCACCAAAAAGGTCTATTAGTGTCGCTTCAGTTTCGTCTACATAGCCTTCTTGTCCTGTTATAAAGTCATCTGGACTCAAACGCTCTGGTAATTGATTCTTAGATGATAAATCCTTAAACAGCTCTACTGCATTCTTATATTGTGTTTCATGGATCGCAAATACTTGTTTGGCTTTACCCAATAATTCTTCTGAGAATGAAATAAGATCGTATAGGTTTATCTCATCTAAGATTGCACGTGACTGGGCTTGGTTTTTTGTTACAACTAAAATAAAACTCTCTCCACTTAATGCCAGTGTAGAGTTATTGAGTAAATTACTCTCTTTTGCCCAACGCGGATTGGATAAATAATTTCTTAAGTTTGAAAATAAAGCTTGATCACTAATTCGTAAATCTTTATCTGCACTGACCATGTACTGTACAATTTCATCAAGACCTAGATCTAATTTATCTACCGGAACATTATCCCATTTCTTTTCTGGTTTAGCTTTTGTAATTGTTTCGGTTTCGAAATTGTTTTTAACTGGTTCTGCTTCAGAGAATAAGTCTTGTTGAACCTGTGGTTGTACTTCAAGACTTTCCTCTTCAAAGAAGTCATCTTCAATAACTGTCTCTTCTTCTGTCTCTACTACTGTCTCTACTACTGGAGTAGAAACTACTTTGGTAACTGGTACAATTTTTTCTGTTTCTTCCATTACTTCTTTTGGTTTTACAGATGGTACTTCTTTTATACTTGTTGTGGTATTTGGTTCTTTATTATTTTTTTCATATAACTCAATCATCGCAATTTCAAAATGAACGAATGGTGTTGATGAAAAGCGAATTTTTTCATGATACTCCAATAATAGATTAATCATGTCAATAACTTCGTTGTTTTTGTATTGGCTGTTTAGATATTTTGAAAACTCTATGTCATTTGGATTCAGATATTCGACGGTATTTGTATATCCATATATTAGACTGTCTTTAAGACCTGTAACAATCTCCATTACAAAGCGTCCAACATCAACAGTTTTATCTGTAATAATATTTAGAATCTCCATGAGTTCATTTATATCTTGATTATGTAGTGATGAAAATAGTTTGATTTTTTCTTCAGGTAATACCATACCATTATTTTCATAGATACTATTTAGTGTAATTTCTTCATCATTGAAGATCATTGCCTGCTCAAGTATTGTTAGTGCATTTCTCATTCCACCACCTGAAAGTGATGCGATGAGGGTTGCAGCATTATCTTCAATCTCACGATGTTCTAAATGGACTATTTTTTCTAAACGCTCAGCAATTTGATTTTCTTTAATTCTTGAGAAATCAAATCTTTGACAGCGTGATATTATTGTTGGTAATACTTTATGGATCTCAGTTGTTGCAAGAATAAAGACAACATGTTCTGGTGGTTCTTCTAATGTTTTTAAAAGCGCATTAAATGCTCCTTGGGATAACATATGGATCTCATCAATTATATAGACTTTGTATTTACCGACTATCGGCATAAATTTAACACGTTCAATTAAATTACGTATTTCCTCAACACCATTATTACTTGCGGCATCAATTTCTACAATGTCTGGATGAGAATTATTCGATGCTTGAATACAGTTATCGCAAACACCACAAATTGCTTGATCGTCACTTGTACAGTTTACGGCTTTAGCTAATAGTTTAGCAGTCGTTGTCTTCCCTGTACCACGCGGTCCTGTTAATAGGAATGCATGAGATATTTTATTTCTTAAAACAGCATTGGTTAATGCTGTTACGATTGATTCTTGACCAATAACATCCTCGAATGTTTGGGGCCTATATTTTCTATATAACGATTGATATGACACGATACCACCACCTGTCCCTATTATATCATTTTTATTGTCGTTATTTATGTATATCTTGCTTATTTTCTATGCTATGATTTATATGGTGATTAGATGAAGAAAAAACTAAATTTTATGCAATTATTATCCTTATTATTTGTATTTATAGGAATTACTTTATTTGCATACCACTTCACAACTACATATTTACAAAATAGAGAACTTAATAAAATCAAAGATCAGTTTCAACAATTATTAGATGATCCCAACCCAGATACTTCTGATGATGTATTACTTGAAGAAAATATATGGGGCATGCTGAAGATAGATTCTGTAGATATTGATCTACCCATCGCTATCGCAGATAACTTTGATGGATTATATACCTCACTTGTAGCATACGATACATCCCCTGTTCCGCCCAATGAAGGAAACTTTGCGATTGCAGGGCACAATGGTTCTTGTCCAGTTTGTACTTTTAGATACTTACATGACACTGAAGAGGGAGACACGATAGAGTTAACCTCTCGTGATGCTACATATATTTATGAAATCTATGCTGTAAGAGAAAATGTGATGAATACAGAAACTAGTGTGTTAGATCCAGTCCCAGGTGAAACTACACTTACCTTAATTACATGTCAATACTCGTCTTGGACTAATCCTTTGCGATTGATTGTTCATGCTAGATTGGTAGAAATCATTCCAAAAGGAACTTAAAAGGTGTAAGAGCTTATTATTTAGCTCTTACACCTTTTTTTCATCATTTTATGTTCTATATTAGCATCTAAGAAGATATCTCCATATGCTTCATAGCCACTTGCTTCATAAAAAGGGATCGCTGTGAGTTGTGCACCCAGCTCTAACTGCTTAAAGCCATTATTACATGCATACTTCTCAGCATAATGCATCATTCTTAAACCGATGCCTTGTTTACGATATTCTTTTAATACAGCTACACGCCCTACTTTCAAGGTTTTGTCCTTTGCGATAAGACGCAAGGTAGCAACGGGATTTCCTTTCACAGTTGCGATGATCTGAATAACATCTGTTCTCGTAATATCATCATACTCATCATATTCAATATCTGGATCCACTGCTTGTTCTTCTACAAACACTTTAGTTCGTATCATTTTAGCCATTTCAAACTGTGCTTCATTATCTATCTTTTGAATTTTCATTTTCGTTTCTCTTTTTTCTTTAAAGTACTGTTGAATTAGTTTTTTTGATTCATCTTCCAATATCCCACCTACAACTTCAGGATAATGATTAAACCCTTTATATTCCAATATATTCAAAGGTGAACCCATGGCACCACCTTTAGCATCATAGCTTCCAAACACAACTTTACCTATTCGTGATTGAATGATTGTACCTGCACACATAATACAGGGTTCAAGTGTTACATATAGAGTGCATTCATTTAGTTTCCAGGTCCCTAATACCTCACTGGCCTTTTTTATAGCAAGTATCTCAGCATGTGCAATAGGGTTTTGGTCTGTTTCTCTTAAGTTATGTGCTTCCGCAATAACTTGATCATTATGTACAATAACCGCACCGATTGGAACTTCATCGAGTTTGTATGCATTCATAGCTCCTTTTAAAGCTAAATTCATATATTTCTCATCCATTTTGATACCCTCCTATAAAAAAAGCCACTACACACAATAGAGCTTAAGTAAGGCTGCTGTATTCCTACCCTGACCTGATTATTAAGATAATGTTGTAGTGACAATTACTATTATACATTACTTCAAAACTTTTGCAATGTTTCACGTGAAACCTTATACTGTCATTAGAGGGAGATAGATATGATAAAAATTTTCGTTACGGACATGGACCAAACCTTTTTGGACAATGAGTCACAATTACCAGATAGAACCCAAGATATTATAGATTTACTTGCTAGTAAGGATAAAATGTTTATCGTTGCTAGTGGAAGAGCACTCAGTAATTTAGAACATAAGTTTAAAGATATTAACCATAATATCTCATTTATTTCAGATAATGGAGCCATACTGAAACATAAAGGTGAAGTGTTATATAAGAACACAATCGATCCACAACATGTTAGAGAGACTATTAAAGTCCTAGAACCATTAAAGAACTCTTCAATTGTTGTAATTAAAATGGATAATGCCTATGTACTTAACCCTAAAGAGGGACATATGGCTAAATTACAAGAGTATTACACAGAGATTGAAGTAGTAGATGACTTAAGTGATTATGTAGATGATGTTATTAAGATCACTACAATCAGTCTTGAAGATAGCCATTATAATTACAAAACATTTGTAGAAGGTAATATCCATCCAGAGCTCCATGCAGTTGAATCTGGTATAGAATGGATTGATATCACAAACAAAGGCATCAATAAAGGAAACGCGATTCAAATCTTACTTGATAAGTATAATATCAATACGGATCAACTCGTAACATTTGGAGATTACTTCAACGACTTAGAAATGATTAAACTTGCTAAGTATGGTTATGTAGTTGAGAATGGCGCTGAAGGATTGAAAGAGCATGCTTACGAAGTCATTGGCAAAAATACTGATGATGCTGTTATTAATAAGATACTAGAACACTTAGAATAGTAAAAAGGAGGCATTGCCTCCTTTTATTATGCTTTTAACTCTTTGTTGAAGCCCATATATGGTTGTAAAGCCTCTGGGATTAAGACACGTCCATCTTCTTGTAGATTGTTTTCTAAGAAAGCAATTAACATTCTAGGTGGCGCAACCACTGTATTGTTTAGTGTATGTGCGTAAACACGTTCACCATTCTCTTTATTAACGCGAATCTTTAGTCTTCTAGACTGTGCATCTGTTAGGTTTGAGCATGATCCAACTTCAAAGTATTGTTTTTGTCTTGGAGACCAAGCTTCAATATCAACACCTTTATGTTTTAAATCAGCTAAATCACCGGAGCATGATTCATATACTCTAACTGGTATATCCAGTGTTTTAAAGAAGTCTACTGAGTTTTTGATAAGTTCTAAAAATATTTCAGCACTATCTTCTGGTTTACATACAACAACCATTTCTTGTTTTTCGAATTGGTGAATCCTAAATACACCACGTTCTTCAATACCGTGTGCCCCTACTTCTTTTCTAAAGCAAGGTGAGTATGATGTGAGACGCTGTGGTAGGTCTTTTTCTTCATTAATAGTATCAATAAACTTACCAACCATGGAGTGTTCTGATGTTCCGATTAGATATAGATCTTCACCTTCAACCTTATACATCATATTTTCCATCTCTTCGAAGCTCATTACACCTGTAACAACATCACTTCTGACCATATAAGGTGGAATAACATAGTCATAACCTCTATCAATCATGAAATCACGTGCATAGGATGTCATTGCGGAGTGAAGTCTTGCAATGTCTTTTTGTAAATAGTAGAAACCATGTCCACTTGTCTTTCTAGCACTTTCCAGATCAATACCATTGAATGATTCCATAATATCAACATGATATGGTACTTCGAAGTCAGGAACAACTGGATCTCCTACTCTATATAGTTCTACGTTTTCGCTATCATCTTTACCAATTGGTACATCATCAGCAATAATATTAGGAATTTGCATCATTAGATTTGTAATTTCTTCAAGCAAAGGTCCTTCTTGTTGTTCTAGTTCTTTAAGCTCCACAGCCATTTCTTGAACTTGAGCTTTAATCACTTCTGCTTCATCACGTTTCTTTTGACCCATCAAGATCCCAATCTCTTTAGATAGACTGTTTCGATTACCTCTTAAAGCATCTGCTTTTGTTTTGGTTTCTCTATAAAGTGCATCTTTCTCAATAATCTCGTCTACCATTGGTATCTTTGATTCTTGGAATTTTTTCTTTAAGTTCTCTTTAATAATTTCTGGTTCTGTTCTAAATAAACTAATATCTAACATAATATCCTCCTTGGAAATAAAAAAAACACCCTCTAGGGACGAATAAATCGTGGTGCCACCCTACTTCATATGTTTCACGTGAAACATATCTTATAACAGTTAACGGTTGTTTGCCGAGTATCTCCAGGGTAGAGCAGATAGTATCCATAGATGTCTTTCACCAACCGACATTTCTCTAAATTAGGAATTCTACCTTAGTCCCCTTCATTGACTTAGTTCAATTATAGAGTTTTAAAGACACTCTGTCAATCATAGTCTATTTGTGAAAGTGTATGTGAATTTCACTAGGACATGATATATCTAAATTATGCTCCCGTTATTGAGATAACAGGTGGGAAAACGCTAACATTCGCCTTTTAAAGGGCATTAAAGCATGTTACATTGAGTTTAGGAGGAACGATATATGAAAGTTCTTATTTTAGGAGGCGCGGGTACCATGGCTATGGGCGGCGCAAGTTATCTTATGCGTTATGATGATGTTTCTGAGATTATGATGACAGATATCAACTTAGAAGCAGTCCAGCAGGTAGCAACGAGGTTACAATCACCAAAGATTAAAACCAAGTATTTAGATGCTCTCAATAAAGAAATGTTAATTGAAGAAGCACGTAAATATGATGTTGTACTATCCTGTGTGGGTCCTTATACTAAGTTTGGAGTTCCAATTCTAGAATCAATCATTGAAGCAGGCGTTAACTATGTAGATGTTTGTGATGATCATGATGCAGCTATTGAGTTAATGAAGTTAAATGATAAAGCTGAAGCTGCTGGTATCAGTGCTCTAATCTGTATGGGAACAACACCAGGTATCTCAAATGTTCAGGCGCGTTACGTTTATGATCTTGTTGATGAATGCGACAGTATGAAGATTGCTTGGGCAATCACAACACCTGATCCAGTTTTAGCAAAAGGAACATACTTAGAAAATTTAGGCGAAGAAAATCTCATATCTCAAGCAGCTTGGGACCACTTAATCCATGTTGGAACAGGTAAAGTTCCTATTTGGAAAGATGGTAAATGGGATGAAATTGAAGCTCTAGAGTATGGTGAATGGGTAGATTTTGACGCACCATTAGGCCGTGCAGAATCTTACTATATAGGTCATGCTGAACCTGTTACTTTAGCCAAGTATTTAGATATTAAAAATTTCTGTGCTTGTCTTGGTTCAATTATGCCACCTGTTATGAAAGAATTACGTCTTGCAGCAAGAGGTCATGAAGATGCACTTTATCCACCTAAGGAAAATAATGAACCTAATTTTGTTGGAAATGAAATTTGGCATGACCGTGGTGTTTGGGGTGGACAAGCAGTTATCGTTGATGGCATCAAAGATGGTAAAAAAGTTAGAATTACATCTCGAGTACAAATGGGAATAACTGATTCAAATGCCTACAATAATTCAGGTCAAGCAATTGGTACTTACTTAATGGGTAAAAAAGAAATCACAAGAAAAGGTGTTTTCGCACCTGAAGTAGTTATCGATCCTGATTCATTCTTTAAAGAATTAGCTTCTTACTATTCACAAGATTCTGGAAAAGAATTTACAGTTGACGATGTACATATGATTCACACAGAAGTTTTTGACTCAGAATAATTAAAAAACAGCACAATATATATATTGGGCTGTTTTAGTATATTATATGTTGTTACTAGGTGGCTCGTTGTCTTGGAAGTAATTTAATTTTACATCTGTGAGCTTTGTATTTTAATCATAAAGTATCGTTTCACGTCTTGTTTAGATGGTTTAACGTTGTTTTATACCTGGTAAAAATAATGTCGTAAAAAAGGTGAAATTAGACTTTTCTCTAATTTCACCTTTTAATTTTACTCTACTTCTTCTTCAGAATCTTCTTCATCTTCGCTTTCGCTAAAGAGTGCAACTGATGTTACTTTATTGTCTTCTCTAACATTTATCAATTTAACACCCATGGCATTTCTACCATAAATTCCGATGTCTTTTACGTTTGAACGAATGACAGTTCCATCTGTTGTAATAATCAGAGTTTCTTCTGTACCATTAACTGCACGTAATGAAACAAGATTTCCATTTTTCTCAGTGATGTTAATTGTGATGACACCTTTGGCACCACGTTTTGTTAATCGGTAGTCTGACATGTTGGTTCGTTTACCATAACCATTTTCTGTGATGGCTAAAATAAATTCTCCATCTCTGTCTGTTGCAACTCCGACAACTTCTGATCCATCAACATTAAATCCACGAACACCACTTGCACTACGTCCCATGACTCGAACTTCATCTTCGTGGAAGCGAATGGCTTTACCATTTTTTCCTCCAATGAATATTTCGTTGTCACCTGTAGTATGGCGAACTGAAATTAATTCGTCATCTTCTCTTAGTGTGATTGCAATCTTACCTGTTTGTCTGATAGATTCAAATTCTTCAAGAGCAACACGTTTTACAATTCCGTTTTTTGTAACGAAGAATGCATATTTACTGTCTTCATCATCTTTTCGAATTGAAACGATTGTTCGAATGCTCTCGTCTTCACTTAGATTGAGTAAGTTTACTACTGGAATACCACGAGCTGTTCTTGATGCACTTGGTACGTTGAAACCGCGCATTCTAAATACACGTCCGGTATTTGTGAAGCACATGAGGTAATCATGCGTTGACATGGCTACAAACTGGTCTACGAAGTCTTCTTCATATGTTTGCATACCACGAACACCACGGCCTCCTCTGTTTTGAAGGTTGAATGCTTCAACAGATGTACGTTTGATATATCCGTTTGCAGTAAGTGCAACGACAATATCTTCTACAGGGATAAGATCTTCATCAAGCATATCAATATCTGCTTCAATAATTTCTGATCTTCTATCATCACCATAGCTGTCTTTTATTTCTGTTAGTTCTTCTTTAATAATATCTAGTACGCGATCATGATTTTCTAAAATGTCTTTTAGATCAGCTATGACAATTTGAAGTTCATTGAACTCTGCTTCTATCTTCCCTCTTTCGAGTCCTGATAGACGTCTTAATGCCATATCTAAGATTGCTTTACATTGAATTTCACTTAAACCGAAGCGATCAATGAATTTCTCTGTAATTTCTGCATCATTTTGTGATCCACGTATAATTTTAATAATTTCATCTATATTATCTAAAGCAATTAAGAGTCCTTGTAAGATATGAGCTCTTGATTCTGCACGGTTTAAGTCAAAACGTGTTCTTCTTTCGATAATTTCTATTTGGTGTGTTAAGTAGTGATCTAAAACTTCAATAATTCCCATGAGTTTTGGTTCTCTATTAACAAGTGCCAGCATATTCACGCCGAAGCTAGATTGAAGTGCTGTCATTCTATAGAGTTGATTTAAAATAACTTCTGGTTGAACATCGCGTCTTAATTCGATGACAATTTTCATTCCTTCACGGTTTGATTCGTCTCTTAAATCAGTAATACCTTCGATTTCTTTTTCTCTTACAAGTACTGCGATTCTTTCGACAAGTTTCGCTTTATTAACCTGGTAAGGTATCTCTGTAACTACGAGACGACTGCGTCCATTTTGCATTTCTTGCGTTTCTATTTTGGCACGCATTACAATTGAACCACGGCCTGTTTCATAGGCGGATTTGATTCCTGCTCTACCCAAAATATAAGTTCCAGTTGGGAAGTCAGGTCCGAATATATATTCTTCCATGAGTTCTTTTACTGTAATGTCTCTATTGTCAATATATGCAACCAATCCTGAGATAATTTCACCTAAATTGTGAGGTGGAATGTTCGTTGCCATCCCTACTGCAATCCCGGATGCTCCATTAACTAGAAGGTTTGGGAAGCGTGAAGGCATAACGGATGGTTCCATTTCTTCTTCACTATAGTTTGGCTCAAAGTCTACTGTTTCTTTACGGATATCGCGTAGTATTTCCATAGATAACTTTGACATTCTTGCCTCTGTATAACGCATTGCCGCTGCGCCATCACCATCAATTGAACCAAAGTTACCATGGCCATCGACTAACATATAACGATATGAGAAGTCTTGTGCCATTCTAACCATAGCATCATAAACTGATAAGTCAGAGTGAGGGTGATACTTACCCAATACATCCCCGACGATTCTTGCGGATTTTTTGTATGATTTGTCTGCTGTAATTCCTAAATCGTGCATCGCGTATAAAATACGTCGGTGTACAGGTTTTAGTCCATCACGTACATCAGGTAGGGCACGTGAAACAATAACTGACATTGAGTATGAGAGGAAGGATTTCTTCATTTCATCTGCAATGTTAATAAGTTTTATTTTATCTGTTGTATTATTTTCCATTTTGCCTCCTAGTAATCTAGATCAGTTACAAATTGTGCGTTTTCTAATATAAATTCGCGTCTTGGTGTTACTTCATCGCCCATTAATGTTTCGAAAACTTCATCTGCAACCATAGCATCTTCAATTTCTACTTTAATTAATACACGTGTTTCAGGATCCATTGTTGTTTCCCAAAGTTGTTCTGGATTCATCTCTCCAAGACCTTTATAGCGTTGGACATCGAATCTTTCGCCAAAGTCTTTTTTGAATTCTTCTAATTGCTCATCATCATATGCATAAGCTTCTTTACGTCCTCTTGAGATTTTGTAAAGTGGTGGTTGTGCAATATAGATGTGACCATTTTCTACAAGTGGTCTTAGGAATCTATAGAAGAATGTTAGAAGTAATGTTCTAATATGTGCCCCATCGACGTCCGCGTCAGTCATAATTACTATTTTATGATAACGTAGTTTTTCTAGGTTCATTTCATCTGCTACACCTGTACCAAATGCTGTAATCATCATTCTAATTTCTTGGTTATCAAATATTCTATGGAGTCTTGCTTTCTCTACGTTTAGAATTTTACCTCGAAGTGGTAAGATTGCTTGAATTCTTGAATCTCTACCTTGCTTCGCACTTCCACCCGCAGAGTCACCCTCTACAATGAATATTTCACTCTCAGTGGCATCGCGACTTGAACAGTCAGCTAGTTTACCTGGTAGTGATGATACTTCAAGTGCACCCTTACGTCTTGTGAGTTCACGTGCATTCTTTGCAGCAACTCTTGCTTTTGAGGCTATTACAGCCTTTTCTACAATGATTTTAGCTGCATCTGGGTGTTCTAGTAAGTAACGTTCAAATATTGAACCAAATGCGCTAGAAACGATACGGCGTACTTCTGAGTTTCCAAGTTTTGTTTTTGTTTGTCCCTCATACTGTGGATCAGGGTGTTTTACTGAAATGATGGCTGTTAGACCTTCTCTAACATCATCACCTAAGAAGTTTTCTTCTTCTTTCTTAAGCAGATTATGTTCTCTTGCGTAGTTATTAATAACACGGGTCAAGGCAAGTCTGAATCCATCTTCATGAGTTCCACCTTCTTGTGTATTAATGTTATTACAGAATGAATAAAGTCCTGCTGCGAAACTATCGTTATATTGCATTGCAATTTCAACGATGATTTCCTCTTCTTCTTCCTCACCATAAAGAATTTCTTCATGAATTGGATTTTTATTTTTATTAATAAATTGAACGTATTCTTTAATACCACCGGCATAATGGAATACTTGTTCTTGTTTATCTTCTTCTAAGTTTTTATCAATAAAGATAATCTTAATATCTTTATTTAAGAATGCTAACTGTCTTAAACGATCACGAAGGATATCATGTGAGAATTCAATACCTTCTTCAAAAATTTCAATATCTGGTTTAAATCTAACCAGTGTACCTTGTTGATCTGTAGTTCCTACTTCGTGTAGTGATTCTGCAATATTACCGCCGTTTTCAAAACGTAAGTAGTATTCTGTATTTTCGCGGTAAACAAATACTTCCATGTATTCTGCCAGTGCGTTAACTACTGCACCACCAACACCGTGAAGTCCTCCGGATACCTTATAGGCACCACCACCGAATTTACCTCCGGCATGGAGTACTGTAAAGATTGTTTCTGCTGTTGAAGTTCCAGTTTTTTCATGGATTCCAACTGGAATACCACGTCCATTATCACGGACACTGATAACACTTCCCTTTTCAAGTGTGACTGTAATCTCATCTGCATGTCCTGCAAGTGCTTCGTCAATTGCATTATCGACAATTTCCCAGACTAAGTGGTGTAATCCACGCGATGAGGTTGTACCAATATACATACCAGGTCGTTTTCTTACGGCCTCTAGACCCTCTAGAACCTGAATATCATCAGATGTATAAGAATGTTCTACTTTATTGTTCATAAATTAAAGCCTCCTTGTTGCTTTTCCGCTTTGTATTTCGAATATATGTTTGTCTTTATTTGTTTGAATAAAATCTAAATCTGTAGTTGTGATAAATATCTGGAGTGACTCATTTAAATTATCAAGTACAAGTTTTCGTTTACTTGCATCTAATTCAAAGAATAAATCATCCATACAGAATATAGGCATCACACCATCATGCTCAATAAACCAATCAATAATTGATAATTTAAATGCAATCATTAGCATGCGCCTTTGTCCTTGTGACATGCGTTGGATCACAGGAACATCATCAATCTTAAAGACGAAATCGTCTCGATGGATTCCAACGTGTGTCATTTTGAAATCTTTATCTCTTCTAAGGCTCTCTTTCATTTTCTGAAGAAGAGCTGACTTATAGTTATCACTTTTGAGATCAATTGATGCTTCGTATTCAAATTTTAACTTATTGTTAGTATTTGAGAATAAGTTATAGTATTTTTCGATTTTGCTGGATATAAATTGTGTAAATTCATATCTTGTGTGAATTAAATATTCTGAAAGTTGAACGATTTGTTGGTCAATGACTTCCAGGTATACTGTGTCATCTACATTACTTTTTAAGAATGCGTTACGGTCTTGAACTAATCGATTTACTTTAAGTAAATTTTGAAGGTATGTTTTAGAACTTTTACCAAGTTCATAATCTACCTCTCTTCTTCGTTTACGTGGTGCCTGAGTGTAAAATTGTAAATCATCAGGATTAAATAAAACGACATTACAAATACCAATAAAGTCACTGAGTTTTGTAATGTTTATTTGATTATGCATCATATACTTCCCTTGATTGGATAAGACAACTGAAATGTTGTGCTTATTATCAAAGTTACTGTCTATTTTTGCATGATCTTTTCCGTCTTGAATCATTAATAAGTCTTGTGAAACTCTAAATGATCTTCCGGATGATAAATAAGTAATTGATTCGAGTATATTAGTTTTTCCTTGACCATTATCTCCTACAAATATATTGAGATGGGGATGAAAGTCTAAGTCTAAACTTTCTATATTTCGAAAATTACGTAAATTAATCGATGTGATCTTCATACGCTAGTGTATAAACATCTCCATCGATTTCGACTTGATCACCACTGTAAAGTTTTCTTCCTCTTCGATTGTCTTCTTGACCATTAACTTTAATATCAAATGTATGAATTAAATGCTTTGCTTCGCCACCTGAGCTAACATAATCAGCATATTTTAGAAATTGTCCTAAGTTCATTACATATTGTTTTTCATTCATGAATATCTACCTTCATTTCCTTTTATATTATACCATAAAATGACAAAATAATCACGTTTTGACACGTTTTAAAGCGATTCTATGCGTCTTTCTAATTTTCTAGTACTTTATGCATGAAAGTGTTTAATTTTGAAATTTAAGCATTAAAAAACAACCCTGTAATGAGTTGGGTTGTTTAATAAGTCTAATTAATCAAAAGTTCTTACTGGTAAGACCAATTGTATGACAGATTCGTCATTTGGATTCACTAAGATGAATGCTTGCATTTCACCAACAAATAATATTTTAACTACATCTGTTCTAAATGAGCGCAATGCTTCTATCATATAGCGTCCACTGAATGATATTTTAAAATTTCCACCTTTATAATCAACAGGTGAGAATGTTTCATGGGATGATCCGATTTCTTGTGCTTTAGATGAGATTGAAACCTCATTATTATTCACTTCTAAACGAACATTCCAATAACCATCTGATTTTAAGAAACTTGAACGGTCAATTGAAGAAATTAATTCTGATGTATTAACGGTCAGTTCATAAGCAAATTCATTAGGTATTAAACGATTAATATCTGGGAACAGTCCATCGACAAGTCTTGATTGAATTAATTTATCGCCAATGTAAAATTGAATAACTTTATTTGATACAGCAATCTCAATATCAATATTGCTATCGATTGCTTTAACAACCTCATTTAAATTTGAAGCAGGAACTGTGATATTAAAATCATTTTCAATATCCAAAGTTACAGTCTTCTTAGCCAAACGGTATGAGTTTGTAGCTACTGCATTTAAAGTATTGCCATCAAGGATAAAGTTTACACCTGTGAAAATTGGTCTTTCTTCACTGCTTGCACTTGCGAATGCTGTTTGGTTAATAATCTCTCTTAGTTTATAAGCTGAAATAGTAAATGTTTTTTCAGCTTTTGTTAAATCAATGTCTGGAAACTCATTGGCACTAATACCATTAATTTCATACTCTGCATTGTTACCACTGATTAAGCAAAGTGCACCATCAATAATTGTAAAGTTAACATACATACTATCTAACTTACGAACAGCTTCAGAAATATATCTTGAATCTAAAACAACTTCCCCATATTTTTCAATATCTAATTTTGTGTCTTCATTAACCTCGATCTTTTCTTGTATTGTGATATTCGTATCACTTGCAAGTAACCAAAGTCCATCTTCTCTAGCACTGAGTTTAATCCCTGAAAGGATTGGTAAAGGTGAATGCACTGAAGCAGCTGCCCCTACTGAATTTAATGCTTTAAGAAATACATTTTTATAAATAGAAAATTTCATATTGCCTCCCTGTTATTTCTTATAATTTAAAGTGTCTTTATTACTATTAGTCGTGTGGATAAGTGGATAACTCCATAAAACATAGTATTCAAGCCATCTTTTAACAGTATTTTCCTGTGGATAAGCTTGGGATAATTTTGTGGATATCTGAATTTGTCAAAAAGTGATGAAATTCAAAATATGCATGTTTTCTGTAGTTATATTCCTTATACATACTATGATAATTATACCACATTTCAAGCCAATATAGTGGTATAAAAAGAGAAAAAGCAAGCTTATTTAAGCCTGCTTTTATTAAATACTCAACTTTGCTTCTAATTCTTTGATTGCTGAAGCCAGAAGCTCATTAATCTTAATTCCATTCTCAATTTTATCGCATGCACTTATAATAGTTGAATGATCTCGACGACCATACTCTTCACCAATCTTACTGTAAGAAAGGTCTAAATGTTTCCTTGTTAGGAATATTGCAATATGTCTTGCATTTGCGATGGGTTTAGTTCGAGACTTACCCGTGAGTTGCGTCACAGTTAAACCGTAATAATCTGCAACAACTTTCTTAATCGATTTTGGATCAACTTCCGTCGGTGGTTGATGATCTCCTTTAAATGCATCCATTGCTGTATTCAATGAAATAGCACCTGTTTCTTGAGCATTAATAGAAAAGAACAATAATCGATTGAGTGCACCTTCTAGTTGTCTAACATCTTTAGAGAAGTTTGTAGCAATATAAGTTAAAGCCTCTTCTGAGAATGAATCTTCATCCATACTCTGGTTTCTAATCTTCATATAGAGAATAGCTAAAGCTGTTTCGAATTCTGGTGTATCAACACCAACAGATAAACCTGATGAGAAGCGACTGATTAGACGATCCTCTAAGCCTTTGATATCTGTAGGTAAACGATCACTTGTAATAACTATCTGTTTTCTGTTGTTAACCAATTCATTAAAGATATGGAAAAATATCTCATGTGATTTTTCCTTACCTGCAATAAATTGAATATCATCAATTAGTAGCACGTCCAAATTATTCATTTGATCTTTGAAATCTTCAATTACACCATTTTGAATTGATTTTGCTACATATTTAACAAAATCCGAACTGGATATATAGAGAACCTTCGCATCTGCGTTCTTCTCTTTAATAAAGTTACCAATTGAATGGAGTAAGTGTGTCTTACCAAGTCCTGAATTACCATATATAAATAATGGTGTAAAATATTGACCTGGTTTATGAGCAGCCCCCACTGCAGCAGCATGACTTTCACGATTACTTGTACCAACAACGAAATTCTTAAATGTATGTGTAGACATAATCCCATCATCTGTAATGACGGGTTGTACTACAGGCTGTGGCTTAAAGCGTTCAAGATCTGTGGGACCAGATTCTAAGATTATTTCACAATCCATCCCATCAATGTTTAAGATATTACCTAATGTTCTAGATATCACAGAGGCTTCACCAGACAAGATCATTTGTTGAAAGAAACTTTCTACACTCACAACTGCGGTATTGCCATCTAAATTTTTAAGGCGCGTCTTGTGAAAGTAGGTTTCGTAAATGGTATCGTCAAAATATGCTTCTTTTTTTATCAAACTTTTGACTTCTAACCATAAGTTTTCTAATTCTAAATTAAATGTTGTCATTTTAACCTCCTTTGTGTACATATAATATCAAAAAAAGGCTAGATATCAAATGAAAAAGACGATGTAAATAAGTTATCCACACCCTCAACATGTAAATCAGTACATAAACAGTGGACAAACAACACTTTTCCACAGTTATCCACAACTTTTCAATGGGGAAAGAAAGTGGAAAGTATTATGGGTTGTCAACGTATGTGGGAAATGGGGATAACGATGTGGATAACTAAAGAAACCAACAAAGTATCAACACTGTAAAACGGCTTGTTTAAATGCTATAATCAGATTATCAACATATCCACATAAACACTTTCCCAATAGAAAAAAACATATGGATAAGCCTGTGGGGAGTATTTTTATACAAAAATAATCAAAAGTTATCAACATTTGTGGTAATAACATACTAAAAAGACATAAAACACTAAAAAAGCTTCATATATATCAAGCTTATTCCAAGTTATCCACAGTGTTTAGCTACAAAAAGACCCAAATTAAGGTACTGTGGAGTAATTTATCTTCAAAAAGCCACATTATAAGAGATCAAACGGCTTATTCGTGTGTAAATTCAGAGCGATTTGAAAATAAATGAAAAACAAAGTCATTAATAATTGACATTGAAATTAAATTGCTATATAGTTAGAAAGCATTTGCTCTCGTATAAATGTAATAGAACTGGAGGTGGTTTTCTATGAAGAGAACGTATCAACCGAGCAAACGAAAACGCCAAAAGGTCCATGGTTTTAGAGCCCGTATGAAAACAGTGGGTGGACGCCGTGTTCTAGCACGCCGTAGATCTAAAGGTAGAAGTAAGTTGTCAGCTTAATTAGTCACCCCCACGGGTGACTTTTTTGTCATTATGAAGAAGATATATAGAATAAAAAGAAACGAAGATTTTCAAAGTATCTTAGGAAACAAGAAATTCAGAGGTTCAAAAAGTTTTGTCGTTTATACGAAAGACAAACAAGAAGCGCATGCGCGCATAGGGATTGCAGTTCCAAAGAAGACAGGAAATGCAGTTGTAAGAAATAAAGTTAAAAGGCAAATTCGAGAAATTATCAGGCCTTTAGAATTAAAAAATAAAAATAAAGACTTAATTATTATGGCTAAGCGGACTTATTTAAACGCAAGCTTTGAAGAAAATAGAAAAGACTTGGAAAACTTGTTGAAACAAGTTAAAATGTAAAAGACGCGTGGAATAAGTCAAGGAGACAAGAAATGAAGAAATTTGTAAAAAAACACAAGAAGATATTAATCTTAGCAGGGTTAATGTTATTACTCGTAGGTTGTAAGAATGTTATCGATCCTAATACAAGAGAAGTTATGGATCAATATATCATTCGCTTAAATGATCCATTCCCATGGAAAAAAGAAGGATACGGATGGTTCGCAATATTTATCGTTTGGCCAATTGCTCAAATGTTTAACCTTGCAGCATCAAAAGTTGGTGCCTTCTGGTCAATTATTGTCGTTACAATTATTATTGACTTGTTAAAATTACCATCAACAATTAAATCAACAATTCAACAACAGCAAATGACTGCACTTCAACCAGAAGTAAACAGAATTAAAGAAAAATACCGCAGTCGTGAAGATAAACAAGCACAAATGATGGAAGCAACAGAAATCCAAAAGCTTTATGAAAAACACGATATTAATATGATGGGATCATTATTACCAACACTATTACAATTCCCAGTTATTATTGCAGTTTATCAAGCTGTACAACGTGCAGATCTACTTATTAATGGTACATTTCTTGGACAATCATTCAAGGGAACACCAAAAGAAGGTTTCGCAACAGGGAACGTTGTTTATATCACAATATTCGTAGTCATGGTAATCTCACAAGCAGCATCCATGTTCCTACCACAATACTTACAAAAACGTAAAATGAGAAAAGGACCTAAAGTTGAACAACAAGGACCTAATCCTCAAACAATGATGATCTTTTCATTAGGTATGATTACAGTACTGGCATTCAGCTGGAATGTTGGTATGAGTGTTTATTGGGGAATTTCCTCACTATCTCGTTTGGTTTCTTCACTCTATGTAGAAATCTTCCACTCAAAGAAATAATATAATTTAAGGAGGATATGATGAACGTATATACTGGAAAAACATTAGACAATGTTTTAGCGGCTATTGCAAAGGAAAAAGATGTTGCAGTAGAAGAAATAACTTACTATGTCATTGAAGAGAGTACAGGTTTCCTGGGATTCGGTGCTTCAGTTAGCGTTGAAGCATTCGCTCCTAAAGATGTTACGAACTTTGTAGAAGAATATCTTGGAAATTTCTTTTTAGGCTTAGGTTTAGAAGTAGAAATAAGCTCTGAACTTACAAGAAGTAATTTAAACATAAACTTAAATGCGGATAATAATGGAATTCTTATTGGTAAAAATGGACAAACACTACAAGGTCTTAATACACTTATTCGCCAAGTAGTAAACTCTAAATTTAAACGTAGATTCTATGTATTTGTTGATATTAACAACTATAAACAAGAACGTTACCAAAGACTTCGTGCACTCGCACGCAGTGTCGCTAAGAAAGTAAAGCGTACAAAGATTGATGCATCACTTGACCCAATGCCAAATGATGAAAGACGTGTCATCCATCAAGAACTGACTAACATGCCAAATGTTAAAACAATCAGTGAAGACACAGGACGCAAACGACACTTAAAAATTATTTATGATGCAAATAAAGAATAAGGACTCCTTATTCTTTTTTTAAAGGAAGATAAACAAATGAAAGTAATAATAGGACTGGGAAACCCAGGAAAACAATACGAAAAAACAAGACACAACGTCGGATTCTTAGTCATTGATAAAGTGGCAGACCGTTTGGGATTAAAATTTACCACAAGAAAATTCAAAGCACTAATGTGTGAAACATTTGTAGCAGGAGAAAAAGTTTTACTGGTAAAACCACAAACATACATGAACTTATCAGGCGAAAGTGTCCAAGAAATATTAAACTACTACAATTTAGATGAAGAAGATATTATTGTCATAACAGATGACTTAGACTTAGAAATTGGTAAAATAAGATTAAGAGAAAAAGGATCATCTGGAGGACAAAAGGGTGTTCAAAACATTATTGATCGATTGGGAACAAATAAATTCTTAAGACTTAAAGTAGGTATAGGCAATAACAAGCTCATATCAACTGCAGACTATGTACTGGGTAAACTAGACAAAGATACACCCATTGATCAAGCCAGTGATTGTATTATGGATTATATTGATAATAAATCACTCAAAGATTTAATGAACACATACAACTAAACATGAAACTACTTAAAGACTATCTTAAAAATAATGAAGAAGTAAAACACTTTCTCACGCAAAAGGAACTCGCAGCTCACCTCAGTGAGACACAAGAGAGTTTACTCTTATATGGTGCCCACCTTCAAAACAAGGCACCACTTTTTGTCGTGAAGGAGAACGATACACAAGTTCAAAGACTTAAGAACAGTCTTTTAAGTTTTGATAATGATTTAAAAATTATAACTTATACATATGAAGAATCCCTAAGAATTGAAGCTATCGTAAGCTCCAATCATCTAAAATATAACCGTATTAATGCACTCTACGAAATTATCAAAGGTGATTTTGACATCTGTATTATATCCGCAAGTTCTGCATTAAGAAAAATAAGTCCTAAACAAGTCCTACAAGACAATATATTAAATCTAAAAGTCGGACAAGAAATCTCACCAAAAGATCTTGTGATGAAATTAGAAGCTATGGGATATTCTCGCGTTAAATATGTCGAACATCCTTTTACTTATGCACTCAGGGGTGGAATATGCGATGTTTACTCAATTCAAAATGATAATCCCCTAAGAATTGAATTCTTTGATATAGAAATTGACAGTCTAAGAACTTTTGATATCGATACACAAAGATCAATTGAATCAATAAGTGAAACAGATATCATATTCGCAAGCGAAGTATTATTAAGCACGACAGATTATGAGAATATTGTCGTAAATATAGAACCAGACCTACAAAATTCCAATATAGAAACACAAGAATCAATCTATATGGGCTTAGATCTTCTAAAACATATGCAATATGATGATACTTTATATCCATTCCTTGGATATTGGGATGACTTTGCTACGATCTTAGATTATCAAAAAGAAAGCACGACGATCATCTCACCCATTGAAGCAGTTATCAGAAATACACAAGAATCGTATTTAGATATGGTTGATTTTATTCAAGAAAAACATGAAGAGAATCAGCTGCTTTTAAACTATGATCTCTATGAAAAAAGTGATAAACTTGAAAACTTCAAAGCAATTCATACAAATGAGTATGAAAATGATAATGAATTAAGACTTAAATGGCATAAATCAAACATTATATCTCATGATTTAAATGCGACATTAAAGGTGATGAAAAACGAAGCCAAAACACAACGCATTATCATTGCAGTTGATGCCGATCGTTATGAATCTATAACAGAGAGCTTAATTAATCAAAACATTCGATATGCACTATACGATAATCAAGAAGCACCAGGAATCTACTTAATTCTGCAAGATCTTGATGAAGGATTTATTTTAGAAGATATTAATACTACAATCTATTCTAAAAAAGAACTCTTTGAGTACACATTCAAAAAGTTTAGATATGATGCAAAGTTTTTCCAATCAGAGAGTCTTCACAGACTCAACGAACTGGATACATTCGACTATGTTGTCCACAGACAATACGGTATCGGAAAATATATGGGTATTTCTACAAAAGAAATACAAGGCATACAAAAAGATTTCATGCGCATTCAGTATCGTGATGGAGATGAACTCTTTGTCCCATTAGAACAGTTTAATCTTGTAAGAAAATATATTTCTTCAGAAGCTGTCGCAGTAAGATTAAGTAAACTGGGAACCAGTACTTGGCGTAAAAATCAAGAAAGAATTAAAGAGAACATAAATGATATTGCAGACCACTTGATTCAACTATACACAGACAGGTCAAAATCAAAAGGCTATGCATTTAAAAAAGACACGGAATATCAGATAAATTTTGAAAAAGATTTTAAGTATGACTTAACACCTGATCAAAAATCCGCAATAGAAGAAATAAAAAGAGATATGGAATCTGAAACACCAATGGACAGACTTCTCATAGGAGATGTTGGTTTTGGTAAAACAGAAGTCGCTATAAGAGCAGCATTTAAAGCAGTAGTGGATGAAAAACAAGTGATTTTTCTATGTCCTACAACAATTCTCTCATCACAGCACCATAAAACGTTCAAAGAACGCTTTAAGAACTACCCTGTTACGGTGGAAGTTTTAAATAGGTTCGTAACACCTACAAAGCAAAAAGACATCATCAGGCGCTTTAAAGCAGGGCAAGTGGACATATTAATAGGAACGCATCGCGTTTTATCACAAGATGTGAAGCCACATGACCTGGGTTTACTTGTAATTGACGAGGAACAAAGATTTGGGGTTCAACATAAAGAAAAGATTAAAGAGTATAAAGTTAACATTGATGTTCTCTCACTTTCAGCAACCCCCATACCAAGAACACTTCAAATGTCCTTAATTGGAATAAGATCCTTATCTCAACTCAACACACCACCATCAAACAGACTTCCGGTAATGACTTATGTAATTGAAAAAAATGAGAAAACAACATATGATGTCATATCGAAAGAAATAAATAGGGATGGACAAGCATTTTACCTATTTAATAATGTAGACCAAATATATACAATCGCAACTCAAATTCAAATGGGAGTACCCAATGCAAGAGTTGGCGTAGTTCATGGACAAATGGACAAAGACGAGATTGAAGATGTTATGCTTCGATTTATCAACAAAGAAATCAATGTTCTTGTTACAACAACGATTATCGAAACAGGTATTGATATTCCAAATGCAAATACAATCATCGTTGATAATGCCCACAGATTTGGACTATCACAGCTATACCAGATTAAAGGACGCGTTGGAAGAAGTGACCGTTTAGCCTATGCATACTTTCTAGTTCCGCATAAGAAAAACTTAACAGAAGTCGCAAGTAAAAGACTTCAAGCTATCAAGGAATTTACACAACTTGGAAGTGGTTATAAGATTGCGATGCGAGACTTAACAATTCGTGGTGCAGGAGAACTATTGGGCGGTAATCAATCTGGATTCATCGATTCCATTGGTATTGAACTCTATGTAGAACTCTTAAAAGAGGCAATAGACCAAAGACAAGGAAAAGAAGTTGTTGAAGAAAAACCAACATTAAACTTAAATATTGAAGGTTATCTACCGGATAAATTTACAACTGATGATCAAGAGAAACTTGATTTATACCAAGAAATCAACCAAATAAAAACTGTAAGTCAATTAAGTTCTATGTTAGAAGAATTAAAAGACCGCTATGGAAAATTACCCAATGCAGTAGATATGTTGATGGAGAAAAAACGATTAGAAATCTTCTTGGAAGACGAACGCATCGAAAGTTTCAAAGAAAAGAATAATTTTGTGGAACTCAAATTTACCGAAGCATACAGTAACAACATGGACGGAACACAATTATTTGAAATTGTCAGTGAGAAATCACACGACATAAAAATAAAATACTTAAATAAAATGATATCACTCGACATACCACTTTATGACTACTGGTTTGAAGATGTCCTATTTATTTTGGAAAATGTAAAAGAAAAAGGAGCATAATATGCGCTTAGATAAATACCTAAAAGTATCAAAAGTAATAAAAAGAAGACAAGTTGCAAAAAAACTAGCAGATGATGAACGTGTTTTTATTAACGATAGACTCGCTAAACCATCCAGTGATGTTCAAATTGGGGATATTATAGAGATAAGATTTGAACACAGACATATTCGACTCAAGGTTGAATATATGAGTGAAACAATGAGAAAAGATGCGCCATCATACTATGAATTAATATTTGATAAGCACGTATCAGAATTAGACTAAGATGAAATCTATGTGTCAAAACTTGCAAAGATTTACAAAAATAGTACAATTAGTATGATTTAAAAAGTTAGGAGCGATTCTATGTCGTTGAAAAAAAGAAGATTTACCTTAAGAAAAGGTTTAATTAACTTACTGACTGTATTTTTCTTAATTACATCAGGCCTTATTCTTAAAGAAGCAGTTGGGGAAGTCATGCGCTCTTCTAAAACGAAAGAAGATTTAGTTTTAATTGAAAAAGAGATTAAGACTTTAGAAGAAGAAAATAAAGAACTCGAATCTTTAAAAGTGAAACTGAATGACTCAAACTACGTACAAAACTATGCACGTGGGAAACACTTAATGTCAAAATCAGAAGAACAAGTTTTCAGTCTACCTAAAGCAAAAGAATAAGAATTCAAAGGGCGCACAAGCCCTTTTTTAATTACGCTATAATAAAGCATCAAAATATACTATAATAAAGATAGAAATAACGAAAATACAACATCAAGCTCGCTGGGTGTTGTTTTCCAAAATAACAAACAGGTTTCATAAAAGAACCTTAATATAAGACAGGAGACAATATGAAAGGTTTATTTATAAGTTTTGAAGGAATAGATGGTAGCGGAAAAAGCACGATCATTCAGGAAGTACATAAACATTTTGAAAATAAAAAATTAGACTTAATTTTAACCCGAGAACCCGGTGGAAATAAGATTGCAGAGAAAATAAGAGATCTCATTTTGGATGTTGAACATGACACAATGGATGACAGAACAGAAGCATTACTATATGCAGCAAGCAGACGTCAACACTTAGTTGAGAAAATATTACCAGCACTTGAATCAGGAAAGATGGTCCTATGTGATCGCTTCGTGGATAGTTCAATTGCTTATCAAGGCTATGGAAGAGAGATTGGTGCAGAAGCCGTTCGCGATATTAATCTATTCGCAATCGATCAGCATATGCCAGATATGACATTTTTCTTAGATGTCGATATTCAAACAGGATTAAGCAGAATGAATACAAGAGATGAATTAGACAGACTTGAAACTGCAGGTGATGCATTTTTCCAAAGAGTATACGACGGTTACCAAATGATTATTAAAGATAATCCAAGAATTATTGTTGTTGATGGAACACAAAGCATCAAAGAAGTATCAGATGAAATAATTAAACATATTGAAAGTAGAATGAATCATGCAACTTAGTCAAACACAACCCAGGATCCTTAACTTATTTGATAAGCAAATCCAATCAGGACGTGTTTCGCATGCCTATTTATTAGTAGGAGAAAGTGAAACAAGAAAACTTGCAGAGTATATGACTCAAAGTTTATTTTGTACACAATATACAGATAAAGCTTGTGGTCAGTGCGAAGCATGCCTAAAAGTTATAAATCATAACCATGGAGACTTTGTCTTTATTTCAGGACAAGATAAATCCATAAAAAAAGAAGACGTTATGAACATTAAAACCCGTTTTATTCAAACAAGTTTAGAGAATGTAAAACATAAGGTTTATGTCATAGAAGATGTTGATAATGCCTCACATCAAGCAATGAACAGCTTTCTTAAATTCTTAGAAGAACCAGAATCGAATATCGTGGCCATTCTAACAACATCAAATATCAACAATGTATTAGAAACTATCAAATCACGTTGTCTCATACTCAATCTACAATCCGTTGATAAGAAGATACTAGAAACAAAATTATTGGAAGATGGGATTGATCCATATAATGCTAAAGTTTTATCCTATATCGCTACATCATTTGAGGAAGCGATAGAAATACATGATGATAAAATGTTTCACCAAGTACTTGATACATTCCATGATATGAAAAAACTCTATCAAAGAAAAAAGTATGTTGAAGCAGGAATTAAACTACAAGTAGATGGAATTAAAAATCATAAGTATAATTTGGAAGCCATGAAGTGGTTATGTGAACTTCATGAAATAACATATTCACTACAAGGAATGGATGATGCAATACAAATCAGCTTTAAAGATATGGATTTATTACGCACAAGTGTCAAAATAAAAGACCGTATCAGACCCGGTGTTATAACCAGTATGCTGATTGATCAATTTGTTTATGAACTAAACAAGGGGGAGTAATAATGTATTACTATTTGGTTAAGCTAAAAGGAACAGAATTTGTAGATGTCTTTGAAACAAATAAGACATACGAAATCGCAACAGATGTTTTAGTAAGTTCAAATCGTGGAGTCGAGTTAGGACGCATCACAAAAGAGATGCATCCAATGCAAAGTATGGGCACCATACTTTCAGAAGCAACACAACGAGATAGAAACGACTATTGGGACAATATCGCATTGGCTGATAGCGCAATGACACAAACATCGCTGCGTATTAAAGAACATAAATTAAACATGAATGTTCTTTCTGTGCACTACAATTTAGACAGATCAAAAGTATTCATTAATTACCTTGCAGAAAGTAGAATAGATTTTAGAAGCTTGCTCAGAGATTTATCTCAAGATTTAAAGACAAGAATTGAATTAAAACAATTGGGTGCAAGAGATTACGCAAAAAAGATTGGATGTCTTGGAGCTTGTGGTAGGTCAGCATGCTGTGGTTTTAAAAGGAAATTCGAAAGCATCACAATTAATATGGCAAGAAGTCAAATGATACCACTCAATAACGAAGCCTTAACAGGCAGCTGTGGCAGTTTGAAATGCTGCTTAGCCTTTGAGAATGATGTCTACTTAGAATGTAAAAAAGACTTTCCAAGAATAAAATCGAAAATAAACTACAAAAACCAAGAATATACAGTCGTAGATTTTAATTGTATCTCAAGAAAAGTTTTACTATCGAATAACGAAAACAGGCTTTATGTTCCCTTAGAAGAAATCAAAGGAGAATCCACATGAAAATACAAAAAAGCTTTCAAAATGAGAAAGCCAGTCTTTATATTGTTCCAACACCAATTGGAAACTTAAGTGAAATGACACCAAGAGCACTCGAGATATTACAAGAAGTCGATATTATCGCTGCCGAAGATACACGCGTTACACAAAAATTATTAAGTCATTTTAATATTAAAACTAAAACAACAAGCTACCATTTACATAATGAAAAAGAGAGTACAAATAATATTCTAAAATATTTAGAAAACAATAAAAATGTTGCATTAGTCAGTGATGCAGGATATCCACTGATATCAGATCCAGGACAAACCCTGGTGACAACAGTTATCGCTGAGGGATACAATGTGATACCACTCTCAGGCAGTAGCGCATTTTTAAATGCACTGGTTGCATCAGGACTTGTAACACAACCATTCAGTTTTATGGGCTTTTTAGAGTCTAAAGATTCCGCAATTAAACATCAAATAGAATCTATAAAAGATATCAAGCACACAACGATCTTCTACCTATCAGTGCACAAGGTTGAAAGAACAATGCAACACCTCTTCGATATACTTGGAAACAGACAAATTACTTTGGCTCGAGAAATTACAAAAATGCATGAAGAATTCATTCGAACAGACCTAAAGTCAATCATAGAAAACCCTCCGACTCTAAAAGGAGAATTTGTTTTAGTATTAGAAGGAAAAACACAGGAAGAGATTGTTTCAATAGAAACCTTACTCCATAAAGTGGAACAAGAGATACTCAATGGAAACTCACCATCCAGATCAATCTCCAAGGTTGCTAAAGAATACAAATATTCAAAAAATGATTTATATAACTCATACCAAGAATTAAAAAACTAGACAGCGATGCTGTCTTTTACTTGGATTAAAAAAATATAGTGTATAACTTAGGTTATAAACCTTTACAAAGGTTCGTATATTTCGTATTATAGCTAAGGTTTCAAGGAGGAAAAGATGAAAATATTTGATTATGAA
Source organism: uncultured Erysipelothrix sp. (assembly GCA_964410635.1). Classification (GTDB taxonomy): domain Bacteria; phylum Bacillota_I; class Bacilli_A; order Erysipelotrichales; family Erysipelotrichaceae; genus Erysipelothrix. The sequence goes on along the minus strand of CAYPHX010000004.1, from coordinate 4,045 downwards.
GACATTCAATTGATACCACAAATGTGTATTGTTAACTCAAGAAGTGAGTGTGATACAAGCATTAAATTTGGAAAGCATGAATTTAAAATGCCTATTGTTCCAGCAAACATGGAAACAATCTTAGACGAAGAGCTCTCAATTTGGTTAGCAGAAAACGGATACTTTTACGTTATGCACCGTTTTCATGAAGAAAGTCGCGAAGGCTTTATTAAAGATATGCACAAGCGAGGACTTATTGCATCTATATCAGTAGGTGTAAAAGAAGCAGAATATGACTTTGTTCTCCACTTAAAAGAAACAAATAATATACCAGATTATGTAACCATCGATATCGCGCATGGTCATGCAATATCTGTAATTAATATGATTAAACACATTAAAAAACATATGCCTGAAACATTTGTTATTGCGGGAAACGTCGCAACACCAGATGCAGTCAGGGACTTAGAAGAAGCCGGAGCTGATGCAACTAAAGTCGGAATCGGACCTGGTAAAGTATGTACTACAAAACTGAAAACAGGATTTGGTACAGGTGGATGGCAACTTGCAGCACTTGCATGGTGTGCAGAAACAGCCACAAAACCACTTATCGCAGATGGTGGAATTAGAGATCATGGAGATATCGCAAAATCAATTAAGTTTGGTGCAGATATGGTTATGATTGGATCGCTATTCGCAGGACATGAGGAATCACCAGGTAAAACGGTAGAAGTTGATGGAGAAATGTACAAAGAGTACTATGGCTCCGCTTCAGAACACCAAAAAGGTGAAAGACGTAATGTTGAAGGTAAGAAAATTCTTATTAAGCATAAAGGAAATATTGAAGACACAATGATTGAAATGACACAAGATCTACAATCATCAATCTCTTATGCTGGTGGTAAAGATTTAGATGCCATTAGAAATGCAGAATACATTATTGTAAAAAACTCTATTTTCAATGGAGATAGATAAAAAAAAAGGGTAAGCCAAATTATGTGGCCTACCCTTTTTTAACGCGCATTGTTCAATATTTCAATATGTTCTTTATAATCTAGTTTAAACATGGATGCATATATCAAATCTAAGATATATGACATGGCTGTTTTAGAAGCAAAGTGTCCTTGCTTCATCAAACGTTCCTCAAAAGTATCAAGTATTACAGTATGGTCAGCAAGCTTAATATAAGGTGAACTGGGATTCAAACAAACCATAATTGTTGTGTTGCCAAACTTTTTATGGTGTTCCAACCAATGCTTTACACTATCACTGATTCCATACGTTGTGACTATTAAAGCCACTTCATTACGGCTACGTCTTGTTGAAACAACATGATCAAATCCAGAAAGTTGATCAATAGTAGAAACATAACCAATACGTTTGATTTTATAATAGAAATCTTGAGCGAGCACAAGAGAAGGACCCTTAGCCCAAAGTGAGATGAGATCTGCATTATTTAATACCTTAGCAATCTTTTGAATCTCATTCATATTGATATGAGGGTAAATATCAGTCAGTGTTTGATAGTATAGATTTAAAAATGTCTTCGGGAGGCTATCAAAACTATCTTCATTGGAAAAAGGCATATCAACCTCAATTCTATCTTCTAAGATAGTAAAAGTATTAATTTCTGAAGCAAGGTTTATCTTAAAGTCTGAAAAACCTTTAAAACCCAACTTCTGACAAAAACGTACAATCGTTGAGTTAGAAACGAAATTAGCAGAAGAAAAAGCCTCAATATTCATCTGCATCACATCTGATGGTTTCTCTAAAACAAAGCGAGCTAATGTCTTCTCTGTCTCCGAAAATCCTTCAATATTTTTCAACTTATTAACTAATAACAAACCAATCACCTCTGTTAATTTATTGTACCATGATTAAGGAAATTATTTCCATAAACCATCAAGACAAAGCTTAAGCAAGGGAAAGAGATTTCTAAAAGCCAATGTTTACTTGAGATAGATGATATTCAATGTTATAAAAAGGAAGGTAACAAGGAGGAATTTTATCATGAGTAAAAAAATTAAAATTGTAACAATCGGTGGTGGAAGTAGTTATACACCAGAATTAATAGAAGGATTTATCCTAAGACAAAAAGAGATTCCAATAGATGAAATCTGGCTGGTTGATATTGAATCAGGACGTGAGAAACTGGAAACAGTTGGTGCAATGGCACAACGCATGGTTAAAGCAGCGGGTTTAGACTGGAAAGTAAAACTATCATATGATCGTCGTGAAGCACTTAAAGATGCTGATTATGTCACAACACAATTTAGAGTTGGTGGCCTAGATGCACGAATTCGTGATGAAAGAATGCCTTTAAAATACGGTATGATTGGTCAAGAAACAAATGGAGCAGGTGGAATCCTAAAAGCATTCAGAACCATTCCAGTTATTTTAGATATTATTAAAGATATGGAAGAACTATGCCCTAATGCATGGCTCGTAAACTTTACCAATCCAGCAGGAATGGTAACAGAAGCAGCAATTAAAGTAGGTGGATGGGAAAAAACAGTAGGACTATGTAATGTTCCTATTGCACACAACTACGCCAATGCTAAATTACTTGAAAGAGATGATCTATCCCAAAAATATGCAGGATTGAATCACTTCCACTGGCACAGAGTTTGGACTCATGATGGTGTTGAGGTAACTGATGATCTGATTGAAAAACTATTCAACCCAGAGTCAGAAATCTTAAAAGAAGCACAACCAGTACAAAACATATCAAGTACAAAATTCTTATATGAGCAAATGAAAGATCTACAACTCTTACCATGTGCATATCACCGTTACTACTACATCACAGAAGAGATGTTAGAAGAACAACTAGAAGACTATAAGAATCATACAACACGTGCAGAAACAGTTAAGAGAACAGAAACAGAATTATTTGAACTCTATAAAGATCCAGCACTAGACCACAAACCAGAACAACTAACACAACGTGGTGGAACACACTACTCAGATGCAGCATGTGAGATTATCAACTCAATCCACAATAATAAACGTGTCGAAATGGTTGTTTCAACAGTGAATAAAGGGGCAATCACAGACTTACCTTATGATTCAGTGGTTGAAGTATCCAGTATCATTACATCTCATGGACCAGAGCCAATTGCTTGGGGTGGATTTAAACCAGGACCAAAAGGTTTATTACAAGGGATGAAAAATATGGAAGAACTTGTTATTAGAGCAGCATCTACAGGTGACTATAATGCAGCACTTCACTCATTTATTGTAAATCCACTTATTACACACGGACAAACAGCAAAAGTCTTATTAAATGAAATGCTTGTTGCAAATAAAGATTACCTACCACAATTTAAAGAAGCAATCGCAAAAATCGAAGCAGAATAATATAAACCAAAGCCAACACATGTTGGCTTTTTATGTCTTAAAAAGAGATTAATATTGAACACGTGGTACAATATAAGAAGATAAGAAGGAACTAAAGGTAATATAAATGAACTTAAAAGACAAGGAAATATTTATAAGAAAAATTAAAGAATCAGATTTTGAAGAACTTCATCAAGTTAGCTATGTCGATAATTTAGAGTGGATGAAATACAATGGCCCTTATTTTAATGATCCTGTTTATACAAAAGACAAATTCATAAATGAAATAGCACCTAAATACTACTTAAACAAGGACAATCAAGCTGTTATACTCTACAACAATAAAATTATTGGTCATATATCATACCACTTTGCCGATGGAAGCCTTAAACAATGGCTAGAGTTTGGGATTGTTATTTATGATAGATCTAACTGGGGCCAGAAAATAGGTAAAAGATCTTGTAAGTTATGGATAGACTATATATTTAGAAACCACCCTATTCCCCATGTTGGATTTACGACATGGTCTGGTAATGAGCGTATGATGCGATTAGGTGAAAGTCTTAATATGACACTTGAAGCCCGTATTAGAAAAGTAAGGTACTTAAATAAGAAATACTACGACTCCATAAAATACGGTATATTACGTCAAGAGTTTTATGAAAGTTAAATAAAACTTAAGAACTCTTAAATGACAACTTAAATCTTATTTGATAAAATGTAATCA
>CAYPHX010000003.1:43156-62441 GCA_964410635.1 uncultured Erysipelothrix sp. | reverse complement strand
ATAATATTTTCAAACTATTTCATAAAACTACTTGATTCTTATATAGTTATCTTTCCTATGAAAGAACTTTGTTTGATATCACTGTGTTTTTCACAAGCTTTGCTTGTTTAGGACTAACGGGTTTAATAGGTTTATACCTGATGTTCACAAAAAATATGGGCTTATTTTGGATTGGTTTAGTAGGAATGCTTGGCTCCTATGCCTATACTGGAGAACCCTTTGTCTATAAAAGAAAAGGTTTGGGTGCTTTATTCTCTTTAATATTAGTTGGTTTTTTAATGGTATTGGGATCTTATATGGTTTTCTCCCCTGTCTGGACTCTAAAGCCAGTCATTCAAGCTTTACCAGCATCACTTATGATTCCACTTATGATGATGTCAAATGAAATTAGAGATTATGATCGTGATAAAGAACTGGGCATTCGTACTTCTACCGTTATCTTTGGTAAATCATATGGATACTTTATGTATGTTTTCTTACTTGTTAGTGCCTATTTCCTAACAATCGTGCTTGTTTATATAAAACTATTACCACCCACATCTTTACTTGTTTTACTCACCATACCCCTTGCAATAAAAGCATATAAGACAGTCGCAGAATCTTATACTGCCATACGTATTACAAATATACTGCATAATGCTTTTAATATATTAATGATTATTTCCCTTATCATTACATAAAAAATATCCGGCTTTCTTATTTAGAAAACCGGATATTTTTATACTTCTTTTTTATATTTTGATACGACAAGAATTGAATTCAACATCAGTACCACCAGTACAATACTACTTACAATAATCTCTATGAATAGTGAGCTGGGTAAATAAGAAATCGCAAAACTTAACTTTAATCCATCATTGACTAAAGGCAGTAAGATTGCGGTAAATATCATTACAAAGATAAACGAAAGCATAAATCTTAGCATGACGTCAATTTGATTCACTTTTCTAAGTGTCTTATTTCTAATACCAATTCTTCTATAGAAGGTATCCTCTTCATTACGGTAACGTTTAACATTGACCATTACTCCAGATATATTAACCAGTGCTTGAATTAGCATTGCTATAACGATTAAAGATAATATTTCATAAGTATCTTTGTTTAATCTTTCATTGGAGGCTTTAAACTCCTTAAGTACATCATCATATTTGATAAACTCAATATCTTGTTCTATTAACTTAGCTTCAAACTCAGTTTTGTTAGTTGTATCATCTAAATTCATGATGAATGAGTGCACTTGGCTTTTATCAGATTTTATTGAATCCATTGGCGCTTTACGATAGAGCAAACCAACATAACCTCTGTCTAATAAAGTACTAAATGAGCCTCTTATAGGTAAGGCTTCTTCAAAACTATTGAGATAGTCTTTCATAAATAGATAATGTTTGTCAACAGGACCTTTCGGATCATCCATAATGTAAAGTTCATTTTTATCCATTAAGCGTTTACTGGATAGAAGATGGACCTGAGCATAAAGATCTGGTGCTTTTTCGGCATAGAAGGTACTGTGGTGGGGTGGGTATTGACCTAAATCAACCTCAACAAAAGGCTCAATCTCATCATACAATGTAATGATACTTCCCATCGTTACATCATCCACTGGATTATTAATACTATAGTCTAAGAAGTAAACATTATTATCCTTTTCAACTTTAGCTACATCATACGCGCTTTCTTTAAATTCTAGGAACACATCCACACTCGCATTTTCGATTAAATAATCAAAATGCAGTCCCAAAGTCTTCTCATGAAAGACATTAGAGATAGAACTTAGACTGGATAAGGATACAAGGACTACTGCAATCGATAAAGCAACTGAGAAGGCAAAACCTATGGTCAATCCTACAGTTCTTGTGATGCGTTTTAAAGCCATACTTAAGATTAGTCTTGATTGGGTAAACTTACCAGTCTTAATGTAACTTAGTTGCCCTGATTTAACCGATGTATGTGAATTTTTAAGAATCTTGCTTAAGTTAAACAAGAATATTCCAAATACTAATACCAAAAAGACAAAAGATGCCAAGATGGTGAACAGTGTTATCCGTAAATTAAATCGATATGTATCACTTATGAAAGATAAAACTGTCGTGATTGTAAAAGTTGCGATAAGTGAGGCAATAAAAATCTTTAGGAAATAACTTAAATACGTCTTTATAATCTCACGCTTTGAAATACCAACAAGATGAAGTGTTGCAAGAGTCTTACTTTTATCATGTAATTCATTTTTCAAGTGAATATAAAATGCATAAAGCGAACTCAGGACAATACTTGAAACCACAAACTTCGATATTGTTGATTTTAACATTAAAGGCAGTGGATTTGATCTTGTAAGCGTCTTTAATGAATCAATTCTATAAACTGAATCTTGAAAATAAACTGGAAGTCTTTTTGCATGTGAACTGATATAGTTTACAAGTTCTTCCTCTTTACTCAAACTATAAGAATCATAATATACTTTTAGTTGTGAATAGACTGGAACATCATCAAAGTCATCTGGACTTATAGCACCAAACATCTTCGAAGATAATAATATTACAGTATCATTATTTGAGATGGCTTTACCTTTTGCATTTTCTGAAAAGAGTCCCACATCATTTAATGTTTCTAATGGTTGATAATTAAGCTCATAGTTTGGATATTCTACGATACTGACGACCTTTAAAGTCTCACCATAGGCTTCAATCGTTGTATTTAATGGTTCTTTTCCAAGTGTTAGTGCATATTCTTTACTAACAGCAATCTCTAAATCTTCTAGTTTATCTAATGGCTTCCCTTCTAATACAGGATAATTATCACCGATATGACTTTCAATCTCTAAGTCTTTTGTAGGTACAAAGGGTACTGTTTCTAAGCGATATCCTTTTTCTTTTGAGTATTTAGCAATCCATTTTTCTGTAGAATCCTCAGGAGATTGATTATGAATAGATACTGGTTCAGTAAAAAATATGGTTTGTGTTAGATTCAAACTATCCAACCTATCTTCAATTCTAAACTTTGAAAATTCTAATGAGAACATTAAGAAAAGTGAGAATACCACAAAACTTAACATAAATGTGAGTAGTAGCGTTCGCTTCTCAGACTTGTAAAATATAGATTTTCTAATTTCTTTCATATAGATATACCTATAAGTATTCTGAAACTTGTGCTAGAACATAATTATGAGTGTCATCTTTTGGTAATTTTGTATCAATCTTAAACTTACCATCACTTAAAACTAAGAGTCGTGTACCATACGATGCCATTGAGACAGAGTGAGTTACCATGATAATTGTATAGCCTTCTTCATTAAGCTTTTTTAACTCAACCATAAGAAGCTCTGCCGTTTTGGGGTTTAGTGATGCGGTGGGTTCATCTGCAAATAGAACTTTAGGTTCATTAATCAAAGCTCGACAAATAGCCGCTCTTTGTCTTTCTCCACCACTAACCTGGTATGGATACTTATCTTTAATATCAAGTATGTTAAGTTTACGCATCAATTTCTCAGCTTTCTCTAAAGCATTCTCATCGTATTGTAGTCTTGATATGGCAATATTTTCAATCATTGTTAAACCATCAATCATATAGTTTTCTTGAAATACATACGCTACATCATGCAGTCTAATTTTTTCTACTTCTTTTGGTTTTAAAAGTGATATATCTTGATCATTTAAGTATACACTACCTGATGTGGGTTCTAAAAGCGTTGAAATACAGTTGATAAAGGTTGTTTTACCAGAACCACTTTCACCCATTATCATCACAAAGTCACCATCATTCACATCAACATTGATCTCTTTTAAGACTTCTAACTTACCATAAGGTACATCAAATGATTTGGATAATTCTTTAATTTTTAACATATTTTTCTCCTCTATATTTAGATACTGTATAAATTAGGACAACAAGTAATATTACGAGTACTAAACTGAGTACAATAATTTCACCTTGTAAGCTGGTCGGTAGATAATTAACCGCGAATGTTTGTTTTAAGCTGTGATTTAAAAGTGGCAAGAGTATGAGTGTAAATATTCCTACCAAAGCAAATGAGATTAGAAATCTTATAAAGATATCAATCATGTTCACCCGCTTCAATATTGAAGACTGAATGCCCATTCTTTGATAAAAGTTGTCTTCTTCTAAACGGTATTGTCGTACATTGACAAGCACACCAGATGTATTGACGATGGCTTGAAGTGTCATAACAAATACAATCAATAATAATATTTCCAATGTATCTTGATTAAGACGATTATTAACGGAAGTAAACTCTTTTAAAATTTGATCATACTTTACATAACTAATGTCTTTATCATCCATCAATGTTTCAAATTCATCAGGTGCCATAACACCATTAAGATTCACAATAGATGGATATGAAATGTTTTCTTTGATCAAAGTATTAAGCGGTAATCTTTGATAGACATAACTAACAAAACCGTGGTCCATTAAACTGTTGAATGAACCTTTTATAGATATCCCCTCTTCAAAACTTGAAATATGGCCTTTAGTAAAGAGGTAATGTTTATCTACTGCACCTTTTGGATCATCAAAGACATGAAGTTTGTTGTAATCCATTAATCTTTTACTTGCGAGTACTTCTTTTCGATTGTATCCTCCATCTTCTCCGTAAAATTCTGATACGTGGGGCGGATAATCTCCTAAATCAATAGTTGTGAAAGGTCTAATTTCATCATGTATCGTAATAATACTCCCTTTAGTTATATTATCAATTGGAACATTAATCGAATAATCTAAAAACATGACATCGTTATCCTTAATTACTTGTGCAATATCCATATCAGTTTTTTCTAATTCTATATAAGTGTTGATGTCTGGATTTTCAAGAATGTAATCAAAGTGTAATCCCAAAGTCTTTTCATGAAAGATATTTGTGACAGATGTTAAACTAGAAAGCGATACAAGCACCACAGTAATTGATAGAGCTACTGAGAAGGCAAAACCCAGCGCAAGACCAATTGTTCGCGTAAATCTCTTTAAAGCTGTATTAAGGATAATTCGCTTCTGTGTAAGCTTTCCTGTATTAACATATGTTAATGTACCACTCTTCATTGATTTATGAGCTGTTTTAAATATCTTTCTAAGATTTAATAAGAATATACATACAACAAGTGTCAGAAAAATAGAGCTGGTCATAAAAGAGAGTATAAATATCTTTAAGTTATAAGTGAATATTTCTGTAAACAATGAAGCAATATTTACAAGTATTAATACAATCACACTGGATGTTATTAATATTCCTAAGAATAGCTTTAAGTATGTTTTTAAAACCTCTTTATTTTGAACTCCAATAAGATTTAAAGTAGCTAATGTTCTACTCTTTGAATTCAGTTCATTTTTAAGATGAATATAGAATGCATAGAGTGAACTTACAATAATACTACTGACAACAAAGTTTGCGATAGTCGCCTTTAACATCATCGGCAGTGGATTAGAGCGTGTTAAGACGGCCAGTGAATCGATGTAATCAATGTTACCTTCAAAATCTCTATCATGAGATGACCTATAGCTCACTTTATTTACAAACTCCCGTTCATTATCATAATTATATTTATCATGTGTTACTTTTAAAATTATATTGTTTTTGAAATATAAAGTTCCAGTCTCAAAATAATGCTCAAACAGTGGTTTCTCATCTTCTGTAAGTTCGTCCCATAGTGCATCAAACTTTGATTTTTCAAGTATTTCGAAAGTTTCTAAGTTTGATATTGCCATTCCTTTTAAGGACTCAGAAAATAGATTCATGTTACTTAAGCTTTCAAGTGGTTGATAGGATAACTCATAATTTGGGTATTCAATGATACTTGTGACGATCAGGTCAATATCTGACTCTCTAACAATCTTCCCTAGCGGTTTATCGCCAAGTGTTAGTGCAAACTCCTTAGATACAGCAATCTCATTAACTTGTAAGTTTTGGAGCTCTTTTCCTTCTAGCACAACATATGGATCGTTGTCATATACTTCAATATTTAACTTTTCCTTAATTGTGTAGCGTACTCTTTTATGGCTATATCCCATTTCATCTGCTATGCTTTCTGCGCGTTCCATAGCACTGGGAGTACTGGAATCATACATGCCACTCTCTGTTCTTCCATAAAATAGCGTTTGTGGAAGACCTTACTTAGCAATCTTTTCTTCTATTCTAAACTTTGAGAAATGTAAAGAGAAGGTTAGATATAAAGAAAGCATCACAAAACTCAACATGAATGTGAGCAAAGCGATGCGTTTACCTGATTTATAAAATAGTGCTTTCTTAACTTCCTTCATAATAATCCCCTTTATTACAAAAAAAGATAGAATAATACATATTCTATCTTAGGAAAAGAACCCAGATTAAAAGATAGAAGATACCCAATACAAATATTACAAATGGCACAATTGTTGTGAGCCCTGCAATAATGATTGCTTTTATATCATCATCTTCCATTTCTTGGAGTTTCTTTAAGTTTTCTTCTTCATTTTCAAGAAGTTTTTTTCTACCTTTGAACATGACTATTTAACACGACATGCAACAAAGTGATTTTCATGAACTTCATACCAACCGGAGTCAGCTGCATTGTTCTCTCTGAAATTTTTGAAATCAAATTTATCATTCTCTGCTGAGAAGTGATCCATTTCTACTTCTTTTTCACCTTTACGACGTGAAATATCTGTTTTGAGGAATGCCGCCATTAATCGTTTTGTATATGGGTGAGTTGGATTGTCAAATATTGCAAGGATTGGACCTGCTTCAACAATTTTACCACCGTGCATTACGATAACGTCATCCGCCATTTGAGAGATAACACCTAAGTCGTGGGTAATGAACATGATTGAAGTATTTAGATCATGTTTTAAATCGTTCATTAACTTTAGAATTTCTGCTTGAATAATTACGTCAAGCGCTGTTGTAGGTTCATCGGCAATAAGTAATTTTGGATTACATGCAAGTGCCATAGCAATCATGACACGTTGACTCATACCACCTGATAATTGGTGGGGATATTGTTTTAATACATTATCCGGATTCATTATTTTAACAGCTTCTAACATTTCTTTTGATTTTTGACTTGCTTCTTTTTCCGTTAAGTTTTGGTGAAGCATGATGACTTCATTAATTTGATCTTCAACAGTAAACACAGGGTTTAGTGAAGTCATTGGCTCTTGGAAAATCATTGAGATTTCGTTACCACGAATTTGTTGAAGTTCTTTATCTGATAAATCATTGACTACAGTACCATTAAATGTAATTGTGCCATCCGCAATACGTTGATTTGATTCAAATAGTTTAAGGATACTCATGGCAGTCTGGCTCTTTCCTGAACCTGACTCACCAACAATACCCAATGTACGTCCTTCTTCTAATTCAAAGGAAATACCATTTACAGCTTTAACTACACCACGTCTTGTATCAAAGTAGGTGTGTAGATTTTCGACTTTTAATAAACTCATAGTGCACCTTACCTTTCTACATGCTCTTTTAGGTTAACTGCAACGAAGTGACCTGGACTGACTTCATGCCAATCTTTATCTGCTTCGCCTGATTCTTTAAATCTGAAATCGAAATCTTCATGTTCTACATAAAGTTCTAATGGAATAATCTCTTCTCCAGGTCTTCTCATTTTAGGAATTGCATTTAGCAGTTCTCTTGTATATGGGTGAACTGGGTTTTCGAAAATTTCTTCCGCTGGTGCTAATTCTACTAAGTTACCAAAGTACATAACACCAATTCTATCTGAGATATAACGTACAACACCAAGGTCATGCGTAATAAATAGATATGTTAAGTTGTTTTCTTCTTTAAGATCTTGTAATAAGTTAATAACTTGTGATTGAATCGATACGTCAAGTGCACTTACAGCCTCATCCGCAACAACAAATGTTGGGTTAAGAGCTAATGCTCTAGCAATTCCGATTCTTTGTCTTTGCCCACCTGAGAATTGGTGAGGATATCTATGAATGAATGAACGGTCTAAACCACATTTCTCCATAATATCTTCGATATATTCTTGGTATTCTGGACTCTTTGTATCTTTAAAGATTCCATGAGCAATCAATCCTTCACCAATAATGTTTCCTACTGTAAATCGTGGATCTAACGAGGAGTATGGGTCTTGGAATATAATTTGTAAATCATTTCTTAAACCACGCATTTCAACTTTATTTAAGCTTGATAGTTCAATTCCTGAATCACGTTGTGACTCAAACTCTTCATATCGCGCATGTTTTTTTAATGGTGCTTTAAATTCTTTAATTTTTGCATTGACAGCATCTAATTGTGATTTTGCAACTTCTAATTTAGCTTGCATTTCTTTAACTTTAGATGATTTTGATGCATCTTCGCCACGTACTGTTAAGCGTTGTGTTTCAAATGCAATCTTTTTATTTAATGTTGAATATACTGAACCTTTATTGAATTTTTCAACTAGCAGTTTACTGACTTCATTAAGGTTATCATGAACTAATAATCCACCGACAAGTCTTAAGGTGTTACCGTATTTGTTTTCAAAATCAATCTTAAACAAGCGTAATGCTTCAACTTTTGGGTCTGCAGCATTTTCTGCACCTTGTGCTTCTTGTTCAAGTTCGTTTAATCTTGCTAGATCTTCATCATATTTTGCAAAAGTTTTTGGGAATGTTTTATATGTTTTCCCAACGTATTCTGGCATCATATCTTCGATAGTTTCGCCATAGTACATACTAACTCCTGCTGTTTGATCGTATAACTGAATTAGTGTACGTCCAAATGTAGATTTACCACATCCAGATTCACCAACGATTCCCAGTGTTTCACCTTCATAGATTTCAAGGCTGATGTCTTTGTTTGCACGAACATAGTCTACTTCCTTTTGAAACATTGATGCTTTCTTTAAAGGAAAATATTTTTGTAAGTTTTGTACTTTTAATAATGGTTTTTGTGACATGTTAACTCCTTTCTTCTACTTCTCGTTAGCTCTTGGGTCCATCGCTTCGCGAAGTCCATCACCAACTAGGTTAACTGATAATGCTGCCATTAGAACACATAGTGCAGGTAGAACCCACTCCCACCAGTAAAATTCAATTACTTTAGCGGATTGTGAACTTGATAGCATATTTCCCCATGATGGTTCTGGTGCCATAACACCAAATCCTAGGAATGATAATCCAGACTCAGTTAAGAGGTTTCCCGCATAACTTAATGTCATTGTAACAATAATAATATTGAATACTGCTGGTAAGATATGTTTCATTAAGATTTTTCCTGTTGGAAGTCCTAATGCACGTGCAGCAAGCACGAAGTCTTTCTCTCTTTCAGCTAAGATTTGTCCACGAATCATACGTGCCAATCCTGGCCATGAGATGATACCTAATATGATCATAACCATAAAGAGTCTTTGTGATTGTGATAAGTATCCAGCAAGTAGTGTTGATAGTGTAATTGCTAAAGGTAGGAATGGGAATGAAGAAACAATCTCTGCAATACGCATTAAGACGTTGTCCACACGACCTCCATAGAAACCAGCAATTAAACCAACTGTAACACCGATAATTGTAGATATAAATACAGCAATAACACCGATAAACATTGTGATACGTCCACCATGGATTAATCGAATTGCGATATCTCTACCCCAGTCATCAGACCCTAAAAGGAAACCTTTGAATCCAAATCCTTCGATTTTTCCGTCGTTAAATGCGTATGTTTGATAGTAGTTTGATTCAATAGCATCAAACTTACCACCTGATAATGCAGCTGAGTTTGCTTGATCATGTGACATTGAACCCCATGCTTCAACAGTGCCATCAGCTTTAAGAACAGTGAAGTGATCTTTACCTGAAGCAATATCTTTAATATTTGTGTCTAATCCTTCTGGAATTTGTCCAATTGCAGAAGAAGTTGTACCCCAAATATGTAGGTTACCTTTATCATCTAAAGCCAGTCCGTTTTCATTTGTACTTACTACTTTAACAACATTAACAGAACCATCTGTTAAGTTTTCAGGTAGGTTTGCTTGAATTGGACGACCTTTAGATCCATTGATTACTAATGTACCATCTTTTAATAAGAAGATAAGGTTATTGGATGATGTAGAAACATCAACAATTTCACCTTGAATCGCCTTTGGTACCATATCTAATTTAGAGTTTAGTGTTGAACCCCAAACGTAAGCTTTACCTTTATTAGAGATTACACCTGAGTATAAATCACCAGCAAATACTTTCTTTGCACCACCATCTTTTAAGATAGATGTTGATACAATCGTTGGAATTGAACCTTGATCAAATGAGTTTAATCCCCATGCTACTAATTTACCATCTTCTAGTAATGAAATAGCGTGACGGTCACCTGATGCGATTTGTGCAACTTTGCCGTTTTTAACTTCTTCTGGTATTTCGTCAACACGTTCTGTAGCGACACCCCAGAAATAAGTTTTTCCAGACTCACTGACACCAAATGAATAACTAACACCTGATGATACTGATTTAACACCTTCTTTTTGAAGTGCTGAAGGTACTTTCAAGTGGTTTCTTCCTGGTGCAGTATGACTTAATGCAGGTTTACTGTCATTAAAGTTAACTGGGAATAACATACTTCCACCTACTGTAACTGTAGCCATTATAATAAATACAATGAGACCTGTTACTGCAAGCTTGTTTCTAAAAAAGTTTTTTGCGATCATCTCTTTAGGACTCATGAGTTCTTCACTTGTAATGAAGTCATCTTGTTTCATCCCAAATAATCTTTTAAATAGATTACTTATTGAGGCGCCGAGTTGTTTAAAAATATTTTGTTCTTTCTTCATCTTAGCCCTCCTAATCTAATTTAACACGTGGGTCAACCAGTGCATATCCTAAGTCCATCAGTAAGTTAGCGAATAGTGCTAATACTGAGTAGAACATATTTAGTGCCAATACAATTGAGAAGTCCCTATTGTTAATAGCATTAATCATTACAGTTCCAATACCATTAAATGCAAATATTTTCTCTGTAATCATAGATCCACCAAACACAGAAACCAGTGACCCTGCTACTAATGTAACAATTGGGATTAAAGCATTTCTGAATGCATGACGGTAAATAACAACTTTATCTGACAAACCTTTAGAACGTGCAGTTCTAATATAATCCTGACTTAAAGCTTCAATCATAGCATTTCGTACATAACGTATAATACTTGCTAATGAACCAAGTGTTAATGTCAACACAGGTAGTGTTAGATATCTTAGGAATTCTAAGAAATAGATTCCTGATGTGTTTTTAGAAGCCATTCCACCAATTGGAAACAAACCTAACTTAATTGAAAATACATAGATAGATATCATCGCAATGAAAAACGTTGGTACTGACATTCCAACAAGCGAAAAAACTTGCCAAAAGTTGTCAAAAGTAGAACCACGTTTTACCGCAGATTTAATTCCAACAGGTATCGATATAATAAAAGCTAATACTAATGAAATTATATTAAGTATAATAGTGTTTTTCATTGGTTCTTTTAAAACATCAATTGCAGGACGTTTATATTGAGTTGAATACCCGATATTTCCTTTTGCCAATTCCCCCATCCATTTTACATATTGCACAGGTAATGGTTTATCAAAACCATACTGCTCAATAATTTTTTGACGTTCGACCTCAATTTGTTCAGGTGTCATGTTTCCTGTTTGCGGCATCAAGTCTCTGACTGGGTCCCCTGGCATTGATTTAAACATTCCAAATAACATAACTGAAATGATTAAAACTACAGGAATCATGGATACCATTCTTTTTCCAATATATTTTAACATCTTTTACTCCTTTACATAGAAAATTAAAGGGAAACGATTTCAAATCGTCCCCTTTAATCTTTTAATTAACTATTAAATTATACATGAAATTCTAGTGAAATTCAATGTTATTTTAGTTTGATATCGATAATAGCTCTACCGATCTTGTAGAATGGTGTTGTTACAACATTTTCTACGTGTGCTCCATAAATGTCATAGTACTCATTTGAGTATAATGGGAAGTTTGGAAGCTCTTCATTCCATAATTGCTGGAATTCTAACCATGCTGCTGAGAACTCTTCTTTTTGAGTTGGCTCTAGTTTACGCATTTTTTCAACAACTGCATCAAATTCTGGTGAATTTGTTTGTGTTGAGTTCATCCAAGTACCGTAGTAGTTTGAGTGGTATGAATAGTATGGGTCATATGCTGTTGCAAATGTTGATGCAAGGTTAAATGTGTGGTATTTACGTGCTCCAAGTGCTTGTTCTTGTTGCCCTTCATCGTTGTAGTAGTAATTTAACATTACGTTAAAGTCTAACATGTCGATGTTATATTCAATACCAGCTTTTTCGAAACGTCCTACAAGGTCGTTAGCAATTAAGTCTGTAATTGGGTTGTTTTCTGATCCAGCATGATTTAGAACTAGTTTCTCGCCTTTTTCATTATGACGTGTTCCTGTTCCGTTCCACTTAGCACCAGCAGCGTCGAATCCCCAACCTGCTTCGTCTAGTAGTTCATTTGCTTTATCTGGGTTGTAAACGTAGTTTGTTAGAGTTTCTTCCATTTCTTCTGCGTTTTCAACTGCCATCCATTGTCCTAGACCGTATTCACCATTTACTGTGACTCCGTATCCACCAAGGATTCCATCAACGAACTCATCACGGTCTACTAAGTATCCGATTGCTTGACGTACACGTGTATCTTTAACTGGTCCGAAGTCCATGTGGAAACCTAAGTATCCATATCCGTTACGTGAGTATGTTGTAAAGTTTGCTGTTCCATTTTCTTTAGCTTCTCTAGCTTTTTCGATTTTTTCACCTTCTACTACACCTGTTGTAATATCGATGTCTCCACTTAGAACGTAGTCTACGTCTAATGTTTCGTTAACACGTTTTACTTCAACTGTTTCAATTGAAGGTTTGTGTCCACGGAAATCACCTTTATAAAGAGGGTTAGCTTTAAGTGTTACTGTTTCTTGTTCGTAACTTTCGAATGTATACATTCCTGCTGTTACTGTTGGTTCGAAACGGAAATCTTCTGAGATGAATTTTGTAACTGCAGCCATGTCAGCTGTGTCTCCACCCCATGTGATTTTACTTGCCCCATGTTCAATATCTGCACCTGGTGCCCAGACATGCATTGGAGCAGGTGTGATTGTTGCGTATGTAACTTCGAAGAAGTATGGTAGCTCTTCTGCTTTGATTGTTACTGAGAATGTGTGGTCATCAACTAAAACAACACCAGCAAATTCGTCTGTGTGATTTTCATTTTCACGGTCTGCAAATTCATCCCAACCAACAAGTGCCTTGTTAGTCATGTTTGAAGCTTTTGCATCAGCAATCTCAGGTGATGCGTACACTAATGTGTTAAAGACATAGTCTTTAGCTGTAATTGGTGTTTCATCTGACCATTTTAAATCATTGTTGATTGTGAATGTATATGTTTTTGAACCATCGTCATTAACATCTACTTTTTCTTCTTTAACAACTGTTTTGTCAAGAACGAATTCACCTTCATCTGTAAAGTCATATGTTCCATATCCATAGATCATATCACGAACAATAGCGTCATATGCACTATTTCCCCATCCTGCTAAGAAGTCACCGTTTAATGGTGGCGTTCCGATTGTTAACTTACCTGATGGTTTTTTTGAACCACAAGCTGTTAAACTAGCTAGGACAAGAAGTGTTACTAATAATGTAATAATTTTCTTCATTTTTCCTTCTCCTTTAGTAATCTAAGTTACTGTGTACTAATCATATATAATATGAAACCCATTGTCAATGACTTTCATTCATTATTACTAGAAATTTGCATCTTTTTTCATTAACTCATGAAACTTGTTACATTTGTGAAAATGTTTACGTGTTTTTATAAAAAACGGCATAAAAAAAGAGCAAAGCATTTGCTTTACTCTTTGAGTTGAATTACTTAACTACTGAGAATTCAATCTTAGTTGATCCTGAGAATGGATTTTCGAATCCTTCTAATGAACCTGTAAATTCGACGTATAGTGTTCCACTTTTTAGTGAACCATTTTTAGCGAAAACTAAGCTACCTGTACCACTCACTTCAGCAATGTCCATAGCTTGAAGTTCGTTTGTTGCGATGATATTTAGTACATCTTGTGCATTTGCAAGTTCAAATGAAGCTGTAATATCGTCTGTACCTGTTTCAGTAATTGTTGGTGTTGTAGCATCCAATAGGTTTCTAAATTCACCATATAGTGCAGCGCCTACTGTTGCTTTATATGCTTCAACATCTCCAGCAAAGTCTTCTTCAAGACCTGTTACTGTATATTGACCATCTTTAACTTCAACTTTTACATCAACATATCCGTCTTTTGATACTTTTACATCAGCTGTAATTGTTTCACCTAAAACAATCTCACCCATGTTGTCGTGTGTAATACGTACTTCTGCATCATCATAGATTGATGAAATTGTTGCACGTAATGTGACATTGTCTTCTGATAATGTTTTCACTGCTGTTTCATAACGTGACTCTGCAGTACCTTTAGCACCACACGCTACAAGTGTCATTAAAACAACAAAACTTAATAAAATTTTCTTCATTTCTGTATACCTCCAAAGTATAGTATAGCACAATTGGTCTTTCGTGCGCATACAATTTCAATTGTTTCTGAAACAAAATGCAAACTATTGCAGATGGATTCAAAGCATAATAAAAGGCCCTGTTTCACAGAGCCTTCATATTATTTATTAGATATGAATTGGCAATCCAAGTGATAACTCAGATGCATCCATAATTGTTTCTGAAAGGGTTGGGTGTGCATGAACTGTAAGAGCTAAGTCTTCAATGTTCATACGTGCTTCTACTGCAAGTGCGATCTCACCAATTAAGTCAGATGCTCCTACACCAGCAACTTGTCCACCTAGTAAAAGTCCAGTTGTCTTATCAGTTACTAAACGTACGAAACCTTCAGTTTGGTTAAGTGAAAGTGCACGTCCGTTAGCACCAAATGGGAATTTGGAAACTTTAACAGTTAGACCTTGGTCCTTCGCTTCTTTTTCTGTTAATCCAACAGTAGCAAGCTCAGGATCTGTGAAACATACAGCTGGGATAGCAATGTAGTCAATCTCAACATTTTTCCCTGCGATTGCTTCAGCAGCAATTTTTGCTTCATATGAAGCTTTATGTGCTAATGGAGGACCAGCAACGATATCTCCAATTGCATAGATGTTTTTGTTTGATGTACGGCTTTGGTTATCAACTTCAACGATACCGCGGTCAGTCATCTTAACGCCTGCTGATTCTAGACCTAAGTCATCTGTATTTGGACGACGTCCTACAGTAACTAATACATAGTCTGCATCAACAGTTGCTTCTTTTCCATCTACTTCATATGTAACTGTAACACCGTTGTCAGTTTCTACAGCATTTTTAGCCATAGCACTTGTAACCATTGTTACATTTTTTGAAGTGAAGTTATCTTCAACAAGTTTAATCATATCTTTATCAAATGCGTTTAAGATTGTTGGTAATCCTTCAAGGATTGTAACTTCTGTTCCTAAGTTAGCATAAACACCTGCTAATTCACTACCGATGTATCCTCCACCGATAACGATTAATTTCTTAGGCACTTCTTTTAGGTTTAATGCGCCAGTAGAGTCTAAGACACGACCGCCGAATTTAAATCCTGGGATCTCGATTGGACGTGATCCTGTTGCAACGATAGCGTTTTTGAATGTATATGATTGTGCATCATCTCCACTAATTACGCGTAATTGCTTTCTATCGTTGAAGAATGCTTCTCCACGAATAATTTCTACTTTGTTCTTTTTCAAGAGCATTTCTACACCCTTTGTAAGTGTTGATACAACTTGTGTATCTTTCCAAAGTTGTGTTTTTTCGAAGTCTAATTCTACACCTTGTGTAATAACACCAAATGCTGCAGAGTTTTTAGCTTCTTGGTAACGATGTCCAGCATTAATTAATGCTTTTGAAGGAATACATCCAACGTTTAAACATACACCACCAATGAATTCTCTTTCAATAATAGCTACTTTTTGTCCTGTTTGTGCGGCACGAATGGCTGCAACATATCCACCAGGTCCAGATCCAATAACAACTGTATCTAACTCTAGTGCTAAATCTCCTACAACCATACTATACCTCCATTAATAGAATTTCTGGTTCACTTAATAAACGTTTCAGTTCATTCATTGCTTGTTGAGCCATCATACCATCAATGATACGGTGGTCAAAACTCAATGAAAGATACATCATGTTTCCAATTCCTAATGTACCATCTTCTTCAACGATTGGCTTTTTGTCAATACGTCCGATTCCGAAGATTGCTACTTCAGGGTAGTTAATGATAGGTGTGAACCATTGTCCACGTGCTGAACCGATGTTTGAGATTGTAATTGTACCGTCTCTCATATCTGGTCCTGCTAATTTACCATCATTTGCGTTTGTTGCATGTGTAACGATTTCGCGAGCGATATCGAACATACCTTTTTTGTCTGCATCTTTGATGTTTGGTACATATAGTCCATGAGGTGTATCTACTGCAATACCAATGTTGTAGTAGTTTTTGTATACGATCTCTTGAGTTGCATCATCAACACTTGCGTTTAATCCTGGGAACTTACGTGCAACTGCAGTAACTGCTTTTGTAACGTATGTTAAGAATGTTAAACGTGCATCTTGTTCTAGTGCAATATCTTTGAACTTAGAACGGTGAGCCATAAGTTTTGAAACTTCAACTTCATCAAATAATGTAACGTGTGGTGCTTTCGCTTTTGAGTTAACCATTGCGTTTGCGATTGCTTTACGTGTTGGTGTCATCTTCTCACGAGTTACATCACCTTTTGTAATAACAGGTTGTGCTGCTGCAACTGGTGCTGAAGCTGCCGGTGCTGATACTGCTGGTGTAGCTTCTGCAACTGGTGCTGAAACTGCCGGTGCGCCACCTGCTAAGAATGCTTCAACGTCTGCAATTGTAACGTGTCCACGTTTTCCTGTTGCAACAACTTGTGTTAAATCAACATTGTTATCGCGAGCAAATTGACGAACTGAAGGCATTGCTAAGATTCTTCCTGCAATACTGTTGTCTAAGTAAATTTCTCCAGCTACTTTAGCTTGAGGTGCTGCTACAACTGGTGCTGCGGATGGTGAAGCTTGAGGTGCTGATGTGCCTCCTGCTGTTGCGATTTCAACTAATGCGTCGCCAACTTCAGCAACGGATCCATCACCAACGATGATTTTAGAAACAACACCTGCTACTGGTGAAGGTACTTCTTGAACCATTTTATCGTTTTGAATTTCTACTAATGGTGCATCTGCTTCAATTGTGTCGCCTTCAGCAACTAACCATTGAACGATTTCACCTTCTAAGATTCCCTCACCTAAGTCAGGTAAGTTGAATACAAATGTACTTGCTGATGCAGCTGGTGCTGCTTCTGCTACTGGAGCTGCAACAGGTGCTGGTGCACTTGCATCTCCGTTAAATACAACAAGGTCATCGCCAACATTTGCGACTTCACCTTCTTGGAACATAATTTTTGTTACTACACCACTTGTTGGTGAAGGTACTTCTTGAACCATTTTGTCGTTCTGGATTTCTAATAAAGGTGCGTCAACTTCGATTGTGTCGCCTTCTTTAACGAACCATTGAACGATTTCACCTTCAATAATTCCTTCGCCAAGGTCTGGCATTTTAAAAATAAATGACATATTTCCTCCTAGTCAAAGTTTAGAACTTCTAAAACTTTGTTTGCGATATCTTCTTCGTTTGGTAGCCAATCATTTTCAGCTAAACCAAATGGGTATACTGTATCAGGTGATGACACACGTCCGATAGGTGCTTTAAGGTTTAAAATTGCACGTTCTGCAACTTCAGCCATAACTGTAGCTCCTACTCCTGCTTGACGTTGTGCTTCTTGAACTACAACTAAGCGACCTGTTTTTTCAACTGATGCAATAATTGTGTCAATGTCAATTGGAGAAACTGTACGTAAGTCAATAACTTCAACTGAAACACCTTGTGCTTTTAGTGATTCTGCTGCTTTAAGTGATTCACGAACCATATAACCGTATGTAACGATTGTAACGTCTGTTCCCTCTTGTGCAACATTTGCTTTGTCTAAATCAATTGTATAGTATCCTTCAGGAACTTCGTCTCTGAATGAACGGTATAATTTCATGTGTTCTAAGAATACAACTGGGTCATTACTTTCAATTGATGCAAGTAATAGTCCTTTTGCGTCTGCTGGATTACTTGGAATAACAACACGAACACCAGGTGTTTGTGCCATAAGTCCTTCTAAACTGTCCGCATGAAGTTCAGGTGTATGAACACCACCACCAAATGGTGAACGAACAACAATTGGCATTTCACGTGTTCCACCTAAACGGAAACGAGTACGTGACATTTGTGTTGTGATTGAGTCCATTACTTCGAATACGAATCCGAAGAATTGAATTTCCATAATTGGACGGAATTTTTCGAGTGCAAGTCCGATTGCTAACCCACCAATTCCTGATTCAGCTAAAGGTGTATCGAATACACGCTCTTCGCCATGTTTTTCTTGAAGACCATCAGTTGCACGGAATACTCCACCGTTGACACCAACGTCTTCACCGAAGATCATTACTTTGTCATCACGTTCTAAAGCGATATCTAGCGCCTCTGTAATGGCTTGTACCATTGTTAAGTTTGCCATTATTGATTCTCCTCCTTAGCTTCAAATTCTGCAATTTGTTCTTTAATTGTATTTGTTGGATTTTCAAACATTACTTTTAATGAATCTGAAATCTTTTGCTTTGGAGCTGCATCTGCATCTTTTACTGCTTGTTTCAGTTCTTCATCAACTTTTTCTAGGTAGCTTACTTCTTTTGCTTCATCCCATAGTCCTTTTTCTGTTAGGTAGTTACGGAAACGAATTAGTGGATCTTTTTTATCCCACTCATCGAAACTTGCTTGTGTACGGTAACGTTTTGGGTCATCTCCTGACATGGAGTGTGGTCCAAAGCGTGATGTAATTGTTTCAATTAGAACAGGACCATTTCCTGCAATTGCCCAATCACGTGCTGCCTTACTTACTGCATAAACTGCAAGTGGGTCCATTCCATCAACTTGAATTCCTGGGATTCCTGCTGCTACTGCTTTTTGTGCAAGTGTTGTTGCTGCTGTTTGCTTATGTCTTGGGGTTGATATAGCAAAACCATTGTTTTGGATATAGAATACTGCTGGTAACTTGAATGCACCTGCAAAGTTAATTCCTTCATAAACATCACCCTGTGAAGAACCACCGTCACCTGTATAAGTGAAAGCTACATTTTTATCTCCACGGCGTTTGATAGCCATCGCTGCTC
>CAYPHX010000003.1:0-43146 GCA_964410635.1 uncultured Erysipelothrix sp. | reverse complement strand
CATATTGTGCACCGATAATAATTTGTGGTGGGTATGCTTTTAAATCTTCTGGATATTTATTTCCATCCACATGTCCTCTACTCCATAAGAATGCTTGATCTACTGATAAACCATGCTTAATAAGTTGTGGGATATCACGATATCCTGGAAATAAAACATCTCCTTTTTCAAATGCATAGTGACTTGCTAATTGACTAGCCTCTTGTCCTGCTGTAGGTGCGAAGAAACCTAAACGTCCTTGGCGTGCTAATACTGTTGAACGGTCGTTCAACGCTCTTGACCAAAGCATGTTCTCAAATAGCTCTACCAGCTCTTCATCTTTTAGATCTGGCATTAAGTCTTCATTAACGACTTTACCTGTTTCGTCCAAAATTTGGACCATTGGAAAGTGTGCTTCTAAATCTTTTAAGTGTTTATTAAAATCAAGCACATTTGTCTTTTTTCTTTTTGTCATTTTCCATTCCCTTTCATTGTGGGCATTGCCCTGCTACTATACTTTATCATTTCATCATGACGCATTCAATCCATTTACCCTAACAATGTGAAATACTTTCAATACTTCACAACTAGTGAAAAATTACACTTAGCAACTCTTCTTTAGTGATGCCACCAAAGTACAATTTTAAGTCAAATAAATCCAATACTTTAGCAACTGATTCTTGTTCGAATTTTACTCCGACAAGTGCCGATTCAACAGCCTCAACACCTTCAAGACCCAGATAGTCACCTTGGAAACGAATTGATTTGATATGACCTTTGTCAACATCAGCCAAGACTTCCACACGACCACCTGCAAATCTGTTTGCATTCTTCAAGTTGAATTCAGGAGATTTACCATAAACCCAGTCCCAAGTCGCAAACTTTTCATCCGCTTCTTTTTGAATTGCTTTAATATCTGCATCAGTTAAAATTATTTCTTCATCTTTACCTTCATTGGAAAGATAAAACTGTAACGCATCCCAGAACTCCTGTAGTGTCGTTCCTTCTGGTAAATGATCTTTGATATTTGTAACACGTGACCTTACTGACTTAACACCTTTTGAAATGATCTTATCAGGTGCAACATTCAGTGACTTCACCATGTCTTCAACATCCACATCAAACATTAATGTACCATGATGCATCAAGCGACCATTTGCCATACGTTGTGCATTACCAGAAATTTTAAGACCATCAATCAAGATATCATTTCTACCACTGGCTTCTGCCGTAACGCCCATAGATTTAAGTGCATCTATTACTGGTTGTACATACTTCTTATAATTTACTTTACCGGGTTCATCAACTTTTATAACAAAAGTAAAGTTTAAGTTACCAAAGTCATGATAAACAGCCCCACCACCAGAAACACGTCTAGCCACATGAACATTATTATCATCAATAAACTTTTGGTTTATTTCTTCTACAGTATTCTGATTATTTCCAATAATAACAGAAGGCTCATTTTGCCATAAAAAAAAGAAATCTTCCTCTACATCAATACTTTTCATCGCATATTCATCTAATGCTAAATTAAAAAACGGGTTAGTATTTGAATTTCTTAAAAATCTCATCTTTGTCTCCTTTATCAATACACTTATTTTAGGTATAATTAGAGATGAATTCAAACAATATGAATAGAAAAGAGGTAAACATGACAATTGACTTACAAACACCATCGCTTGTATTCTCAGCAACATCACTTTTGATGCTCGCTTATACAAACAGATTTCTAACTATTGCAGGACTTGTAAGAGACTTAATCGAAACACATAAGTCCTCCGATGATGAAGTTATCTTAGAACAAATCAACAACTTGCAGGTTAGAATGAAGCTGATTAGAAACATGCAAATTTATGGTGCCATTTCATTTACACTAGCAATCACATCAACATTATTACAAATGTTTAATGCTATCCCGCTAGATGTTGCAGCTTGGGTATTTATCGCAAGTTTAGTAGCATTATTAATTTCCTTACTATATCTACTATTTGAGTTAATGCTCTCTAATGATGCACTCTACACTCAACTAGAAACATTAAAAAAGGGAAGGTAAAAAAACCTTCTCTTATGCTTAATGCATCGGACGAGATAAATCTGTTGCTACTTCGATGAAACCATCTAAAGCATCAAATACATCTCCAATTTGATTCATATCCATATTGCCGCCATGATTGAAAATAAAATATTCAAACAAGGGGTCTGCTGTTCCTGCTTCCAAAGAGGCCTTAAAAGCCGCTAAAAAAGCAAACAATTCCTCATGAATCTCTTCAGTCGCACCGGCTTTAATTTCTTTAACTAAATCCTCATAGCTATCTTCTATCTCATAAATGCTGATAGGACGAAAGAAAGGAAGCACGATTTGTGGACCACGAGTTCCATGACTGTTATTAAGTATTACAATACTGTGTACATTACTCATAAAATCATCCTTTCTATAAATCTATTATACCATAACAGCTTATAACTTACATAAATATACACAAGGAGCAACTTATGCAAAGATACAAAAAACTTCAAGCACAAATTAATGATAAAACAATGATTGTCTCAGATCCTACAAGTATTTACTACTTAACAGGATATAAGAATGACCCGGGTATGCGAATGATGCTCTTAGTCCTAAGACCAAACAAAGAAGCGACCATGATTTTAAATAATATGTTTCCAAGAATTGATGATATCCATATCACAGCTTACAAAGATGGTGATGATGTCTTAGCATTACTCGATTCATTAATAGAAACAAACGAAGTATATGTAGATGGTAGAATGGATGCTAGATTCTTAATTCCACTTTTAAAAGATGGAAGAACATTTATTGATGGATCCTCTCTAATTGAAAACATGAGACGAAACAAAGATGCAGATGAAATTTCCAAAATGAAAATAGCATCAATGCACAATGACCGTATAATGTTAGAACTTACAAGCGAGATTTATGAAGGTATGAGTGAAAAAGAACTCACACAAATGATTGTAGACAAACAAAACGAAAGTCCACTCACAGGTGTTAGCTTCAACCCAATAGCGGTATTCACAGAAAATGCTGCTGATCCACATGGACACGCAAGTGATAGAAAACTTAAAAAAGGTGATGTCATCTTAATTGATATGGGTGGTATTTATCAAGACTACCGCAGTGATATGACACGTTGCTTCTTCTTTGGCGAAAACAAAAAGATTGAAGAAATTTATGATATCGTACTGGAAGCCAATCTCGCCGCAATCGATGCTATAGCAATTGGTGTTCCTTTATCTACAGTTGATAAAGCTGCACGTGATGTTATTACAAAACATGGATACGGAGAATTCTTTACCCATAGAACAGGACATGGCATAGGACTTGATACACACGAAACACTGGATGTCTCAAGTGCAAATGATACTTTAATTGAAGCAGGTATGTGCTTCAGTATAGAACCTGGAATCTATCTAGAAGGTGTTGGTGGTATTAGAATCGAGGACTTAATTTGCGTTACTAAAGATGAAGTCATGATTTTAAATTCATTTCCAAAAACTAAAACAAATCTACTTTAAATCTAAATACTATTTATATCCATAAAACTGCAATCATGCTTAACTGATTGCAGTTTTTTTATATACATTGTGATCCTATCATTTATTTATCTAATACACTCAGTCACTTAAACTACAAAAAAAAGGACAACATTAATGTGTCCTTTTAATTTTTGTGTTATCTAACGAATAACGTCATTCTTTTCAGGTAGCAATACCCATAAGATAATGTAAATCACGATACCTGTACCATATAAAACAGCCAATGCTGCTACTATAATACGAATGAGTGTTACATCAATCTTGAAAAACTCTGATAAACCGGCACATACACCACCGATTACTTTTTCATCCGTATCACGATACAACTTACTATTCCCATGATAAGCCATAATCAATACCCCCTTTATACGCGTTTAATATATTCAATTACAACATCAACAGTTGGTTTGTCATTGTAATCTCTTTTTGAATTAACAATAGTATCTACTGTTTCGATTCCTTCAACTACTTTACCAAATGCTGCATATTGACCATCTAAGTGTGGTGAGTCTTCAGTCATAATAAAGAACTGACTTCCTGCCGAGTTTGGATCCATTGAACGAGCCATGGATAGTACACCACGAACATGTTTTAATGGGTTCTCATGGCCATTGCTTGAGAATTCCCCAAAAATTGAATGACCAGGTCCACCCATACCAGTTCCTTGTGGATCGCCACCTTGAATCA
This sequence comes from uncultured Erysipelothrix sp., assembly GCA_964410635.1. Lineage (GTDB taxonomy): Bacteria > Bacillota_I > Bacilli_A > Erysipelotrichales > Erysipelotrichaceae > Erysipelothrix. The sequence goes on along the minus strand of CAYPHX010000003.1, from coordinate 38,919 downwards.
TAAAACCCGGAATAACACGGTGGAAGATTAATCCATCGTAAAAGTTTTTATCAATAAGGTTTAGAAAGTTCTCTACTGTTTTAGGTGCAATCGTTTCGTCTAATTCTGCGATCATTGTTCCATGATCTTTTACTTTAATTTCAATTTTTGTCATATGTCTCCTCTTAACGAATAATAAATTCGTTTTCTAAATTCAATGTGTACTTAACCTGTTTTAGTTTTTTTGCTCCAAGATCTAATTCTCTTGTTTCATCACTCTTATGAAAACCATTCTTTTCATAAAACTTAGCAGCACGAACATTCTCTTTTATATCCCAAAGATATGCCACACTATAACCTCTTTCCAAAAGCTCCATCGCCATAGCATGTAAAAGTAAGCGCCCATAACCATGATCAACATAATCATGATTCAAATAGATACTTTGGATTTCTCCTGCATCTCCTTTTGACTCTTTAATGGAGGCCGTACCAATAATATCTTGGTCCGATAACATCACAAAGAAATCTTTGTGGCTCTCCAAATTCTCTAACCACTGCTTTTGGCTAATTGATTCGATAAACTCTGGCGTTAAGAAGTCTTTATAAGTTTCAAGGAAACTATCAATATAGACTTTTGATATCAAAGATAGATTGTCTGTCTTTTGAACATTTCTAACTATCATTAAGTTCACATCCTCTTTTTAATCATACCATTAAAGGGAAATAAAAAAAAGAAAGGCGGCCTCAAATTTATAAAAAGAAGTGTCTTATGACACTTCTTCAGTTTCTTTATGTATTTTAAGTATACGTACGCGTGAAATAACCTTTTCTTCAATATCAACGATAGAAAATAGATAGCCGTTAAATACAAAATCAGAAGCATCTGTGTTTGCATCTGCCTCAGTTGGCATACGACCCAACTCTCCAATAACAAAGCCACTCACTGTATCATAATCTTCGACAGGCAAATCCGCTTCGATTACTTTTTCTAAATCTTCAATATCAGCGTAGCCTTCAACTAGATATTCTCCGTCGTGGACTACTTGAATCAGTTCTTCTTCATCTTCATCATACTCATCCATGATATTACCCATAACTTCTTCAATCAAGTCTTCCATTGTTACAATTCCGGCAGTACCACCGTATTCATCAATAACAACTGCGATATGTGTTTTATGAAGCTTAAGTTCTGCGAATAACTCATCTGTTCTTTTCGATTCAGGTACAAAGTAAGGTTTTCTCATACTTGCTTTAAAATCAAATCCTGCAGGATCAATCCCGCCATGAATAAAGGAAAGTAAATCCCTTAAGTGAAATATCCCGACAATGTTGTCTATATTGTCTTCATAAACAGGATATCTTGTATAAGCTTCTGTATGTACAAGTTCCATGAGTTCATCAAAGCTTGTATTGATATCAATCGCAATAATATCTGTTCTATGTGTCATGACTTCTTCAACTTCAAGATTATCAAACTCGAAGATGTTTTCAATCATTTCTTTTTCTAAAACATCAATTTCACCTTGTTCAACCAATAATCTAATTTCTTCTTCAGTTACTTCTTCAACAGCATCAGGATCAATACCTATTAGTGTTAAAATTAAGTTTGTTGAAAGTGATAATAATTTTACGATCGGTTTAAAGATAACAGAAATAAACCAAATCGGTGTAGCAACCGCAAGTGCAAATCTTTCAGAATGCGCCATCGCGATTCGCTTTGGTACAAGTTCACCAAACACCAAAATTAAGTACATCGTTACAAGTGTAATTAAAAATACTGATATCGGCTTTATGGCAACCATACTAATAGCGCCGCCTGATAAGTTAACTAAAAATTGGGATAAGTTATTAGCAAAAGCATCAGAAGCAAGTGCACCTGATAAAATACTTGATAAGGAAACACCCACTTGTATAGCAGATAAAAAATTAGAAGGGTTCTCAATTATTGGAATTAAACGCTTTGCGCTTTTATTCCCTTCTTCTGCCAAGACTTTGATCTTCCCGTGGTTTACGGAAATAAATGCAAGTTCAGATCCAGCGAAATAAGCATTCATCAATATCAACACCACCATAAACATTATTTCTATTACAGTTGTGTTCATACTATGCCCTCGCCTCTATAAAATATATTCCTACAATCCTCTAAATCTTCCATTCATTTACCTCCAGTTTATATTATTTTAGAAGTTTAATTAAAACTTGTCAATAGATAAGTATATTAATCTAATATCTCAATATAATTTAAGACCGACATAATTTCTTTTTCTACTCTTAATCTTTGTTCTGAGTCTGTCTCATTTGCGAACATCTTCTTACCAAAGATAAACTTCTTCGAGAATATCGCAATATGTAACTCATGTTCATTCAAATAAAAAGATACATCTAAATGATGTTTTTCATATAAATCCATAATCTTTAAAGGTGACAAGATTTTAAATGCATCCATCGCATCATTTGTATACGTACGGTACTCTTTATTAAAGCCAATACTCTCTAACTCTATCTTTTCGATATCAGTTTTCGAAAAGAAACCTGCCTTATGAGGTGTTGAGTATCTAAAGTTTTTATCAATCACATAAAGCTTAGATTGAATCTTTTGTGTTGGCTTAATAATTAACCATTGACCATTAAAGTGAACATCTACATGGCTTGTATCATTCACTTCGTAGTGATCTTCGATACTGACATTAGCAAACTCAAATTCAGTATCATGGTATTTCGCTTTTAAATAATCTGAACTAGAATATGAATTCCCTCTATTTACAAGCTTTGTTTCAAATATTCTATTACGGTCAATGCCCTTTGTTGTCGTATAAGTAACATCCTCAAATATATCGACTAAGACGTTTTGTACAACCTCTTCCTTAAACTTTTTATCTCTAAAGTAAGACATCATACTAAAAATAATCATACCGATAATAACAATAAATCCTAAAGCAAATAAACCACCCATATTACCACCTACCTAAGTCTGGATTTTGAAGTTGTTGTGAATCGAACTTTAACATGGATTGTTTTTGAACATTCATGTTTGAAGCAATCATATTACCAGGAAATGTTTCAATGCGTTGATTAAAGTAAGAAACATTAGAGTTATAAATGCGTCGAGCAGCTGCAAGATTTGATTCTGTATCAACAACTGCATCCTGTAAGTTTAGAAAGAGTTTGTCCGCTTTTAACTCAGGATAACTTTCTGATAAAAAGCTAAGCTGATTAAATCCAGATTCAATGGCATTATATGCACTTTCTTTCTCATCAACAGACATCCCTTGCCTTACTTGAACCACTGCTAAAATAGTCTCTTTTTCATGTTTAGCATAACCCTTTGCAACATCCATGAGTTTTGTAAGGACCTCATAACGCTTTGCGAGTGCAACATCGATATTCGCAAAACTCTCTTCAATCTTTATTTTATAACGTTGAATTGTATTATAGACATTAATATAGATTCCAACCGGCACTATTACAATTAATAATAAAACTAATAATTCCATATTTTCTCCATTCCAATGTTGATGAGTTATTCATCAAATCCCTTGAGTGCTTCACTCATATTCACTTTGTTGGCTTTCTTTGCCATCCAGTAATTAATAATAATTGATAATCCCAATGTTAAAACAAAGGCAATCACATAACTGGATAGTTGTAACTCGTAATTAAACATAACCATATCAATCTCAGCTTGTGTTACGACAAAGTAATGTAATATCTTACCAAACACAAAACCAAACAGAGCTGATAACAATGTTAGGATAATGTTTTCTCTTAAAATATAAGATGATAATTCTCTTGTATTAAAACCCAGTACTTTGAGTGTCGCCAGTTCTTTCTTTCTTTCAGCCATATTCATTGAAATTAAGTTTGTAAGAACCAGCACCTCAAGTGCTAAGGCAGCTCCTACAACAACCCAAATAACAATGTCGAAACTTTGCATCATATCCCGATACGTTTCCTTTAGCTCCCCTAAAAGTTGAACTGTTAATACGTTGTCACTCTTAAGGATATCTTCAACCATTGCATCTGTATCAGTACTCTCTGTTTTAAACAGGGTAACATTTGAGTCTAAGGATTGATCCATTATATCTTCAAGAGTTTCTTGACTTAAGTAGACATAATGATTCGCATAATTTTCTGTGACTTGATTTACATTAAAGCTATAGTTCTTATCTGAGATTGTAAGTTCTATTTGTCCACCCTTTTGTACATTTAAAAGACGTGCTAATTTCTCAGTAATAATAATATCATGATAATTTAACTCCAAAGATTTGTGAGTTTTTCTATCTTGTAAATTAATAAAATCATTTAACTCTAATATATCTTCAGGAGCATAAACAGATAAATCATAACGGCCTGCTTGTGCACTCTCAACATATAGATCAATACTATAAGTAAAATCATCTCTTGTGAAGTCATCTTCATCATAGAAGACCAGTCCATCATACTGAATAATCTCTTCAAATTGTTTATCTACAATTGAATAGATGGAGTGTTCTATTCCAAAGCCGACAATCAAAAGACCTGTAGTTCCACCGATTCCTAAAAGAGTCATGAGGAATCTTGTTTTATTTCTAAATAAGTTTCTAAAGCTTACCTTATAAAGGAAACTAAATCGATGCCATAAAAATGGAATACGTTCTAATAAGATTCTTTGTCCAGCTTGTGGTGCAACAGGTCGTAAGAGTTGCGATGTTCGCTCTTTTGCAACACGCATACTTTTGATGAAGGTCACTCCAACTGAGCTGATAAAACTTATTAAAACAGGTGTCCAGGCATATGAGAACACTACCCCACCCACCATGTCAGGTGTTTGGTACATAATACGATATGCATCATATATAATCGACGGAATGAAATAGAAACCGAAGTAAAGTCCCAATATGGTCCCTAAGAACCATGATAAGAACGTGAAGTATACATATTTCATGGATGTTCTTAACGAAGAATAACCCAGTGCTTTATAAACACCCATCTCCATTCTGTTTTCATCAATCATCCTTGTAAGTGTACTTAAAGTAATTAATATTGATACAAGAAAGAATATGATTGGGAATACTTGTCCAATTTTCTCAATACGAGTAGAGTCATCATAAAACTCTTTATAACCAATAATGACATCTTCTCGGCTTCTAATATATAAACTACCGTGATCTTGTTTTTCAATTGCTTCATAACCACTATCAATCTTAGATTGTGCTGATGCTAACTCACTTAAGGCTTTCTCTTTTTCACTCGCAAAATTGAGCTTTTCATCTGCTAGTTTACTGACACCTTCATTATATGCTTTAACACCATTCTCAACCTGTTTATATCCAGCTAAGAAACTATTATTCATTTCATATAAATCTTTAGTATAGATATCAAGTTGTGTTTCTAGATATTCTTTAATTTCAGGACTATTACTTGATTCTATCTGCTTTTTGACACTATTAATAGCAAGCTCTATACCCTCTTTTGTTTTGATATAACTTGCATTCGCAAACTCTAATCTTTCATCTAAAGTCCCTGTAGTAATAGGAATAAAACTTAACTGATTGATGGCATCTTCTAGTTGTTTTTTTGATTGATCCAACTTAACTTGTGCATCAACAAATGCTTTTTCAGCTTTCTCAAATTCTAAGTTGGCTTTTATCTTTGCTTCATCCAGTTCAACCTGGGCATCGATGAGTTTTTCGATTTCAGGTTTTATAACACGATCAAAGCGTGCTTGAGAGATCGCTTCTTCATTTCTTTCTAAAAGTGAAATATCATTATCAATATTAGATATTCTTACACCTGAATAAATTGCTGGATCATGAAGTTTAGGTAGATCTTTAGCATAAATATATCCACTGACAGTTCCAACTCCAAGCTTTGTATTTCCACGCTCCAAGTTCATAAAGAGGCTGGACTCTACAAATCCTGTAATCTTAACATCTGCAGTATCAAAGATATCATTCTTCATGAGTTTTAAAGTATCACCTATTTTAAAACCATGCTTTTCTTGCATAATTGTATCCATCACAATTTCAAGTGCTTGATTTGGCATCGTTCCTTCAACAAGCGTTAAGTCTGTTTGAGTCACATCATTTAACTCATACACTTTAATAACTGAGTCAAAGGCACCACTGCGGCCGTACATGTCTGTTTCATAGACCCCTGTAATATCGCCACCAATAAGTGCTTCTATCTCTTCAATCATTTCATCATCAACACCCAGTGAGTGTTGAACAAGATAGTCTAAAACGGAACGCTCATCCATGTAAGCGTCCCCTGTTTTTCTCATATTATAGCCAGTCACTTGGATTCCCACAAAGAAACCAACGCCCAATGTTGTAATTAGTGTTAGGGCAATAAATTGAAAGGCTCTACTTTTTATTTCTCTTATTAAATCTTTTACCATGCGATATCATCTACTGACATACTTTCGTGATTTATTTCATCACGTTCTACTTTTCCATCTCTAATCTCAATCACTTGATCTGCTAGATTTGTAATGACTGAATTATGCGTAATAACCAAGACTGTCATATTATAAACACGACTACAATCTTGTAACACTTTTAAGATTTGTTTCCCTGTCTCTGTATCCAGAGCTCCTGTTGGTTCATCACATAAAAGAATCTTAGGATTTTTAGCAATCGCTCTGGCAATCGCAACGCGTTGTTGTTCACCACCTGAGAGCTGTGCTGGAAAATTATCCAATCTTTCTGATAAGCCGACTTGTTCAAGAATCTCTTTAGCATCTTTAGCGTCTTTTTTTATTTGAGTGGCCATCTCAACATTTTCTAGTGCTGTTAAATTTGATATTAAATTATAAGATTGAAACACAAAACCGACGTCATCGCGTCGATACTGTGTTAATTCTTTATCGGAGAAAGCAGAGATTTCTTTGCCATCTACCTTAATAACACCTGATGTTGGAAGATCCATGCCCCCAAGTAAGTTCATGACTGTTGTTTTTCCTGCCCCACTGGGACCAACAATCACTGTAAAACTACCTTGATCAATCGTAAAATCAATACCATCGACAGCCTTAATTTCACGATTAGAAATCTTATAGGATCGTGTAATGTTTTTTACATCAATGTAAGCCATCTTTAATCCTTTGTGCTTCAGTTAATAAAGCTGATTTATCATTTGGAATCTTATTTTCAATAACTCTTGTGATCAATGCGTCAAGAATTTTCTTTCTTAATGCAGGTTCAATTTGTAATTCATCACCTGAAATTGCTAAATCTTTAATACTGATTGCAGGTTTTTCGTCCTCAATACGTTTTAAGAACATTTCATAAGTTGCACATTTTTCGATTTGATAGGCTGCATTATGATTTTTAGCCATATTATCTGCACGTTTAAATTGTACAAGCTTTCTCATAAAGTCCATACCGTTATAATGTACAAGTTTTTTCATTTCTACATAATCTAGTGGAATTGAAATATCATGGAGTAATACAAGTTTTCTAATCAAATCTTTATTAATACCTTGAAGGTTCCATTCACTAAAGTAAGAGTTCATGATTTTTAGACTTTCAGTTGAATGGTTAGGGAAACTGAATGTTCCATCACTATTTTCAACTTTTGTTTTTATTTTTCCAATGTCATGGAAAAGTGCTGCAATCTTTAGTTCGACACCCTCAACATTATTGATAACATTCATTGTATGTTCGAATAAGTCATGTTGGTGGAAAACATTGTTTTGGTCAAATCCTACTGCTTTTTCAAGTTCACTGATAACACTGGTTACAGACCATGGGTTTTCAATAGCAAACTTGGAGAAATGTTCAGCATCAATAAATCCAATAAAATCAGATTCTAATTGTGATAAGCCAATTTCTGCCACACGATAGTAGTGTTCTTTAGTCACTTGCATTGTGTGTGCTTCAATAGAGAAGTTTAGTTTTGCAGCAAAGCGTACCAATCTAAGCATTCTTAAATAATCCTCATTTAGTTTTAAATAAGCATTACCGATTGTTTTCATTTCACGTTTCTTTAAGCCGTCTAATCCTTCGACAAGATCCCCAATACCTCGATCTGGATGGTATACAAGTCCATTGATTGTAAAGTCACGACGTAGAATATCATCTTTTAGTGTTGCTTTAAAGTTTATTGAACTGGGGTAACGATGTTTCTTATATTTACCCTCTTTTCTAAACCTTGTAATATCAACAGTATATTCACCATACTTAAAATTGAGATTCCCGTAATTCTCATAAACCATTGGGGAATAGTCAATGAAAATCTCAGAAAGCACATCCGTAGATGCGTTCGTGTTGATATCAATATCAAAAGTTTCAATCCCCAATATTGCATCACGCACGCATCCCCCTACGAAATACGCCTCATAACCACGGGCATTGATTTTTGATAATATATTTGTTAATTTTTCTGGAAATTTAATCATATTATCACCTTATAATATTATAGCATGATTTCATCTGAAACCACATTCAAAATTCAAGTAATATCGTTATAATGTTGCTTAAATCACTTAATAATCAATTTAGCAAGAGAAAAGAGCACATTGAGTGCCCTTTCTTGTTATGTTTTGAGTTCGTAACATATGATTCCACAAGCAACCGCCACGTTGAGTGATTCAAATTGTGAGGTTTCTATATGGAGTGTCTTACTTGCTTTTTCAAGTGTTAACTGCGAAACACCTTGTCCTTCTGAGCCCATTACTACTGCAATATCTTGCTTTAATTCAATCGTATTGAGTAGTGTTGATTTGTCATCTACATGGGTTGCATATATTTCAACATTCTCTTTATTTAAATAATCATAAGTCTCTTTTAAGTCTTGTCTTATGCAAGGAATATGAAACACTGCACCTTGAGAGGCACGGATGGTTTTATCATTAAATTCATCCGCTGCATCAAGCGATAAATAGACTGCATCGAAGCCAAAACTATAGGCAGTTCGAATACAAGTTCCCACATTACCTGGATCTTGTAGTCCATCAAGAACTAAAATCCTTTTACCTTTTGTGTTTTTATATACAGGTTTTTTAATCAGGGCAAAGTTTGAAGATCCTGATTTTGTTGTAGAAAGTTTTTGAGAAATATGTTCAGTAATTGTAATATCACTGTTATTTAATCCAATAGTTTCTAAAATCAAACCTGCACTTTTTGCTTCTTCAATAAGGTGATCTCCTTCTATGAGAAGCACATCACTTTTATCTCTATGTTTCTTATCCTTGAGTTTTACCCAATCTTTGACACGACTGTTTTGTAGTGATGTAATTTCCATAATTATCCTTCTAAAACCGCATTACAGCGATCACATAGAGAGTTTTCATGGACATGACTGACAAGGTTCCAACATCTTGGACATGTTTCACCAGTAAATGGAATGGCATCCACATTGAATCCCATCACTTCTGGTAAAGTATCTTCTGTATAACTTACTTCAGATACAATAAACCATTGTTTTGCTGTTTCACCTAAATAGGAATCAACCAATGCTTTATCTTCTTTGTTAAGGTTTAAGATTACTTCTGCTTCAAGTGATTTACCAATCTCTTTAGCAGCACGTTTATCTTCTAATGCTTTATATACAGCATCACGTAGTTCAAATAGTCTTTCAAATGCAGTTACTTCTTCTTCTGTTAAGAGTGCATCTTTTACTGATACAAATTCACTTAAGTGAATACTTTCATCTTGTGGTCTAAAGATTCTATTTAATTCTTCAGTTGTATAAACTAGAATTGGTGCCATCAAGCGTGAGTATGTAAGAAGTGCTTCATAAAGTACTGTTTGGATTTCTCTTCTGTTTTGTGAGTCTTCTTTTTCGATATAAAGAATATCTTTTGTATAGTCTAGGTAGTAAGCACTCATTAGATTTGTTAGTGCGGTACTGACTGTTGTTGTTACACGTTGGAAATCGTATTTTTCGTAATATTTCTGTGCACTTGCATTATGCTTGTTCACTTCATTTAATACATAACGGTTCAATGCGCTCATATCTTCAACAGATACTTTATCTGTATCATAGTTAAAGTCTGCTAAGTTACCATGCATAAATCTGAATGTATTTCTGATTTTTCTGTAAGTCTCGGATACTTGTTTTAATACATTATCTGAAAATGGTGCATCATTTTGATAATCTACAGATGCTACCCATAGTCTTAGGATATCAGCACCCAGTGTATCAAAGATATCACGTGGACTCTTCGCATTCCCTTTAGACTTGCTCATCTTCTCGCCATCATCTTGCATGATGAATCCATGAGATAAGACTGTTTTGTATGGTGCATGATTGTACACTGCTGTTGAAATAATGAGTGATGAGTTAAACCATCCACGGTATTGATCAGAACCTTCAAGGTATAGATCAACTGGTAATGGTGTTTCATCGTGGTTTAATGCTGCTGTATGACTTGATCCTGAATCAAACCAAACATCCATAATGTCTGTTTCTTTACGGAAAATTCCATTTGGTGATAGTGGATTTGTATAACCTTCTGGCATTAAGTCTTTTGCTTCACGCTCAAACCATACGTTTGTTCCGTGTTCTTTTACGAGTTCAATAACATGTTCTAATAATTCTTTTTCAATAATTGGTGAGTCATCTTCAGCATAGAATACTGGAATTGGAACTCCCCAAACACGTTGTCTAGAAATTGTCCAATCTCCGCGATCAACAATCATATTATGCATACGGCGTTGACCCCATGATGGAATCCATTCTACTTCGTTATTAATAACTTCTAATACGCGTTCTCTAACTTTATCAATTGATGCAAACCATTGTGTTGTTGCACGATAGATTACTGGTTTTTTAGTTCTCCAGTCATGTGGATAGGAGTGAGTAATCCAACCTAATTTCAATAGAGCCCCAACTTCATCTAATGCCATTGTGACTTCTTTGTTAGCTTTTTCAAAGAACATACCTTCAAATTTACCTGTTACAGCAGTGAGGTGTCCTTTGTCATCTACAGGAACAATTGGCTCAATACCATATTTCTTACATACTTCAAAGTCTTCCTCACCATGGTCAGGTGCTGTATGGACTGAACCTGTACCAGCATCTGCTGTTACGTGATCTCCAAGTAAGATTGGTGATGTACGCTCATATAATGGGTGTTGTGTTGTAATACCTTCAAGGGATGCTCCTTTGAAGCTTTTTACGATTGAACCTGTTAGTTCTAACTCTTTTAGTACATCTTCATGTAAATCTTTTAATAAAACTAATTTGCCTTTTTCTGTTTCCACAAGTACATATTCTAAATCTGCATTGACTGAGATTGCTAAGTTTCCTGGAATTGTCCAAGGTGTTGTTGTCCAGATAACAAATGCGTCATCTTGATCTAGGACACCTTTTCCATCAACAACTTGAAATTTAACATAAATTTGTGGGTCACGTCTGTCTTGGTATTCAATTTCTGCTTCAGCAAGTGCAGATTCACTGGATGGTGACCAATAAACTGGTCTATGTCCTTTGTAAATCATGCCTTTTAAAGCCATATCAGCAAAAATACCAAGTTGTTTTGCTTCGTAATCTTTATTTAAAGTAATATATGGATTGTCGTAGTCAGCAACGGTTCCCAGCGCCTTTAAGTCAGCAACTTGAAGTGCAACTTGTTCACGTGCAAATGCTTCACATAGCTTTCTAAACTCGGCTGTGCTCATTGATTTTCTATCAATTCCGCGTTTTTGCATTTCTACTTCAATTGGTAGACCATGTGTATCCCATCCTGGTCTGTAAGGCACCTTAAAACCAGCCATATATTTAGATCTTACAACAAAATCTTTTAATGACTTGTTTAATGAGTGTCCCAAGTGAATGTTTCCATTTGCATATGGAGGACCATCATGAAAAGCGAAAGTTTTCGCATCTTTTCTTGTATCCAACATACGTTGGTATAATTTATTTTCTTCCCATGACTCTTGGATTCCCGACTCTTTTTTATTCAAGTTTCCGCGCATCTCGAAGTCCGTTTTCGGAAGATGTAGTGTGTCTTTATAGTTCATTTGTATTTCTCTCCTTTAAAATTAAATGAAAAAGGCGTCCTAAAATAATAGGACGCCTTAGCGTGGTACCACCTAAATTCATGACGCATTGCATCATGCACTTAACTCATTGATATCGGAATGACCCGGTTTCCCTAACTATTCAGGAAACTAACTCGCACGTGATATATCAATAAGTGTCGCTCTTCAGTCTCACCAAACCTGAAGTCTCTTTGAAACTACTTCTTAAAGAATTTGTCGTGGTCTTTGTTAAATAACATTAGATTTCTAACTGCCTCTTCATCAATACCTGATAATATATGCTCTAAAGACTGCATTTTAAATGTCATTCTTTGCGATATATCATGTGTATATGAAGCGCTAGTACTAATTTCTTTTAATGCATCATTGGATGCAGATAATACTTCTTTTATAATAATATCGGCATTTCTATAAGCCTTATTTATTATAGCACTTGCCTTTTCATTTGCAAGTTCATTTTTCTCTACCAACAGTGCCTCTTGTTTAAGCAGTGCAGTATACTTTTCAGCATATGCGCGCTTTGCATAATCAAGTTGTGATAGCAGGTGATTATTCTGCGTTTTCAAACTGTTGTTTTCATTAATAAGTTGTGCAATATCTGTTTCTAAACGTTGGATATTTTTTTCTTGGTCCAGAATACTTTGTTTTTTACTAAGGTTGCTTTTAAGCATTAGTCATCAAGATCATCGATATTCATACTAATGGCACCCTCAACTGACACTGAGTGTGGTGTACATAAGATGACATCATGTCCAATTTTTTGGATTGTTCCATCTAATGCAAATACAACACCTGTTAAGAAGTCAATTGTTCTTTGTGCATAATCTCTTTGTAATCTATGTAGATTAACAACAGCTGCACGCTTATCTTTAAGGAATTTAGCTACTTCTTCAGCTTCCTCAAATGATCTGGGTTCAAAAAGCACCATGTGAGTATCGTTTGGAAAACTCATACGTCCTTGATTTTTCTTCTTTTCATAGTCACTCAAGCCTTCAACTGGCTCTTGTATTTCTTCTGGATCGAGTTCAATATAATGTTCCTCGTCTTCAACTGGGTTTAAAATATTCTTAAATACATCTTTAAAACTCATAATGTTACCTCCGTAATTGCACAAATCATATCACATTTAATACTAATTTACATCTAATTATTATTTTTCTACTTCTAATAAACCGTAGTCACCATCAAGTCGTTTATAGACAACAGCAACCTCATTTGTTTCTTCATCTGTATAAATGAAGAATGTATGACCTAAAAGTTCCATACTTAGGATTGCATCATTTAATTCCATCTTCTCAGCATTGATTGTTTTTGTACGAACAAGTTTTGCTTCTTCTTCCACTGATTCTTCTTCAATCATTGCAATAAATGCATCAGATAGACTTGCTCTATTCTTTTTAGATAGTTTTGTTTTTTGACGACGAATTTGATCTTCTAATTTATCAATCGCAATATCCAATGCTGCATAGAAATCTTCATGTGCAACCTCAGCGCGTAAAATTCCAAATTTTGTATGAATTGTAATTTCGACTTCGACGGATGGTTTTTGAGTGGTTACAATCACGTTTGCGCGATATGAATCATCTAACTCAAAGTACTTATCCATAAATTGAAGTTTGCCTTCAATTTTATTGTGCATTGCATCTGTAATATCAATATTCTTTCCGTGTATATAAACTAACATAATATAGCCTCCGTTTTCTTTCTATTTTTTTAAGTAAACACTATCAAACACTTTCATCTTTAAGCCTTCAATACGACCCGTGTCATAACATTTCCCTTGCAACAAACTATCAAAACCTGCTTCGTTATTTTCTAAGCAATCGTTGAGTCTGTTGATGGTTTCAATGCCTAAGCCAATGGATTGATTGTATAAATCAACAAAGCTTTGAGTAGAAATCTCATCTGGGTTTGTTGGGTTTGACCAAGTATCGTGTTTTAAGTTTAAGACATCATATTTCGCCTCAATCTTAGAACTCACGACATGACTTGAGAATTTCCAAGGTATGTTTACCCGTTTCTCAATTGCCTGTAACATATTCATTGATATGTTATTGGGGTCATAAAGATAAGTTAAAGTCTTTTTAAATGTTTTAATAGCATCTTCTATAACAATAGGATCTTCTTTTATCCCAAATACTGTATCCAGCATTCTTTGATAAAAAGAAGCAATTATACGCCTTTCTTCATCACTGACATCCACAAAGCGTTTTGCTTTTAACTCTTGGAGTCGACGACGTTTGACGTAAGTTATCATCAGTGAATCAATCATTGATTCGTAACGATAGTGATCATAAGGTCTTCGACCTTCTAAGGAACCCGACCTATAAAAAACAAATGGATGTGCCAAAGAGTCTAAGGCCCAGTGTTGTAAATGACCTGCAAGATAGGAAATCAGAACTTCTTTTCTGTATTCATCTTGAATGTAATTAATGAAATTTAAAGCTTCATTATAAAATTCATTTATCTTGCTTGAATGAACGACATGGCCGTAATCAGCAACTTTTTGATTTAAACTTTGATCTTGCCAAGGCATTGCTTGGTAATAATAAAGTATATCGGGCCCATTACTTCCTAAAAGATAAGCTTTTGGGAATCTTTGGATCGCTGATTTAACTTTCGACACCTCTATTTGATTATAAACATCGAGTGCCATTAAACCATGCGTCACTATATTTGGCATGATGGACACCTCCTCTTATATATCTTACATACATTGTATCAATTAATAGGTATATTATCTACACCTTAGATTAGTTTCATCAATTTTACATAATCACTATTTAGTGCTTTAGCAACCTGAGGATGGACAATTTCTCCAGCATAGACATTCACACCTCGTGCGATACCTTGTGAAGTTTTAATTGCTGATTCCAATCCTGAGTTTGCAATTTGCAATCCATAATGAAGGGTTGCATTTCCAAGTGCTTGAGTTGCGGTCATCGGTACTGCTCCTGGCATATTACCAACACAATAGTGGATGACACCATCTACTTCATAAATTGGATCATCATGTGTTGTAGGGCGACTTGTTTCAGCACATCCACCTTGGTCAATCGCAACATCAACAATAACACTCCCTTTTTGCATGATGCTCAAATGTTCTCTCATAATCAGTTTTGGAGTTTTTCCTCCTGGTACAAGAACAGAACAAACCACTAAATCTGCAGTTCTAAGCTCTCTTTCAAGGCTAATTCTATCAGAGAAGACAGTTTGAATTTGTCCATTAAAGACATCTGAGAAATAATCAAGCCTTGATAAATCCTTACCCAGCACTGTAACATTTGCTCCCATTCCCAGTGCTGTTTTACATGCATTCATACCCACAACACCACTACCAATAATTAAAACATTACCACCACGAACACCCGGTACACCAGATAATAAGATACCTTTTCCACCATATTGTTTTTCTAGGTACTTACTTCCCTCTTGAATCGCAAGACGCCCCGCAACCTCACTCATCGGTTTTAATAAAGGCAAGCGGCCAAATTCATCTTCAATCGTTTCATAAGCAATGGCTTTAACCTTTTTTTCTTGAAGTTTCTTTGCAAGTTTTGGATCACTGGCAAGGTGTAGGTAAGTGAAAAGGATTAACCCTTCTCTAAAGTAAATATATTCTTCTTCTAATGGTTCTTTAACCTTTAAAATCATGTCTGAGAATTCCCAAACTTCTTTTGCAGTATCCGCAACAGTAACTCCTACTGCACGATAAGCATCATCAGAATAACCACTACCAATTCCAGCACCACTTTCAACCATGATCGTGTGACCATGCTGGATATATTCATCTGCATGAGAAGGTGTCAGTGCTACCCTATTCTCAAATGATTTAATTTCTTTTACGCATCCAATTTTCATTACAAAATCTCCTTGACTCGTTGGTAAAACTCTTCCCTTGAGCCGCTCCAATCAGATATGTCTTCACCTTTTCTCGAAATAAGATAGTCATTAATGATCCAACCATCCATCCCTAAGTTTTTAGCAACCATATCCTCTTCCATATCGTTTCCAACCATTAAGCAATCTTCTGCTTTCAGATTGTTATGTCTTAAAACTTCTTCATAGTATCTTTCTTGTGGTTTCGTCGCAGTATGAATTTGAAAGTTTGATACAAAATCAAAATCATCAATATCCAACCCTGAAAACTCTAAACGTTTCTCCACTGCAATAGGGGGAAACATTGGGTTTGTCGCCACAATGAGTCGATAACCTTTATCTTTAAGGTAGTCGATAGTTCTAATCATCTCTGTATTATCATCAAATCCAGTTTTAAGTACCTCAAACTCATTTCTATAATAGTCATCAAATTTTGGCTCAAGTTCACTGAAAAGTTCATGTCCAATCTTTTCTTTAAAATGATCAAAGAAGATTGTCTCATTTTTAACATTTGACTCATCTTGCATCATCACTTGAAGAGCTTCCATCATATTTTTCATTAGTGACTTTGGTTCAATAAAAGGGGCTAACTTTTGGCCCAGTGTGCTTAAGTATAGTTTTTCAAATTTATCATTATCCATTGGCATTAAGGTTCCATCTAAATCAAATAATATTGCTTTATATTTCATAATTACCTCCAAGTATTTTGTATATTATATCATAAACAAGAGCCCTTATTTTCATTAAATTTCAAAAGAACATGAAAATATTTTCATAAAGTTTTTTAAAGCTTATCTAATTGCACAGACACCCTTTAATTGGTACAATGTAGAAAGGAAGGATGTGGTGATATTATATGAAGCCTCGAAGTTGCAGCTCAGAGAAATGCGGACAGTTTCTCGACGAAGACCCTTGTAGTATCACAAGGAGCATCGCATAAGAGATACTGACCATAGTTATATGGAAGGAGAATTTACTTATGAAATTAGACATTCTAGACATCCTAAGACTCAACCAAGATGAACTCTTTGAAGTAGTCGAAGGAAAAAATACCGGATTTACAGCGGATGAAGCTGCTGAAAAATTAGAAGAATTCGGACCCAATGCCATTACAAAGGCAAAAAAGCCAAATCCATTCGTTGGATTTGTAAACGTATTAATTAACCCATTTAACCTGGTGTTATTGGTGGTTATTGCGATTACATTTGTAAATGACATTTTAATTGAACAAGAGAAAGATTACATTACAATCACAATCCTACTCTTTGTAGTATTGGCCTCTACCCTTGTATCATTCATTCAAGATGAAAGATCCAGTGCAGCAGGCAGCAAACTATTGGACATGGTATCCAACACAACAGCTGTTCTAAGAAACGGGGAATTTATTGAAATTCCAATTGATGAAATTGTTTTGGGTGATATCATACGACTATCAGCCGGAGACATTATCCCTGCTGATTTACGGATTATATCAGCCAAGGACCTCTTCTTATCCCAAGCCATGCTAACAGGGGAATCACTCCCTATTGAAAAATGGGTGAGCCTTGATGAGGAAATGCTTGACCAAGAAACAGAATATACAAACCTCAGCCTTATGGGGACAAACGTTGTCTCAGGATCAGGTCGTGGTGTTGTTGTAAGACGTGGAGATGATACATACTTAGGAAGTATGGCCAAATCACTTGCGAATATCGAAAACACAAATAGTTTTGAAAATAGTATCGCAATAATTTCTAAATTACTATTCAAACTAATGTTAGTCATGTTACCAATCATATTTATTATTAATGGTGTACTGAAACAAGATTTCGTATCAGCATTTATCTTCGCACTAACAGTTGCGGTTGGTTTAACACCAGAGATGCTACCTGTTGCACTCACCAGTGGATTATCACGTGGTGCTATCAACATGGCAAAGCATAAAACAATTATCAAATCACAATCATCCATCTCTACATTTGGAGAAATGGATATACTGTGTACAGATAAAACAGGTACAATTACTCAAGATGAAATTATTTTAGAACGCTATATGGATGTTAAAGGTGAAGATGACATGCGTATTCTACGCCATGCATACCTGAACTCTTACTTCCAAAGTGGACTTAAAAACTTAATTGACTTAGCCATCATTAACCGAGCTGAATCATACAACATGCAAGACTTAGTCAACTACTATGACGTTGTTGATGAAATACCATTTGACTTCGCTAGAAGAAGAATGAGCGTCATCCTTGAAGATCAAAATGGAAAACGTCAATTGATCACAAAAGGTGCTGTTGAAGAAATCCTAGAAAACTCAAAGTATATTGACCGAGATGGTGAAGTACTGTTACTAGATGATAAGACACGTGAAGAAGCACTTGAAGTTTATTCACAACACAACCACGATGGTTTAAGAATGATCGCCGTGGCTCAGAAAAACGAAATACCAGATGAACATGAATTCTCCGTAGAAGATGAGAACGATCTTGTTCTAATTGGTTTCATTGGTTTCCTAGATCCACCAAAAGAAAGTGCGAAGCCAACAATTGAAAGCTTGCATGATCATGGAGTTGAAGTTGTTGTAATTACAGGTGACTCATTGGGTGTAGCCAAGAAAGTATGTTCTAAAGTTGGTATTGAAACAGATATTACATACTTAGGTAATGACATAGAAGCGATGAGTGATGAAGAGCTAGAGAGCATTGTAAATACATGTCAACTCTATGCAAAAATATCACCTACACAAAAACAAAGAATCGTTCAAGCATTCCAAAATAAGGGCCACATTGTAGGTTTCCTAGGTGATGGAATTAATGACTCACTTGCACTGGGACAAGCTGATGTAGGTATCTCTGTAGACACTGCAGTTGATATCGCAAAAGAGAGTGCAGACATTATTTTACTAGAAAAAGATTTACGTGTACTTGAAGCAGGAATTCTTGAAGGACGTAAAACAATTGTTAATATGATTAAGTACTTAGAGTTAGCCGTAAGTGGTAACTTTGGTAATATGATTTCAGTAATTGTAGCAAGTATCTTCCTACCATTCCTACCACTATTACCAGTACATATCTTAGTTCAAAACTTAATATCAGACTTTGCTCAGATTGGAATCCCATTCGACAATGTTGAAGAAGCTGAATTACTCAGACCAAAAAGGTTAGATAGTAACTCTCTAAAACACTTTATGAAAGTGTTTGGACCCCTCAGTTCAATCTTTGATATTCTATGTTTTATTGTTCTATGGTTTGTCTTTAAAATTCAAACACCAGAGCAAGCAATTATTTTCCAGGTTTTCTGGTTTACATTTGGTATCATCTCACAATCACTTGTAATCTATGTGATTAGAACGAAAAAAGTATTATCATATGAAAACAGACCTTCTACAACAATGGTTTTAACAACAATTATTTCAGTTGCTGCTACACTGTTAATCGTAACAACAAAGTTGTCTGAAACCGTTGACCTTATTATGATTGATCCAGTACATCTCTTATGGGTATTTGGTATTGTGATTCTTTACTTAATCACGACTACCCTTGTTAAGAAATTTACATGGACCCCACTAGATTAAACAACCAGAGCCCTTAATTGGGCTCTTTTTTTGTAGATATATTTGACAAAATAAATTCTTATGAAATACTATAGCTATGGAAAAGAAATACAGAGTAAAAAAAATACTTAACAATAATGCAGTACATGTTACTGCAAATTTTCTCGAGTATATCGTTATTGGATTGGGAATTGGCTATCACTTAAAACCAATGCAAGTCGTACCAAACGAGAAAATAGAAAAAGTCTTTGCACTAGAAAAAGAAGACATCGGAAGGGTCATGAGACTTGCACAAGAGGTGCCCCAAGATTTATTTATGGACTTGTACAATTTGATTGACACCATGGCCAAGAAATTCAACACTGATTTGGATAATCATGCATACATTGCGATGATAGATCACATTCAGTTCTCAATTGAACGCCTTAAAAAAGATCAGAAGGTGCAAAACTTAATGAACCCGGATCTAAAAATAATTTACCATAGTGAATATATAATGGCCCAAAATCTTTTAGAATCGATTAATGCAAAACTGGATGTAAACTTGCCTGATGATGAGATCGGTTTTCTAACCATTCATATTGTTAATGGACTCAATACATCCATTGACAACCAAACAAACAAGATTACCGATGCAATTTATGATAGTCTCAATATTATTCGAGATCACTATCTTTTAGCACTTAAACTGGAATCCCCTACTACACAACGTATAACAATACATCTTAAAATGTTAATACAGAGAGTTATTTCAAAGACACAAATACTAGAGGATAACTTAATTTTGGAGAACGTCTTAAATGATTTTGATGTTGCTGGAAGTTGTGCACTTAAGATACAAGATCATCTTGAAAAGCGCTTTAAAACAACAATCAGCAAACAAGAATTAATCTACTTAACAATTCACTTAAATAGACTTGAAACTCAAGCATCAACTTAATTTATTTGACAATATGAGTTTCTATGCTTATAATCGAGATAGATGTAAGCACTTATATCTACACATACATATATAATCAAAACCATGAGGCTGTAACCAATTGGGCAGGACCTCCGAGTTTATGTTTTTAAGCATGACTTGGGGGTCTTTTATATTGATTTACCCTATTCCAAAATAAAGGAGGAATTAGAAAATGGGAAAATTTGATCAAGATGCACGCTTATTACTCGAGTATATTGGCGGAAGAGAAAACATAGAAGCCGTGACACACTGTGTCACAAGGATGCGCTTTGTCCTAAACGATAACAGTAAGGCAGATATCGAAAAGATAGAAAGTCTCAAAGTTGTTAAAGGAAGCTTTACACAAGCAGGACAATTCCAAGTCATTATCGGAAACGATGTAGACATGTTCTATAACGAATTCACAAAACTGGCAGGCGTTGAAGGTGTTTCTAAAGATGCGGTTAAAAAACAAGCACAGTCTCACCAAAACAAGCTTCAAAGTATTATGACAGATATTGCTGAAATATTTGCCCCAATTATTCCAGCTATTATTGTTGGTGGTATGATCTTAGGATTTAGAAACATCTTAGAAGGTGTCGCAATGTTCAATGATGCGGGAGCCTTCGATATTGTTAATGGTACACAAACTATTACTCAAATGTCAGTATTTTGGAATGGTGTTAATAGTTTCTTATGGTTACCAGCTGAAGCAATCTTCCATATGTTACCTGTTGGTATTGTATGGTCAGTAACACGTAAAATGGGCGGTACTCAGATATTAGGTATCGTCTTAGGGATTACACTTGTTTCAGGTCAACTCCTTAATGCTTATGGTGTTACGGGAGCAGAAGCAATTCCATACTGGGACTTTGGTTACTTTAAAATAAATATGATTGGGTATCAAGCACAAGTAATACCTGCAATTCTTACAGGATTTGCATTTGTTTACTTAGAGAGATTCTGGAAGAATATCGTTCCGAATGCTATCTCAATGATTCTTGTACCATTACTATCATTACTACCAGCAATTGTCTTAGCACACGTTGTCTTGGGTCCAATTGGATGGAAACTCGGTGCAATGATTTCTAATGTAATTTATACTGGTTTAACCTCTTCAATAAGAGTTCTATTTGCAGGAATTTTTGGTTTCCTTTATGCACCACTTGTTATTACTGGACTACACCATATGACAAACGCCATTGATTTCCAGTTGGCAAATGACTTTGGTGGAACCTTACTCTGGCCAATGATTGCTTTAAGTAACATTGCTCAAGGTAGTGCAGTTTTAGGTATTTGGTTCTTACATAGAAAATCAAACCCTGAAGAATCACAAATTTCTATTCCAGCTTTAATATCATGTTATTTAGGTGTTACAGAACCTGCAATGTTTGGTATTAACTTAAAGTATAACTACCCATTCATCTCAGCAATGATCGGAAGTGCGATTGCAGCTGTTGTATCAGTTGGGTTTGGAATGATGGCCAATACAGTTGGTGTTGGTGGCTTACCAGGAATCTTAGCATTCAATATTGAATGGTGGCCAATATTCTTACTAACAAGTGCCATTGCTATTGCAGTTCCTTTCGCCCTAACAGTCTTACTAGGAAGAAGGAAAGAAAATGAAGCGCAAGCTTAATGAAATGGTAATCTACCAAATCTATCCAAGATCTTTTCAGGATAGTAATGGAGATGGAATTGGTGATTTAAACGGTATTAGAAACCGTTTAGATTACCTCAATAAATTAGGTGTTGATATGATATGGATTACCCCATTCTACCCAAGTGGTGGTAAGGATAACGGATATGACATTAAAAACTATTGTGCCATTGATCCACTTTTTGGAACAATGGCCGACTTTAAAGCATTAGTTCAAGAGGCAAAAGCACTTGATATTGGGATAATGCTTGATATGGTCTTAAATCATACATCAACACTTCACCCATGGTTTCAAAAAGCACTTGAAGGTGATGAAGAATTCATGGACTATTACTTCTTTAAAGACAAACCAACAAACTGGGAATCAAAGTTTGGTGGTAATGCTTGGGAGTATGTTCCCCACTTAAATAAATATTACTTACATCTATTCGATACGATGCAGGCAGATCTAAACTGGGAGAACAAAAAAGTAAGAGAAGAAGCAATCAATATTGTAAAATTTTGGATGGACTTAGGGGTTGAAGGATTTAGATTTGATGTTATCAACTTAATCTCAAAACCAAAGACCTTTGAAGATGCAACAGTGGGTGATGGACGAGACCTTTACACAGATGGTCCTAAAGTACTAGAATATCTTCAAGAGTTAAATAGAAAATCATTTGGCGAAAATAACGCTGTTACAGTTGGTGAACTATCCAGTACTACAGTTCAAAATGCCGCAAAATACGTTAACCCTAAAAACAAAGGTTTATCAACAGCATTCGGATTTCACCACCTTAAGATCGATTATAAGGATAACAAAAAATGGTACCTACAAAAACCAGACTATGCTTCCTTAAAAGAGATACTCAGAGATTGGCAAGATACGATGGAAGAAAATGATGCTGTCATGGCACTGTTTTGGAATAATCACGATCAGCCACGCAGTATATCACGTCTTGGTGATGAAATTAATTATCCTTATGAAAGCGCAACAATGATCGCAAGTATGATGCATCTACTCAAGGGAATGCCCTATATTTACCAGGGTGAAGAAATTGGACTTCCAAATGCTTACTTCAAGGATATGGATGATTACAAGGATATAGAATCAATCAATATGCGAAGAATCTTATCTGAATCATTCAGCGAAGAAGATGTTAGAAAACGCCTCGCGACACATTCCAGAGACAATGGCCGTACGCCTATTCCTTGGGATAACAGCACAAACTATGGATTCTCAACATCAAAGCCTTGGATTAAATTCTCACAACACCCACATCTTCAAACAGTAGATGATGAGTTAAAGAAAGAAGACTCCATATTCTCTTGGTATCAAGATCTAATAAATCTAAGACACAACAATAAGCTTGTCTCTGAAGGTACAGTAAAGTGGTTAGATGGTGTCGATACAAGTTTCCACTTCAAACGCATCTTAGATAAACAAGAGATGCTTGTACTTAATAATTTAGGTTCAATTGAAATTGAATTTACCTTAGATAAAAAATACAACAAGATAATACTTTCAAATTATCATAGAAAAGTTATCGAAGACAAAATCGTGCTTAAACCTTTCGAAACTTTAGTATTGCAATAAATACACGATAAGCACAATAACAAAAGAAACATACGAGAATTTAATCCCGTATGTTTCTTTTTTTTATGATTACTTCATACATAAAGATACCAATGAAACCACCCAATGTATTTGTAATTAGGTCTGTAATATCAGATGATCTGTGTGAAGAGAGTAAAGGTTGAATAACTTCAATTACCAGACTTGTAAGAAAGATAATTGCTAGTGCTTTGAGCGGTTTAAAGTCATATATTAGCGGCAATAGAAAGCCCAAGGGCAACAACATGATTGTATTAAGAACAACCTGTAATAAGGCCTGTGGACGCCCTAATGCTAAGTCTTCAAACGCAGCCATATGCATCGGTCTATAACCACCATTAAATAATTCACCTAAATTTAAAATAATCGGCATTAGTGTCACCCAAATAATACCTACAATGTTTAAATAGAGTATTGTTTTTAAAAGAAGATCTCTCTTGTCATCTTTCCATCTTGGGTATAAAAGCTGTTTATAAATAATAAATAAAATAATAAAATCAGCGATATTTCTAAAATCAAACATGAATATCTCCTTTTTCGCCTTTTAATTATAGCAAAAAGAAGATGAATATTCATCTTCTTTTAGAAACTATTCTGATTTTCGCCTATCTTTCATATAGAACACAAAGGCAAGTACCAGTGTTGTAATACCTAAAGGAATCATTGAAACTGATCCTGTAGACGGTAATTTAGAAACATAGAAAAAAAAGCTGACTATCTAAGTCGGCTTTTATAAATTATAAAATATTTGCAACCACCATAACCAGTATTAAACTCATACTAATTAAGATAAAGTTTTTAATAACATAAGGGAAAGATCTTTCTTTGGAAAATTCAATACCTAAGTCTTTAGCATTCTTAATCACTACTGGACTCAGTAGCAGAACTACAAGTGTATATAAAGGATATAAACCACTTATAACACCAAGAATTATACCAACATACACAAAGACATATAGCGCGATAAGAAGCTTTAAAGCATTCTCTTTACCAATATAGAAAGGTAGAGTAAATCGATTCACTAATACATCTTTATCAACATCGCATACATTATTACCTAACATAATAGCAGATGTGATTAATGTTGGTACTATTCCAAATATGATAAAGTTAATCAGCAATTTAGTATTGATACTAATGTTGATGACTTCACCTAGATTAACCATCAAGAATTTGTCTTGAAGATTAATATAGAAAATTATAAATGGAATGACATAACCATATAGAATACCTGAGATAATCTCACCATAAGGTTGTCTTGAGATTGCGATAGGACCATAAGTATATGAGATCCCTACTGCAAAGGAGAACATTCCTAATAATAAAACGATCCAGTCTGTTAAGAATACAAGCCACAGGCCAAATAGTGCACTGACTCCAAGCATCACAAATAACATAATTTTCAATGTTTGTCGTGAGAACCCAAAGTCTTCATCATTCGACTTTGAATCAATATAGTTATTGATTGCGGTTGTGGTTAAATCAAATGTGAACATGCCTGCAAAGAATACTGCAGTTTCTAATACTTTGATTTCTACACCATGATAACTCATTAAGAGCATCACCAGTGTAAATGTTAGAAGACTTGTTATTTTTGTTTGAATTTCTATATATAATAGAAAGTTTTTTAATTTCATATTGTATTGTGTGCCTTATCTAAGAGCTCTTTTATGATTGAATACTTAACAGGATCAAGCTCAAGTCCATTTAAGATTGCGATGGCTTCATCGTAAAATGCTTTTGATTTATTCTTAGAAAAGCCCACCCCATCGAACTTTTTAACTATGGCATTAATAATATTACGATCAAGCTTTTCTTTACGTAATTTAGGCTCTTTTTCAAAAGCATAAAGTAAAGGTAAAGTCATGACGCCTTGTTCATAGTCTGATTGTACAGGTTTTAAGGCTTCATTTTCGTCTTGTAAGAAATCGATCATATCATCATTAATTTGGAACATCATTCCAATGAGTTCACCCATTTTTCTGTAGCTGTCAATCTCTTTAGAATCTGTACTATATGTAATGATCCCTGCATAGAATGAAGCTTCAAATAGCCTTGCTGTTTTACCTTTAATGATTTCTAGATATTCTGGAATCGTTAAATCATGATTTCCATTGTTGATGTGTTGGGACAACTCACCAATTGCGATATCCAAAATAATTTTTGAAAAGTCATAGTCAATATATTTTACTTTGTCTTCCACATTATTCATTAAAGTCATCGCAAGGGCTAATAGATAGTCTCCTGTAATGACTGCAGTTTTTCGACCATAAAGTGTATGGAGTGTTGGAATACCGCGACGTGAATCTGCATCATCCATAACATCATCATGCACTAAAGTCGCAAGGTGAAGTATTTCAATCCCTGCTGCAAAAGTATAGGCATCCTCGTGGATGTTTTGATTCTCATCCATGGCGCTGGTAAGTACAGACAATGCTCTTATACCTTTTCCTTTTGCATTAGAAAGGTGTTGTGTGTACTTCCTAATGATTAAAGGAGAGGTTGACAACAATCTGTCAACCTCACCATTTACTTTATCTAGTTGTTTTAAGATTAGTTGATTCAAAATCAAAGACCCTTAGTCGTGGTACAGATACCATTTACTTACAAACGGTATGCGTCGCCATTTATCTTTAAGCCATGGCATTACATAGTAGTCTAGTGAAAGAGCTTGTCCACCGACAAATAATAGTGCGAATGCTGCAAAGAACATCCATGCATTAACCAAGTACCAACCTGTTGTTGTTAAGAACATTAACTGTAGTACAATTGAGAATCCTGCTGCTAGAGTTGTAAATAGACCAACAATTAGTGCCAATCCAATTAAGATTTCTGCAACAACAATGAATCGTTGCATGAAGAATGCAACATCTTGATTTGCTAATAGAACGTTATCTACAAACCAGTTCATTAATGGAACGTCTACTTTAAATGCAAATTGATCTAAAGTTGCTTCTTTTAATGTTGTAGTTGAAAGGAAGATTACTTGGAATAATTCCCAAACTTTCCAGTTTACAAAGATTTGTGCTGTAGATTCAGCTGCACCACCAGCATCACTTGCTGCTGTTGCTGCATCTGTTGCACCACTTGAAGCACCTGGATTTAAGATTCCTTCGTAGAAGTTATTTGCACCCCAGAAGAATTGGTCTAACTGGAATGATTCAAACCAGCCTTCCCATACTTTATGTACACCTTCAAATGCCCATACAATTCCTAACCAAAGACGGATTGGGAAACTGACGAAGCTTGGTCCTCTGTTTGAGAAGTGACCACCAACGAATGATCTTCTGTTTCTAATTGTGAAGAATTCGTGGCGCATATATGTAAAGATTCTATTCCATCCAAGAACTTGAACGAAGTAAACCATGTTAATAAAGTGTTTTGCGAACATTGCTAAGAATGAAGGTAGGTTAAACATGAAGTTTGGTAAACCAACTCTTGCTGTTCCCCAACGTCCACCAACACACACCATAACTCCATGGAAACTTGGCTTATAAGCTTTAAAGTCTTCTGTTCCATTTAGTGTTTGTGTAATATTATGTGCTGCTGTTCCTGCACTGTGTTCTGCGTTTTCAACCATTTGTGGTACTGGCATTTCTTGTCCTTCAGGAATGAAGTACATGTTATCACCAACAACGAATACATCTTCTGTACCTTTAGCACGTAAGAATTCGTCTGTTTCAACACGTCCACCACGTTGTGCAGCATCAAGTGCTTGACCTGATTCTGTTGCAACTGAGGAACTTTCGATACCTGCTGTCCAAATTACTGTATTTGTTTCTTCACGTAAGATATCATCTCCACGTTTGAATTCAATGTAGTCTTTTCCAACTGCACATACAAATGCGTTGAACTCTAAGCGTACACCAGTTTTAATTAAGCGTTTTTCAACTTTTGCTGATAATTTTTCAGGTAAGATTGGAACTGCACGGCCTAAACCATCAACGTTAACCAATGTTACATCTTCAGTATTAATATTGTATTCTTTAGCAATAATCGGTACATACTCTGCAAGTTCACCAATCATTTCAACACCTGTAAATCCAGCTCCAACAACGTGGAATGTTAAGGCTTTACGACGTGCTGTTTCATCTTGAATACCAGCTGCTGTTCTAAATACATCACGAATGCGATCACGTAATACAACTGCATCATCATATGACCAAAGTGTGTATGAGTTTTCCTTAGCACCTTCAACACCAAAGTATGTTGGTTTTGAACCTGTTGCTAATACAACAACATCATACTCGTAGCTATTTGCTTTACCTTTTACTACTTTATTTTCAAAATCAATGTTTGAAACTTCATCAAGTTGTACATCAACTTTGCGTCCTTTGAAAATTTTCTTTAGATCCATTCGAATGCTTGATTCTTCAACTCTATATGCAGCAACTTCGTGTAGCTCTGTTAACATAGTGTGGAATGGATTCTTGTCAATTATTGTAATACTTACGTCGTCATTCTTTTTGAATTTTTTAGCTAATTTTTTAGCTGTTAGGATACCAGCATAACCAGCACCAACGACTACTATATTCTTTTTCACTATAACTCCTCCTTATAAGCGTATAACTTATGCTTTACAATTATAGGTAAGTACGATTTCACTTGCAAATACTTTACACTAATAATCAGACTCATTTTACCTATAATCCGTGTAATCTCATTTTTACACAATGAATGAATGACACTTTGTGAAAAGCTGTACTAGTCTCACAAAGTGTCACACAAAGAATTCTTATTTTACAACTATATTCACAATCTTATTCTTAATTACAATTTCTTTAACAACTGTTTTACCTTCAATGTTCTTTTGAACATTTTCTTGAGCATAAACAAGTTCTAATAAGTCTTTCTCTTCAAGATTACTTGCAGCGTTAAACTTCGCACGCACTTTACCATTGATTTGAGCAACAATTTCAATCTCATCTAAAACGAGTTTGCTTTCGTCAAATGTTGGCCAACTTGAATAAGATATTCCTGTTTCTCCTGTTAAGATTTTGTATAACTCTTCACCCATATGTGGGGCATAAAGTCCAAACATTTTAACAAAACCAATCGCATACTCTTTTGGTACTGAACCATGTTTATATGCTTCATTCACAAAAATCATCATTTGAGAAATTGCTGTATTAAAGCCGAAATTCTCTAAGTCTTTTGTAACTTTTTGAACTGAGGCATGGTATACAAAATCAAGTGCGCCATCATTCTCTTCAGTAATGTGTGATGCATCAGAGAAGAATCGCCATACTCTATCTGTCCATCGTTTGATTCCATCAATACCGCGAGTACTCCAAGGAATTGCTCCATCAAATGGACCCATAAACATTTCATAAAGTCTCAATGAGTCTGCTCCATGACTTTCAACAATATCATCTGGATTCACAACGTTACCGCGTGATTTACTCATCTTTTCATTATTGTCTCCAAGAATGAATCCTTGGTGATATAGTTTTGTGAATGGTTCTTTAGTATCGACAACACCAATATCATAAAGTACCTTATGCCAGAATCTTGCATAAAGTAAGTGAAGCACAGCATGCTCTGCTCCTCCGACATATAAATCTACTGGTAACCAGTGACTTAGTAATTTTGGATCAGCAAGTGCTTCATTATTATGCGGATCTAAATATCGCATATAGTACCAGCAACTACCGGCCCACTGTGGCATTGTATTTGTTTCACGACGACCTTTTGAGCCATCTGCAAATGTTACTTCTAACCAATCTTCAGCATTTGCGAGTGGTGATTGACCATCTGGTGCTGGTTTATAGTTGGCTACTTCAGGAAGTTCTAGTGGTAAGTCATCAATGTCGAGTGTTCGCATTGTGCCATCTTCCATATGAACTACAGGAATTGGCTCTCCCCAGTAACGTTGACGTGAGAATAACCAGTCACG
Source organism: uncultured Erysipelothrix sp. (assembly GCA_964410635.1). Lineage (GTDB taxonomy): Bacteria > Bacillota_I > Bacilli_A > Erysipelotrichales > Erysipelotrichaceae > Erysipelothrix. The sequence goes on along the minus strand of CAYPHX010000003.1, from coordinate 9,464 downwards.
TAAACGGTATGTTACCTTAGGTATTCCATATCCTTTTTCTTCTAACCATGCATTCATAACTTTAATTGCTTCTTCTTTATCCAAACCATCTAAGAAGTCAGAATTAATATGAAGGCCATCTTCAACCATAGGAAGATTTTCAATGTCCCCTTCAAGAACTGGAATGATTTCAATGTCGTACTTAACTGCAAATTCATAGTCACGCTCATCATGTGCAGGAACAGCCATAATCGCCCCTGTTCCATAACTTGCTAGAACATAATCTGCAATATAAATAGGCACTTCTTTACGATTTACAGGGTTAATTGCATAAGCCCCAGTAAAGACTCCTGTTTTTTCTTTATTAAGCTCTGTACGCTCTAAATCACTCTTGTGTTGTGTTTCTTTAACGTATGCTTGTACTGCTTCAATTTTATCGCTTGTTGTAATTTCTTCAACAAATGGATGGTCTGGTGCTAAGACACAGTATGTTGCACCAAACAATGTATCGGCACGTGTTGTAAAGACTGTAAACTCTTTTTTATGGTCTTTTACTTTGAAGTTAACGTTGGTTCCTACTGATTTACCGATCCAGTTAATTTGCATTTCTTTTGTAGATGCTGGCCAGTCAACAAGCTCTAAATCATCTAAAAGTCTTTCTGCATAATCAGTAATTTTTAAAACCCACTGACGCATTGGAACACGAATAACATCAAAGCCACCGACTTCTGATTTACCATCGATAACTTCTTCATTAGCTAAAACAGTTCCTAAGTCAGGTGAGAAGTTAACTGGTTTTTCATCAATATATGCCAATCCTTGATCATATAGTTTTGTAAAAATCCATTGTGTCCATTTTACAAAGCTTGTGTCCGTTGTTGAAATTTCTTTACTCCAGTCATATGAAAGTCCCAATGACTGAATTTGTCTTTTGAATGTTTGGATGTTCTCTTTAGTAAAACTTTCAGGATGGTTTCCTGTTTTTAATGCGAATTGTTCTGCAGGGAGTCCGAATGCATCCCAGCCCATTGGATGAAGCACATTAAAGCCTTGCATTCTTTTTTGTCTTGCTAAAATATCCGTCGCAGTATACCCTCTTGGGTGTCCTACGTGTAATCCATCACCTGATGGATACGGGAACATATCTAATATATAGTATTTTGGCTTGGTAAAGTCATAAACATCTGTCTTAAATGTTTCATTTTCTTCCCAATATTTTTGCCATTTCTTTTCAATCTCTAAATGGTTATACATATTTTCCTCCTGTATAAATAAAAAAAGTGTCACCGCAAACTAGGACGATAAAAATCTACCGCGGTACCACCTACATTCTCAAATACTCTGAGCTCTTAAACTTTTAACGCAAGTAAATCGCTTCTTTCTACTGATTCAAAAGAAGAGCTCCAAGATGAGTTCAATAGTTTTCGCTTATTGACTCACACCATCCGTCAACTCTCTTTAAAGCTATTCCCACTTACTAATTCTTTTCATCGCTTATACCCATATATAATAGTGTTTTAAAGGGTCATTGTCAAACAAAACAAAAATAAGTAGTAGCGAATTGTATGCTATTACTTATTGATAATTTATTAATTGTTAAATACAAACTTTGAAGTAAGTGATTTTGGATTATCTTTTAATTCAAGTGGTACACCACTGAAGACAATTTCCCCACCCAAATGTCCTGCACCAGGACCCATATCTATAATATAATCTGCTTGACGCATGACTTCAATATTATGTTCAATTAAGATGACAGTGGAGCCTTGATCAACAAGTCTATTTAAAATTTTCATCAGTACTTCAATATCTGACATATGAAGCCCTGTTGTGGGTTCATCTAGTATATAGATTTCACCATCTTTATGAAGCTCACTTGCAAGTTTGATTCTCTGACATTCCCCACCACTTAAAGTATCAAGGGGTTGACCCAATGTTAAATAACTCACACCAACATCGATCAATGCTTGAAGTGTCTTATTGATTGACTTATCATCAAAGAAACCAATCGCTTCATCCAATGATAATTCTAATACATCCATAATATTTCTATCTTTAAACTTCATGATTAATACTTCATCCTTGTATCGTTTACCATGACAATCTGGACAAATAGACTCAACACCTTCTAAGTAAGCTAAATCAGTAAAGATCACACCATTACCTTTACAAGTTTCACAACCACCTTTTGAGTTAAAGCTGAACATTGATTTATTAACATCATTTGCTTTAGAGAAGATTGTGCGAATACGATCAAAGATCCCTGTATAAGTCGCAATATTAGAACGCCTTGTTGCATGTAAGGCTTTTTGATCAATCACAACACTCTCAGGATATTTGTTTAGAAACTCTTGAAATATGAGTGAGCTTTTACCACTCCCTGCAACACCACTAATCACAGTTAAAATATCCTTAGGTACTTCAACATCAATATTTTTCAGATTATTCGTTGAAGCATTATGAATATTGAATGTCTCTTTAAATGGACGTACTTCTGTTTTAATGGGTGGTAAAGCATTCAAGTGTTTTGCAGTTATCGTATCTGATTTCAGTAAACCCGCAACATCCCCTTCATACATGATCTTTCCGCCATATATCCCTGCCTTAGGTCCTACATCAACAATATGATCTGCCTCTAAGATTATATCTCTATCATGTTCAACAACAAGTACTGTATTTCCTAAGTCACGTAAATGTTTAAGCATTCTATTCAAATTAAAGACATCTCGAGGATGCAGTCCAACAGAGGGCTCATCAAAGATATAGAGTACCCCGGTTAATGCAGAGCTCATATGCTTCATCATCTTCACACGCTGTGACTCCCCACCACTCAATGTACTGGTTTCTCTATTAAGATTTAAGTAGTCTAAACTCATACCAATTAATAGGTCGAGTCGTTTTACTGCTTCTTCAATCAACGGTTGAACACTTTCATCATCAATACTTAAAAGATATCTCTTAAGTTCATTCAGTTCCATCTCACCAATAGTAGCGATACTTTCTCCATTAACAAGACAAGCGAGTTTTTCTTGATTATAACGCAGACCATTACAGTCTGTACATTTTGAAGTATATGTATAATCATCCACAATTTTTCTCGTTTTTTCAGATAGGGTACTTAAATCACGGCTGATATAAAGTCGATCAAACTTATTTATCATCCCTTCGTATTCAGCATTTGTTGTTTTCTCTCCCATTACCTTTACCTTAACCTTACGACTAGAACCATAAAGTAGTAAATCTAATGATTCAGCATCATAATCTTTAAGTGGTAAATCCATATCAAAAAATCCTGAAGCTTCATAAATTGCAAAATGCCACCCTTCTGTATCAAATGCAGGAAAGAGAAAAGCACCTTCTCTTAAAGATTTGTTCATATCTACAAGTAAATCCATACGAAGCGCATTTGTTTTTCCAATACCAGAACAAGTCTTACACATCCCTAAAGGATCATTGAAAGAAAAACTATGCGCCGGACCACTATAGGGTTGTCCTATTCGAGAAAAAACAGGTCTTAAAAAACTTACAATATCTGAGATTGTTCCCAAAGTCGAGCGTGAATTTCCACCCATTGGCTTTTGATCAACAATCATCGCTGGGTTTAAGTTTTGAATTGAAAGTACATCAGGCTTCGCATACTTTGGTAAAAAAGTTTGTACGAAAGTAGAATACGTCTGATTTAATTGACGTGAAGCTTCTGTTGCAATTGTATCAAAGACAATAGAACTCTTACCACTACCTGAGACACCAGTAAACACCGTAATTTTGTTTTTGGGAATCTCTAAATCTAAATTATTGAGATTATTCTCATTCATTCCTCTTATAATTAATTTATCAAATGACATATTCTCCTCCTTATATGAAGATTGATTATAACTGAAAATAAACCATAACACAAGAAAAAAACTTACATAGTTTTATGTAAGTTTAAAGTATATATTTCCCTGCAGTAAAACCTGTAACCAAAGCTGATGTGATATTATAGCCACCTGTAAAGGAGCTCATATCCAGTAACTCCCCCACAATGGAAATATCGTCATTAATTTTAGATTTCATCGTTTTAGGATCTATCTCTTTGAGTTCAACACCACCATTTGTTACAAAGGCAAACTTGAATCCCCTTGTATCATATATTGTCATTTCAAAGTTTTTTAGATTTTGCTTTAAATCACCTGCTAATGTTGAAACATAATCAACCAGTCTTTTTTGGTAGTTGAAGTGCGTTTCATCAATTTCAGCATTATCAGGGAAAAAGTCAATAACGATCCTAACTGGACCTTGCTCAATTAATTTTTGAATTTCAAAACTTGACCTCAGTGCTGCAGGTCCTGAAAGACCAAAATGGGTGATGAGTAAATCATGTGTAATATTACTGAGTACCCTTTTACCTTTATAGACTTTTATATTGACATCTTTAAAAGACAGACCTTGTAATGTTTTCTCCTGAATGAAAGCATCATTTGAAACTAGAGGCACTTCAGCGGGAATAAGATCAGTAATCGTATGGCCAAGATGTTTGGATAGATTATAGCCATTACCATCTGATCCTGTGTTTGGAACTGTTCTTCCACCTGTTGCTAAAATAAGCTTATCGTAGTGATAAACATCTTCTGTAGTTATGACAACTTTCTTATCTGTATCAATTGTTTCCACATACTGCGATGTTAATATATTCACACCATGTTGAACCATCACATTATGTAGCGTATTTACAATATCACCTGACTTATCTGTGATAGGAAACATACGGTAATGATCTTCTTCTTTAAGTTCACAACCATGTTCTTCAAAAAATGCAATAATGCCTTTAGGATCTAAATTAGACAGTGCAGAAAATAGAAACCTGCCATTTTTAGGAGTGTTTTCGATAACAACTTCTTTTTCAACATTGGCACTCACATTACATCTGCCACCCCCTGTTAGACGCATTTTCTTACCCAGTATTTTATTTCTTTCTAACAAAGTAACATTTGCGTGTGGGTGATGTTTCTTTGCGGATATTGCGGCCATCATACCTGAAGGTCCGCCTCCAATTATTATAATATTCATAAATCGTTCTCCAATTCTTCTTATATTCTATCACATTCACCTTTAATAGATTATAATAGATTTAGAAAGGTCGTGACTTATGATCTACACTTCAAAAATTGACCACCATATTACACATATCTCCAAGAAATTGAGTAAAAATAGTAAGGCTAATATTCTAATTATCCATGGTATGGCAGAATCCCGTTTTCGTTATGAAGCATTTATGAGCTATTTACAATCAAATGACCATAACGTTTTTGCGATTGATTTAAGAGGTCATGGTGAAAGTCTCATCGACAATCATTATGGTTATTTTGGAAAAGGCAAAGGATACATGAAAAATATTGAAGATATCAAAGGTATCTTAGATATGATTCAAAATATGCATCCAAATAAAACAATTCTATTTGGACACAGTATGGGTTCCCTTTTCGCACGAGGTGTCTTAAAAAAGTATCCCCAAGCAATGGACGCTTTAATACTATCTGGATCGCCTTATCCCCCTATGGGTACACAGGCACTAAAGCTTGCTTTAAAGTTACCCGCTACCCTTTTTCCTAAAAGTAAATCACGTATTATATATAAGTTAATGAATAATAACCTTAATAATAAAATTCCAAATCCAAAAACTAATTTAGATTGGTTGAGTTTTGATGAAACTAATATCAAAAACTATCAAAATGACCCCTTATGTAACTTCCCACTTACATTAAGTGGCTATGTTGATTTATTCGACCTTATGAAAATGGTCTATGTAGATAAATGGCCAGTAAAAGATTCTGACTTGCCAATCCATTTTGTTGTTGGGAAAGAAGATCCTTGTGTTGATTTTGAACATGATGGGCTTAAAAAAGCGATTAAAGTTTTAAATGATGCTGGTTTTCATAACATTACTTCTAAAGTTTATGAAAACTCACGACATGAGTTATTAAATGATTTAGAAAAAGAAGTTGTCATGAACGATTTATTAGAATATATCAAAGGCTTGGATTCATAACCCAAGCCTTTTACTTAATAAAATATTGAGCAATTAAATGTCCTATTCTGGAGAATGATTTTTGATCATAATTCTCGAAGGTATGTAAGGATTTGTCTTTTGCTCTAGTGACTTCATTAATTCCAATATTATGTTTCTTCCAATTAAAGCTTGAACCTTTGCGATACTCTGGTAAATATCTTTTTAACTCTTTCTCCATCTCTTTTGCGGAAATACTTCGATTAGATAAAGGTCTAGCATTTTTATGATGTAAAAGAAAATGGTACTCAATACAAGGTTGTACAAGAAAGGTATTCTCATGGCGCAGTTTTCCACGCTTTAAAAATTTATTATACTCCCAAGTAGAATTCTCAAGGTCATACATTAAAATCAGTTCATGACTGGCAATGGATTCATCCTTTGAAAATCGAGCAATGGACTCATTGATATCTGCACCTAGGGTAGATTTTCTTCGGATACGTAATTGAATCTTGCTTTTATATACATACTTTAAATATTTTAAGTAGTTTTCTTCAGTTTCACCTTCTACCAGTAAAACCAGAACATCTTCCTGCTTAGTCGGACTTTTATCATGGTATCCGCGTTTTCTTCTCATGAGCTTGTACCATTCAATATATCTTCTAGATGTTCTAAAAGACGATATTCAGATGATGTATCAGGATTGGTTCCATATGCATCCAATTGATATCTTTGTGATAATACATGTTCTGGGTTCTGTTTGTACTGTGATAAGTATTCAATGATGGGTTGTTTTGTTTCATCAACCTTGAATAAGATAATATTTTGATTTGAAATAAAGTCATAATCTAACAGTTCAGCACGATGTGTTGAAATAATAAACTGAATTGTTGGAACAAGTTTAGCGATATCTTTGAAGAAGTGCATGACAAGATGTACTAAATCCGCATGTAATCCCAGTTCTATTTCATCAAACAACATAACAGAGTCTTCCTTTATCCCCTCTATCATGGGAAGGATGATACTGATTAATTGTTTTGATCCTGATGAAATTTCATTAAATTTAAATTCAGCACCACTCTTATGCTTGAATATTAAGTCTTTAAAGTCTTCTTTACTTTTAAAAACATCTTTGTTGATTAGGCTTGGGATCTTATCAATATGTTGATGTAGCAGTTTCACGTATTGTGTTTCTTTATCTTTTTCACTGATATCTGAAGCTTCGATAGATGCTAGATCCTTTAAGATTAATTTTTCTTCTTTACTTAACATATTGTATTTAACTTCTTTGATATCTAAGTCAGCTACATTTAGAAATGCATTTAAAAGACGCATACTTTTCTTGTTTTCTGCAAAGGTTAAGATGTTTTGAATTAAATCTTGTTCATTATGAGCATCAACACAATCTATGATTTGAATTTTTTTAATTGCATCAATAAAGTTATCAATCACAGTATATTCATGATTAAATGATTGAAGTGTATGAACAAAATTAGCATCACTTTTTAGATTTGATAAGAGTTTTCTATCATGATTTGATAAGGCCATTGTTTCCTTAAGATCACTGCGAATGAAAACACAGCTTTCTTTACCATTTTGATGATACATCCACTCGTCAATGATGGTATTTTCTGAAATGAGAATTTCAAAACCATAACGAATCTCTTCTTGTTTTGTACCCAATACGATTTCAAAAAGGGAGCTTTCTTCTTTTTTTATAGGATGGTTTGCTTCTAATAAAAAATCACCTTGAATAATATAGTCAATGGCTTCTTTAATTATCTTGAAAAAGTTTGTCTTTCCAATGTTGTTTTTACCATATACTAAAGAGAAGTTTGAGATATAATCATTTTGAAAACGGGTCTGTAGTGTTGGTTCTTCACCGGTGTTTACAAAATCAATACTTGTTTCGTCTCTAAAGTTATAGAGATTTTTTACTGTAATTTGTTTAATCATGATGACCACCTCTTTGTCTAATTATATCACAAAGAAAAAAAGAGGTTGCCCTCTTAGATTCTTGAAACTCCGACACCAAAACCTTCTCGTCCTGAGTGAACGGATAGCGCTGGTGAAATTCTTTCAATTAAAATTTCTTCTGCTTTATCGAATTTTTCTTTTGCATATTCTAGAATTTTTGAAAAGTCTTCTTTTGAATCTGCATGGAGTAAGACAACACGATACTTATTTAAATCTTTAACAAACTCATGTGCCTTATCGATTGTTCTATAAATAACTCTTGGATAACCGCGAGTTTTTCCGGCTGTATAGTAAACACCTTCATCATTTACAGATATGATAGGTTTAATATTGAGAACACTTGCGACTGAACCAGCAACTGTACCAATACGACCGCCTTTAATAAGGTTGTCTAGTGATTGAAGTGTAAAATAAACATTGGCTGCAAATTTATTCTTTTCAATATAATCAACAATTTCTTTAAATGAGAATCCTTCTTGGACCATTTCTTCAGCCTTCAATGCAACATAGCCTGCTCCAAGAGAAATTCTTAATGTATCAACAAGTGCAATTTCAAGACCTTCAATTTCTTCAGTGATATGTTTAATTACATTATGAGTTCCTGACATTGCTGAAGTTATTGTAATAACGATTGCATGGGTGTAGCCTTCTTTTTTGATTTCATCAAAGACATCGAGTATATCTTGTCCTGTTGGTAGTGAACTTGAGACATTCTTTGTTTCCATTGCTACAAAGACTTCTTCTCCTGTAATGTTTTTTCCAGCAATAAAAGATTCCCCATCAATATTTATTTGAAGTGGTATTTGAAATATCTTGTGACCTTTTCCTAGATTTTCAGTTATGTCCGTTGCTGAATCTACAACAATTGCGGTTTTTTCCATTATTCTTTCTCCTTCAATACTAAGTTTTTAAATGAATAGTCTGCTAGTAATTTCCCTGCAAAAGCCAATGTTGCAGCTTTTAAGGGTACTGCCATTAGTCCCGTTTCATAATCATTGAAATGATCTGGCTTGTCATATACTTCTGAAATAGTAAAGCGCATACTTTCTTCAACATAAGCAATAAAAATATTATAGCCATCTTCTAATCCGTATAGCTCAACAATCTTTTCAACGCCTCTGGTAATATGGTTTATATTCATGATTTGCTTCAGAATTGTAATAGCAATGATATACACTAAGTGGTCTTTACTATATCTTTTCTTTTCTGGAGCTGGCATGGCTTTTTGCTTAACATAATTATTAATCATAGCTTGTGTCAATATGGTGTCATCAAAAGCAAATATATCTGATAATTTATCATTTGTAAATTCCAATATTTGGTCAAGATATAGTGGTATTTCAGTTAATTCATTATATCTTGGTAATTGCAAATTTTGTGCCGACTCTAGCCACGCATCATATTTTTCCATTCTATCACCTAGTTTTCATTACTAGATTACCATATGAGGTGGATTACATCAATATCTTTTAAGAAATACTCGTAACTTTTTATCAAATAAACATCATTTTATTGATATAAC
>CAYPHX010000002.1:0-63636 GCA_964410635.1 uncultured Erysipelothrix sp. | reverse complement strand
TATGGCTGCGCAATCAATTGGTGAACCTGGAACTCAGTTAACCATGCGTACATTCCATACCGGTGGTGTTGCGGCTGCAGGTGGAGAGGATATCACACAAGGTCTACCTCGTGTTGAAGAACTCTTTGAAGCGCGTAAGCCAAAACTGGGTGCTGTAATCTCCAAGATTGCAGGACACATCACAGCGATCGAAGCAAACGAAGATGGATTAGGTTATACAATTACCGTTACATCCAATGTTGATGGACAAGAAGCTACTTCAGTAGACCACAAGACACTACCAAACCAACAAGCTCGTCAATGGCTAAAAGTTGGATCAGAGGTTCGTGCCGGTGAGAAACTGACAGAAGGTTCAGTAGATCCTAAAGCATTACTAGAGGTTGCAGGTCGTCAAGACGTACAACACTATATCTTGAAAGAAGTTAAGAAAGTTTACCAAAGTGGTGGAATCGAGATTTCTGACAAGCATATCGAAGTTATGATTCGCTCAATGATGCGTAAAGTAACAATCGCAGATGGACAAGACACAGGGATTTCCCCAGGTGTACAAATGGACATCGAAAGAATTCAAGAGATTAACGAAAGAGCACTCTTAAGTGGTATGCTACCAGCACGCTACAAGCCAACGATTATGGGTATTACCAAATCATCCGTTGCTACTGAGTCATTCTTATCCGCAGCTTCATTCCAGGAAACTACAAAAGTCCTAACACAAGCAGCAGTTAAGTCCAAAGTTGATCCACTCATTGGTCTAAAAGAGAATGTTATCATCGGTAAGATGATTCCAGCGGGAACAGGATATCCTGGATACCGTGAATCTACAGAGAAGATCAAAGAGCTCGCAGCAGAACTGAAATTATTACGTGAAGAGCGTAATAAAGAGGAAGAAGAATCTTCAATCCTATCAGAAATCGTGCGTAACTAATGAATCATTAACGCCATGGGGAAATAAGACCTCATGGCGTTTTCTAAGGAGAAAATGTGAAAATAACAATTACGCAAAAACTCAAACCAATTTTTGAAGAAACACTGATCAGTGAAGGTCATACCGTATACGGAACAGAAGATGCACAAGCATCAGATGCAGAACTATATATTGGCTATGCTGAAAATAAGATTCAACAAGAAAATTTTCCAAATCTAAAATACATTCAACTTGCCAGTGCAGGTTATGACAACTTGGATCTTGAAAAACTAAAAAATCAAAAAGTTCAAGTTGCAAATGCAAAAGGCGTTTACTCTGAAGCAATTGCTGAGTATGTTTTGACATATATTCTATATGCACTAAAAGACATAAAATACTTAGAAAAGTTACAAGAAACAAAAACTTGGGATAAATCTCAAATTAAACCCAAAACACTCATGCATCAAAATGTATTCCTGTTGGGAACAGGTAGTATTTCGCAGGAAGTCGCAAAACGACTGAAAGCTTTCTCTGCTAAATTAACAGGATTTAACTCAAATGGACGTTCTATTGAACACTTCGATGAAACATATCCACTCAGTGAGTTAAAAGAAAGAATTAAAGAAGCTGAAATTATTGTGGCAGCACTGCCAGATAATGAAAGCACAAACCATTTAATCACAAAAGAAATGATTCAATTGGTACAAGAAGATGCAATCTTTATTAATGTTGGACGTGGTGGACTTGTAGATGAAAAATCGATACAAGGCCATACAAAACATCTAAGAAAAATTATTCTTGATGTATTTGAAACAGAACCATTACCAACAGATAGTTACCTTTGGACAGAATCCAATGTGATCACAACACCACATATGTCCTTCTATGCATCACAAAATGATGCGAATTTGGTCAAATTGGTGTTAGAAAACATAAATAACATAGAAAAACAAAAATCTTTGACAAATCAGATACTATAAATGATTAGAATTATTGCAATAGCTAAAAAAGTGCGTTATAATTAACAAGGTTATTTTAGCTTACTAAATGGAGGTGTAAACATGGCAAAGACAGATGTATCAAGTGCTTATCGTCAACTAAAATCGAAAAATATTAAAACACGTAAACGTGCTCTAAGAGTCATTAGAGAACACAAGAAGAAGATTAAAGCATTAAATAAATAATTTAAAAGAGCTGTTCATTTGAACAGTTTTTTTATACAATTGTATCAATGAAAGGAAGACGCATATGAGTAACTATTATAAAGACACAATAAAGCAAATAGAAACACATATAGAAAACAAGGAAACAGAAGCGGCACTAGAGAAATTGTACGTGGAACTTTCAATGCCATATATACCAGAAGAGTATAAAGCGACATTTGAAATGCTCCTTCGAAATCTAAAGGCAACAGAAAAATCAAGCACAACTCTGTTTACTGATATTAATGATATTAAAGAAGCACTTTATTCAAGTGAACTTAATGTTGTTAAAGCACTTCAGTCCCTTGAAAACATGAATCTAAGAGCAATTAAAGACGATGTGATTATATTATTACAATCAGACTTAGATGATATGATTAAGCGCATCATACTCATGCAAGTATTAGATCAAGAAATCGACTTGGCAATTCCGATGCATTTAAATGGTCAAGATATTAAGATTGATACAAAAACTTTGATATCACCATTTGAATCAAAACACTACCAATCTATCTTTCAAGAACTTGTGGATACATATGAATCATATGATCCCAGTTACTTAAATTTAGCGATAGAGATCTTAAATGCACAGATGATGGAATCGTTTCCTTTTATCGAAGAATCAGTCAATATGGAACAGATTATTACTAAATTGAATAATTACTTAAAAAAAGGGTGAAAAAGGTGCATTTGTGCGCTATTTAATGTATTATTATAGAGGAATAAAAAGCTTTAGCACTCATCAGTTGACAGTGCTAAACAATATGTTATAATTTAACAGTACTTAGGAGGATATTAATGAAATCAACATGGACACTAAATGAAAACTCAACAGGACAATTACGCGTAGAGGTAGACAAAACAGCTTGGGCAAAAGCACAAGAAAAAGCACTAGACGCTTTAATTAAAGATGTAGAGATTAAAGGCTTTAGAAAAGGACAAGCTCCAAAAAACTTAGCAGCAAAACAAGTTAACCAACAATCAGTCTTAATGGACGCAATTAACTTAGTAGCAAACGAAGCATTCTTAGCAGGTGCAGAAGAATTTAACGTAGAACCAGTTGCACAACCATCATTAGATGTAGAAGCAATGACTACAGAAGACTTAACATTATTATTTGACATTACAGTCAAACCAGAAGTAACACTCGGTGAATATAAAAACATTGAAGTTGCAGCAGAAGACATCACAGTAACAGATGAAGACGTGAATACAGAAATCGAAAGATTACGTGAAGCAAATGCTGAACTTGTAGTTCAAGAAGAAATTGAAGTAGATAATGGCCATACAGTTGTTATTGATTTCGAAGGATTCAAAGATGATGTAGCATTCGAAGGTGGACAAGGAGAGAACTATAACTTAGAAATTGGTTCAAACTCATTCATTCCAGGATTTGAAGAAGCATTAATTGGTATGAAAACAGGCGATTCAAAAGACATCGATCTAACATTCCCTGAAACATACCACGTTGAAGAACTAAAAGGGCAACCAGTAGTATTCAAAGTAACACTACACGAAGTTAAAGTCCGTGAAGTTCCAGAACTAAACGATGACTTTGTCGCTATGTTAGACCAAGAAGGTATTAATACAGTTGATGAACTAAAAGAAGACATCATCAAAAACTTAACAGAGCAACGTGCACAAGTTGAAGAAGATCGCGTTAACGACGAACTTATTACAACAGTAGCAAACAATGCTGAAGTTAACATCCCAGAAGTTATGGTAGAAGAAGAACTTAACCAAATGTTCCAAGAATTCAATCAACGACTTTCACAACAAGGTTTAAACTTCGAAATGTATTCACAAATTTTAAATCAAACTGAAGAAGATATTAAAGAAACAATGAGAGAAGACGCAAACAAACGCGTTCGCTCACGTCTTGTTTTAGAGAAGATTGCAGAAGTTGAAGATCTAAAAGTTGAAGCTGAAGACATTGAGAAAGAATATACTCAACTCTCAGAAATGTACGGATTAGAACTTGAACAGTTAAAGCAAATCATTTCTCAAGAACAACTAACTTATGATATCTTACTTCGTAAGGCGGTTGAACTCGTACAAGAATCACGAGCATAACAACAAAAGACGCCTAGCGTCTTTTTTTGCAAATAAAATCTAAGAAAAAGGAGGGATTTTTTGTGAATTTAGAAAACACAATGAACTTACCCGTAGTCGCAACACGTGGTATCGTATTATTCCCAAATCAAGAAATCTTAATCGAGGTGGGAAGACCTAAAAGTATGAACGCTGTTGAAGAAGCAGAAAAATTCTTCAATGGACATGTTTTACTTGTGAGTCAAAAAGATGTTCTAACAGATGAACCTACAGATGAAGAACTCTTTAAATACGGAACACTTGCACATATTAAAAATGTAAAGAAAAAACAAGGATTCCTAAGAGTAACTTTCTCAGGAATTCAAAGAGCACATATCGAAACAATTAATGAAGACAGCCAAATGCTATTTGGAACAATCTCATTACTTGATGATATTATTGGAAATGAAGACGAAGAAGCAGCACTCATTCGTGCTATTAATCGCGAGATTAAAAATGCAATTGCATTTGAAAGAACACAAAATCTTGGTGGATCATTAAATATCTCTAAAGATTTTTGGGATAACTTTATCTTTCAAACAATGGCCGCATCACAGCTGTCAGATCAATTTGCACAACACTTCCCACTCTCACTAGAACAAAAACAAGAACTACTTGAAACACTAGAAGTAAACAAACGTGTAGAGTTTATTCTCAGTGCTATTCAAAGAGAGAAAACAATCAACGATATTGAGTCCGATATTAATGAACGTGTCAAAGGTAAGATTGAAGAAAATCAACGCGATTACTACTTGCGCGAAAAAATGCGTGCTATTCGAGAAGAGCTGGGTGATGTAACTGATGTTACTGAAGACAGTGATGATTTCAGACGTATGATTGAAGAAAATCCTTACCCTGAAAACATTAAAGAAAAAGCACTCGCAGAATTACAACGCTACGAAATGCTGCCACAAGCAAGTGGTGAATCAGGTGTCGTAAGATCTTATCTAGAATGGTTACTCACAACACCATGGTACCAAGAAACAAAAGACAGAGAAGACCTCAATGCCGTACGTGCAACACTGGACGCTGACCACTATGGTTTGGAAAAAGTAAAAGACCGTATCATGGAGTACTTAGCTGTAAAACAGATGACAGGCACACTCGATGCACCGATTTTAGCGCTCGTAGGGCCACCGGGAGTTGGTAAGACATCTCTAGCTAGCTCAATCGCAAGATCACTGGACAGAGAGTTTGTAAAAGCATCTCTGGGTGGTGTACGTGATGAAGCGGAGATTCGTGGACACCGTCGTACATACTTAGGTTCACTTCCAGGACGTATTATCCAAGGAATGAAAAAAGCGGGTGTAATCAACCCTGTATTCTTACTGGATGAAATCGATAAGATGGCATCAGATTACAAAGGAGATCCATCAAGTGCAATGTTAGAGGTACTGGATCCAGAGCAAAACAAAATGTTCTCAGATCACTACCTAGAAGAGTCATACGACCTCTCTAAAGTAATGTTTGTAGCAACTGCAAACTACCTGGGAGATATTCCTGAACCACTAAGAGATAGATTAGAGATTATTCAACTCTCTTCCTATACAGAAGAAGAAAAATTAAATATTGCGAAAGCACACCTAATACCAAAACAACTTAAAGTAAATGGACTCACAAAGTCACAATTCAAAATTGGTGAACCACAACTACGTTATCTAATCCGTCACTACACACGTGAAGCAGGAGTGCGTCAGTTAGAAAGAACCATCGCATCACTCATCCGTAAAGCAGTACTTGCAATACTTAAGGATGATGAAGCGAAGATTTCAGTTACCAATAAGATGATCGAAACATGGCTTGGTAAAAACATCTATGAATATGGCCGTAAAGAAGAGAAACCGCAAGTGGGTGTTGTGACAGGCTTAGCCTATACATCCTTTGGTGGCGATGTCTTACCAGTAGAAGTAACATACTTCGATGGAAAAGGACGCCTCAACATTACAGGACAACTTGGAGATGTTATGAAAGAATCCGCAGAGATTGCTCTAGGATTTGTAAAATCACATGCTAAAGAGTTCAATATTGATAAAGAATTCTTTGAGAAAAATGATATTCATATTCACGTACCAGAAGGTGCAGTACCTAAAGATGGGCCAAGTGCGGGTGTTACACTCACAACAGCACTCGTCAGTGCCATCACAAAACGTGAAGTTCACTCAGATATCGCGATGACAGGAGAAGTCACACTACGTGGACATGTCCTAGCAATTGGTGGATTGAAAGAAAAATCACTTGCAGCACACCGCGTAGGGATTACACGTATTGTTATGCCAAAGAGTAACGTAAAAGATATGGACGAACTACCAGATGTTGTCAAAGACGCTATTGAATTTATTCCAGTAGAAAATATGACACAAGTTCTGAAAGCGGCCCTCATATAATGAAGGCGCATGAAGCCAGTCTAATTTTATCAGCAGCCTCCCATGAACAATTTCCGGAAACAGATAAACCGGAAATTGTAATGGTTGGTAAATCAAATGTTGGTAAATCAACCTTAATCAATGCTATTACCAATAGAAAGAATCTTGCCTATGTAGGAAATACACCAGGGAAAACAAGACTCATTAACTTCTATGACATCAATGAAGATTTACTTCTCATTGACGTTCCAGGATATGGTTATGCTAATAGGTCACATCAAGAACAAAATGCTTATGCAAAACTTATGGACTCATACTTTGAGTTAAGAGATCCCGTAATGATGCTAATTGTGATTGATTCAAGGCGTGGGTTAAGTCAAGAAGATGCAATGATGATTGAGTTTGCTGATTTTAACGGCATACCCAGCGCCATTGTATTAAGTAAAACAGACAAAATATCACGTTCTAAAGCAATTCAAGAAAAACGTAAAATTGAAACAAAAACAGGACTACAAGTATTTCTATTCTCAAATTTAGATAAAGTACATACAGAAGCGATACAAAATTTCGTGAATGAATTGGTCCAAGACTAAGGATAATACCTTAGTCTTTTTTATATCATCGCAAAGGACAGTTTCAAAAGACTGTCCTTAATACTTTACACACAAATAAGAAGTGTTATAATGAATCTTAAAATGGAGGTTTCACAAGATGAAAGAAAGAATTGAGTTTACCAAAAATTTAGTTAAAGATGCAGGTGCAAACATTAGAAAACTAATGGAAAATAAGATTGAAATCGAAACAAAAGCCAATCATGCAGACTTCGTTACAAACGTTGATAAGCAAACAGAAATATTTCTAGTAGAGGCCATAAAGAAACAATATAAAGACCAAGACTTTCTAACAGAAGAAGATACAACTCCAAGACAAGAAAGTGATGAGCTATGGATTATTGATCCAATTGATGGAACAACCAACTTTATCTTTCAACAAAAGAACTTTGCGATCTCTATCGCTTACTATTACAAACGCAAGCCAGTATTTGGTATTGTCTATGATGTTATGGCAGATAAGATGTTTGTTGGGATCACAGGACAAGGAGCTTATCTAAATGATGAAAGACTTGAAGTCACAGACCAAGACAGAAACCTCAAACAAAGTTTAGTCTATGGTGATTTATTCAGCTTAACACTTTTCCCCAAAGGTACAGAACACTTAAGACAAGAACTCGTTTCACATCGTTACTTAGGTGCAGCATCCATTGAGATTTGTATGGTTGCGGAAAAACAAGCACAGGCTTATATCTCAAAGAATTTAAAGGTTTGGGATGTTGCTGCGGGAGTCATTGTTCTTAAAGAGGCAGGTGGAACCTTCTTCTTCGGCGGTCATGAAGATGATATTTATTATAATGATGAAGATGGCGTCTTTATTTCAGCACAAAATATGACAATAAAAAATGAGATTCAAATGAACATGGACAAAAAGGCCTTGAATGAAGTGATTTGAGTACAAAAAACCCCAAGAAATACTTAATTTTCCCCTCATAACGTGCTATAATATATAAGTGTTTACGTTTAGGAGGATATACATATGGAAAATAATAGAAGTAATGATTTTCACTGGGAAAGTTTATATTCAGTGAGTAATGATCAAAAATACGATATCATCAATCGTGTTCACCGTTTAGACGGTACAGAAGATCTTTCAATAATTGAAAGTTTTAAAAAAGAATGGGAAGAGGTTCAAAACGAAGGTGATGATCCAAATCTAATCAACAAATTTGAAAAAGCAATCGAACGCTTTGAAGAAAAGAAAGAACGCGTTGGTACTTCAATCGAAGGTAAAAGAGCACTTATTGCTCAAGCAAATGAATTAAAAGATTCAGAAGATTTCTTCAAAACAGCAGAAAGTTTCAAAAAACTACAAGCAGAGTGGCGTGAATTAGGTTACTCAGGTAAAGAATTAAACGATCCACTTTGGGAAGAGTTCTCAGAAGTTAACGATTATTTCTTTAACCGTCGTACAGAATTCTTTGAACAACAAGGTGAAAAACGCGAAGAAGCAAAAGCGCTTAAAGAAGCACTTATTGTTAGAGCAGAAGCACTTCAAGATTCAACAGACTGGTTCAATACTTCAAAAATTCAAAGAGAATTAATGGACGAATGGAAAGCAGCTGGATTTGCTAGCCGTGAAGCAGAAAACGAACTTTGGAAAAAATTCAATGAAGCACGTCAAGTATTCTACAAAGCTCAAGAAGCATACTTCAAAGAGTTAAGAGAAAAAGAAGCAGTAGCAAAAACTAAGAAAGAAGCACTTATCGAAGAAACAAACAATCTAAAAGATGGTGATGATTTCGATGCAATCCGTGCACGTTTCGACGAAATGATGGAAGAGTGGAAGGCAGCTGGACACAGTGGCCGTAAACACGAAGAATCATTATGGGCACAATTCCGTGAAGGACGTGACCACTTCTACGAGAAACTAACAAACGTTAGCAGCCAATCACGTGAAGAACGTCGTCAAGATGCTTTCGATAAAATCAATGAATTAAATGATAAAATCGATAGCTTAGAAGATCTAAATGCAGCAATCCAGGCGAAACTAAGTCAATTAGAAAGTCGCCCATCTGATGCAAATACAGATCAAGAAATTGATGAAACAAGAATCTATCTAGATCAAAACGAACGTAATATTGATATGTTATTATCAGAGTTACGTAACGCTGAAAAAGAGATTGAAAGACTTTAAAAAGTAGCCGTTCAACGGCTCTTTTTATTTGGAGGAACCATGAATAAAAAATATGCTAAACCACTACTGCTAATACTGGCAGTTGTAGTTGTAATGGGAGGGGTTCTACTTGGAAAACCATCCAGCACAATATATGAATTTAATAATAAAAAAGTGGATGCAGATGCATACTATGAAATGCTACAAGATACATACGGCACAGCCTATGTGATGCAGTTCTTAGAAAAAACATACTTCACTGCTCAATCTATAGATGAGAAAACACAAGAACTTATCGACTCACAAGAAGAAAATATACTGGCTCAAAATGAAAAAGATGAAGATAAAAGTATGTTGGAAATAACACTTAAAAGTATGGGCTATGATGGTTTAAAAGAGCTCAATCTTTATTTAAAGAATGCATACTTAAAAAACACATTACTTGAACAAGAGTTTTTCAATCGTTTTGATGATGCAGATACATTTAATGAAAAGATGAAACCAAGAATTCTAACTCACATTTTAATCCGTACTGAAGAAGAATCAATCACTTCAGCGATTCAAGAAAAAATGGATACAATTGATGCAGCACTAAAAGATAGTGATGATATCAAGATTGATATGCTTAAACTTAATGATGGCGAAGAAATTATTGCTGAACAACTGGGATATGTTGATGCTTCAACAAATGATCTGGATGCAGCCTTTCTAAAAGAAGCCATTAAGGTTGATGAAGGCACATTAAGTCCTTGGATTAAATCAAGTTTTGGATATCACAGGATACTTGTTGAATCTACACAACATGAGAAATTAAAAGAGTCTGAAGCTTATGTACAAAAATTAATGGAAAACTATCCTCTTATTTCAGTAGAAATTGTACTGGATGATATGAAAGAAAACGGCTTGGTTCTAGATGAAAAACTAGAAGCAGCTATTAAAGAATTGGTGGGAGCATAATATGAAAAAGATTTTAACACTCTTGGTAGTATTGATGTTGCTTACTGCTTGTACATCAACGCATGTAAAATTAAAAAATAATAATACCCTATTCACATTGAATGGAAAATCATTTACAGATGAAGATGTCTTTAACCAGATCCTATCTTTCGATTATGGACAACTGTTGATTAGAGAAGTTGAACTGAAAGTGATTGAATCAATAAAAAGCGAAAATAACTATAATACAGAAGAACGCGTGAATACTGAAGTATCAAACTTTGAAACTTACGCTAAAATGATGGGTGTGTCCTTAGAAAACTTTATGCGAATGTATGGTATAAATGATCATGAAGCATTCGTAAAAGATATAGAACGCAGTATCATCATTGAAATGTACTCAGAAGAAAAAGCTAAAGAAGCACTGGATTCACTCATAGAGCGATACAATTTATATCAAGTAAAAGTCTACACAGTGGAAAGTGAAGAAATAGCTCAAGATATGATGCGTTATTATGAGAATGGATATGAAGCTGATTTATTTGAAGAAGAGTTTGATTTAGATAAGTATGAAACATTTATTTATCACAATCAAATGAAAGATGTTGGTGAAGATATGCAGGCAACACTTGCACAACTTCCACAAGATAAAATTACTTACGGCAATAAAGACGGTAAATTTGAAGTGATCGTTTATCAAGAAGACTTCATGAATGAAGATGAAGTAATTAAAACAATTATTACGCAAACTGACTATGCTCAGAGTGTACTTGTCGATGAAGTAAAAGCAAAAGGCTTTAAAGTTATTAATAAAACATTGAAAAAGAATCTAGAAGTAGATTTCTCACAATATATAAAATAAAAAGAAAACAGTTGATTTAATCAACTGTTTTCTACTTGTTGGGGGGTAACCTTTGTGAAACGAATAAAGTTTCTTGGTAAAGGTGCCTGGAACTTAAATACTTTTCCAGTTTCAGGGTTTTTTACTTCAAGTCTATAGGCATGAAGTCCCATTCTTTTCAGTGGGTTTGTTGTTGCGCCATACTTTTTATCTCCAACAATTGAGTGGCCTAAATCAAACATGTGTACACGAATTTGGTTCTTTCTACCTGTGTCAAGACGGATTGATACAACTGTATTCTCTTTTGTCTTACGGATGACCTTGTAGTGTGTAATCGCCTTGAGACCTGTATGAGTTGAATACATGTGTGTTGTTTTGTTTTCTTGCAAGAATGATTCAACAGTTCCGCTTTCTTTACTCATAACACCTTCAACAACTGCAATATAGTTTCTATCGATAACGTTGCTGTTCCAGTCTTTTTGGTAAAGTGCTTGTGTGCGTGGATTCTTTGCGAACATTAAGACACCTGATGTATCACGGTCTAAACGGTGGATGACAAATATTTTATTCTTAGTACTTTCTTGTTTAACATAAGCACTTGCCAGTTTATAAGCTGTCAGGTCTTCGTCCTTTTCTGTTGCGATTGTAAGTAAACCGTATGGCTTATCAATCACGAGTAAATTTTTATCTTCATAAATAATATTTAATGGTGTATCCAAACTTCTATTATGTGGGACGATAACGATGGTATCACCTTGATAAATAGGTTCATCAAACTGTGAAGTTGCTTCTCCATTAATTGAAATACACTGATGTTTTAACAGTGACTTCAGTTTCCCTTTTGTGTAGGGTAAATCTTGATCAAACAGGTAATTAAGTAACTTGTCTGTCTTTTCTACTTTTAATACTTTTTTCATATAACACTCTCTTTCTTATCTATTATAACCTAAATACTTTTATAGTCTAATCTTTTAATTGACAAAGGTTAAGCTTTAATGGTACGATGCAATAGTAATAAGAAGTATACGTTTTAAAAGAATGTGTTTAAGTTACTCAAATTGTGTTGAAGAGCTACAAGTCTAAGAAGTGCGATTGAGTGCGTCTTATTTAAGATAGGAGGTACTTAGATGAATACAGGAAAAGTTAAATTTTTCGTTGCAGACAAAGGCTACGGCTTTATCTCCGTTGATGGTGGAGAAGACGTGTTTGTACACGTAACTGCAATCGTTTCAGAAG
Organism: uncultured Erysipelothrix sp.; assembly: GCA_964410635.1. Taxonomy (GTDB): domain Bacteria; phylum Bacillota_I; class Bacilli_A; order Erysipelotrichales; family Erysipelotrichaceae; genus Erysipelothrix. The sequence continues at coordinate 51,336 of CAYPHX010000002.1, read as the reverse complement.
GTGTTGAAGCACTAGAAGAAGGTCAAAGCGTAACATTCGACATTGTCGATGGACAACGTGGAGATCAAGCGGCAAATGTTAAAGTTGTCTAATTGCATCTAAACTAAAGAACGTTCGAGATATCTCAAACGTTTTTTTTTTGCTTAGTATGATATAATGAAAGAGTTATTGGAGGTCAATTATGGTCAATCAAATTACATTTATAGAAATGGGTATCGGAATACTACTTTGTGTGGGATACTTTATTTATTTTATTTCAAAAACGAGAAAGACTAAAAACTTTTTAAGTTCAATGCTTTGGGGAATTTTAGCCTTTGCGGTAGGACGAGCAATCACAAATATGTTGAATATTGGTGCATCTGCTTTACTTGAAAACGGTATTATTCCAGAAAATAAGATTGTGATTTTACTTCTTACAGTTTTATTTACAACCATTGGAACAGTCTTCTCAGCAATCTTTGTTTTAAAAACACTAAAAAAACGCGGGAAATATGAAGTGGGTGTCACAGCTGAAGTTGTTGGATTTATGGCAGGTAGTGGTTATATTGCTTCCCCAATCAACAATAATTCTATGTTGGTTAGATTAATTCAACTCTTTACAAATGGACTTGTCGTCAATCAAAACCCAACACAAGAACAATTGGGTGATATTCCTATATCAGCTTTAGAAACAATGAAAGATTTCTTTGCGAGTGCACAAATTGGACAATTTATTATGCTTGCTTTTATTGGTATTGGTCTTGCAGTCATGACTGTACTACTTTATAAGTTTGTTGATAAAGTGCTGGAATCAAAAAAAGTTGCACACTTATTTGGATTACCTATCGCATTTACGCTACTTATGAATCTAACTTTAGAGGTCCCTGCAGGATTTATTAAATCAGCGATTATTGTAGATATTTTAATGGTCGCAACAATTGCAGCTTGGATTTATATTTATAAGGAATACATTAGTAAACAAAACTATGAGTGATATTGTTTTAAAAGAAGTGATTTTTGATTTAGATTATTTTGAAGTGCCAACGATTTTATTTGATATATATGTTAAGTCAATCGATCGTGTTGTAGGAAGGGTAGAATACCGTTTTGAAAGTGGTATAGATCTGACTTACTATGGTAATATTGGGTATATGGTCTATCATGCGCACCGTGGCCAAGGCTATGCAGCTAAGGGTACTTTGTTATTGATGGATAAAATTAAAGAAATGTATCCAGAAATTACAGAAATGTATGTTACCTGTAATCCAGATAATATTGCATCTCAAAAAACGATTGAGAAATTAGATATGAACTATTTAGGCTGTGTTGATGTGGATAGAAAACATGAACTTTATCGAATCGGTGATAAAAGTAAAGATATATACGTGAAATACTATAAATAAAAGAAGGTGGTTGAATGAAAAGCATACTAAAGGTGTTAACCAATAAAGTGCTGATTGTAGCAACACTTGTTATTGCGCAATTTGCATTTGTGATGTTATTTGCACGAGAACTGATATTTAGATATAATTCAGTTTATATCTTCATGATGTTATTGTCGGTTATTATTGTAATTGTCGTTGTTAATAAAGATGAGAATCCCTCATACTCATTAGCGTGGTCAGTTGTAATACTAACGATGCCTCCTTTTGGAGCTGTCATTTACCTACTCATTGGTGGAAGAAGAACACCCAAACTTTTAAGAGAAAAAATATCTCATACTTTTGGAAAAGATAATTTAATCCAGGATGAAACAGTGCTCAATGAGATTCGAGACTTAAATCATCAAGTTTATAAACAAATCAATTATGTTTTGAGAGGATCGGACTATCCTGTTTTCAGAAATAGATATGCCAAATACCTTAAAACAGGAGAAGAGAAATTCGAACTCATGTTAAAGGAAATTGAAAAAGCTGAAAACTATGTCTTTTTAGAATATTTTATTATTAAAGATGGCTATATGTGGCAGACATTAAAAAAGTTACTCGAACGTAAAATCAAAGAAGGAATTGATGTTCGCTTAATCTACGATGACTGGGGATGCTCAGGTTTTACGTATCTACAAAAACAATGTGATGCAATTGGTCTTGAAGCGATTGCATTTAATCCACTTGTCCCACGTCTTGCGATAACAATGAACAATCGCTCACACCGAAAAGCATGTATTGTGGATGGTCGTGTTGGGATCGTTGGTGGATTAAATATTGCGGATGAATATATCAATAAGATCGAACGATTTGGACACTGGAAAGATACAGCCGTTATTTTTGAAGGTGAAGCAGTCCATTCATTAACATCTATGTTCTTGCAATTCTACCAATTCTATACAAAAAAACAAGAAGACATTGAGTCTTATCGTTATCATTTTGAAGACGATGGAAAATCAGAAGGGTATATTCAAGTATTTTCTGATGCGCCAACCGATGATGTCGACTTGGGTTTAGCAACACATTTAAGTATCATCAATAATGCAAACCGATATGTTTATATTCAAACACCTTATTTGATTGTTGGATATGAGATGATTCAAGCATTAAAACATGCAGCAACCGCAGGGGTTGATGTCCGTATTATTTTACCGCATATCCCTGATAAAAAAATGGTCAACCAAGTCACCAAATCAAACTATGAAAGTTTGATTAAAGGCGGGGTTAAGGTGTATGAATATACACCCGGTTTTGTTCATTCTAAAACACTGGTTGCGGATGATATTGTCGCAACTGTTGGAACAACGAATATGGATTTTAGGTCTTATTATATGCACTTTGAATCAACAGTGGCATTTACAAATAATGATGTTGTAAAAGCTTGTTTAGAAGATGTACAAGAGACTTTTGAAATATCACAGTTAATGACACTAGATGATGTTTACAAAACACCTTATATCATGCGTTTGATGCGTGGGTTTGTAAATATATTTAGTGGTTTACTCTAGGAGAAGTTATGAAAAAATTAGGATTAGTTTTAGAAGGCGGCGGTATGCGTGGTGCGTATACGGCTGGTGTCTTAGCATGGTTACTTGAGAATGGTTATGAAGCGGATATCGTTGTAGGTATTTCTTCAGGTTCTCTGTATGGTGCGATGTATGCACTGAATCGTCCGGATATCATGAAAAAGATATCAATTGATTATGCAGCGAGTTGGAGAAATTCAGGATTGGGTCCTTTACTACTTGAAGGACAAGTTGTCGGATACAATTATATGTTTGATACGGTCATGCAAGAAGTACAACTTCCGGTAGATAAGCTTCATGAATTCAAAGGTGAATATTATGCTGGAGTTTATAGTTTAAAGGATCAGGATACCATTTGGATTTCAAAAGATGACATGGATTCAAAAGGCCGTTATATCCGTGCAGCATGTACACTACCAGTTATGGGACGCTCTGTAAAAATTAATGGAGAAAAATACATGGATGGCGGTATCACCACAATGATTCCTTTGGAACAAAGTATTGAAAAAGGTGCTGATGCACATATCGTTGTTTCAACTAAATCTGCGGATTATGTAAGAAAACCACAAAAAAGAATCACATATCTAGCAATGCGATTCTTATATAGAAAATATCCAAAGCTTGTAGAAAGTTTTGAAGCACGTACTGAAAAGTATTATGAAGAGCGTGCATTAATCAATAAACTAGAACAAGAAAAAAAGGCCATTAACCTCTATCCATCTAAGGAAGTAGGCGTCGGCCGATTTGGTGGTAGTTTAGAGCAATACCAGGAGCTATGGAACTTAGCCTTTAGTGACTGTGAAGCCAGACGCGAAGAAATTGACGCGATCTACCAAAGTGTAAAAGGATAAGTATTGGGCGCTTTGTCTTGAAAGACAAGGCGTTTTTTTAATGTCGGATGATCAATCTCTAGTTTATTTGCAAATAAAGCAATTTGCTCTCCTGCCGCGGCATTGGGATTATAACGTGCATCACCCCAAAGTGGGGTACCACGAGATGCCATCTGCACTCGAATTTGATGTGATCTTCCTGTGATGAGCTTAATCTCTACAAGACTTAAGTTCTCTTTTTCATTGTAGTGAGAAGCAGTGACAATTAAAATAGATTTCTTTGCCTCTTTATGATCTTTATTTACCACATAAGATGTATTTGTGTTTCTGTTTTTATATAAGTAGTCAGTATAAGTACCTGTTTCAACCTTACCCACTGCTACTGCGAGATAATATTTATTCCATGTGTCACGACGAATTTGATCGCTTAAGCGTGATGCGCTTTTGGATGTTCTTGCGAAAACCATGATCCCACTTACAGGTCTATCCAAACGGTGTACAAGCCCTAAGAAAACATCACCAGGTTTATTGTAAGTTTCTTTAACATATTGCTTAGCAAGACTTAACATATCTGCATCTTTTGAATCATCAAGTTGTGATGGGATGTTAACTTCTTTTTTAACGACTAATAAATGATTATCTTCGTAATAGATCTTCATAGACACACCACCTTGTAGTATTACCTAACTCTAATACCTCTGAGCTATTTGTTACGGGAACACCAATTCTGTGGGAGTCAAAAGTACCATGATGGATCTTATGTTGACGGAATTTCTTCTCTAGGATAAATTGTACTGTATTGAAACTCATCTTTTGTGAGTATGTATTTAAAATTAAATAGACTGCATCTTTATCTAAAATATCTAATGCACCATTGATAAGGTCATCAATTTGATCTTCTAAGCGCCATACTTCACCTTTGGGTCCACGTCCAAATGAAGGGGGATCCATGATGATTGCATGATATGTGTTACCACGTCTTTTTTCTTTTTCTAAGAATTTTAAAACATCATCAACCATTGTACGTACTCTTTTTTCTGATAGCTTATTGAGTTCAATATTTTCTTGAGTTCTTTTGACAGCTGACTTTAATGCATCAATATGAACAACTTCTTCAACATTACCCATTGCACATGCAACAGTTGCAGCACCTGTATAACCAAAAAGGTTTAATACACGTATGGGTTTATTGTGGCGTTTATCCACTTCTCTAATAAAATCCCAGTTTACTGCTTGTTCAGGGAAAACACCCAAATGTTTATAGGATGAAGGACTTAAGTTTAACTTCATATCTTTATAATTGAAGACCCATGAATCTGGTAAATTTTTATGAAACCATGTACCATTTTCAAATTGACCATCAATAGGTCTGTTTGTGTGGGCTAAAGGTCCTGTTGCTGTTGGTTCAGGGCGTTTAAAAATAAACTCTCCAAAACGTTCTATTTTATATCCATCGCCCAAATCTAGGCATTCGTATTCTTTCCAATCTTTTGCGATTAACATCTATATCACTCTTTTCTAAGGATATTATAACACAGTATTTTCATTCAATATCACATGGTTTACTTCTTACACTATGGTATAATGATAAAGGTGATTTAATGAGCTTTTTAGATGGTTTAAATAAAGAACAAAAACTTGCTGTTGAAACAAATGCCAAGCATGTCCGTGTCATTGCGGGTGCTGGTAGTGGAAAGACACGTGTTTTAACAACGCGCATCGCGCATCTTGTTGAAGAACGTGGTTATAATCCGCGTCGTATTTGTGCAATAACATTTACAAACAAAGCAGCAGGAGAAATGAAGGAAAGAATTGAAACAATGCTCGCGCCTGATGTGGGTATTTTTGTTTCTACCATTCACTCCCTTTGTGTTCGTATTATCAGAGAAGAGTTTGAAGCATTAAATCTTGTAAGAAACTTTACAATCTTAGATACACAAGACCAACAAAGTTTGCTTAAAGAAGCATACAAGGAATATGGTTATCTAAGAAAAGAACTTTCATTCAATGAGGTTCTAAGTTACATATCAAATAATAAAATGGCAAGGGTCTCTGTAAAACAAGCCTATATGATGGCAGGCAGTAGCATCTATGAAGAAAGAAAAGCAAAACTCTATGATTACTATGTTAATCGTTTAAGACAACTTTTCGCCTTAGACTTTGATGATCTTTTATTAAAGGTTGATGAACTGTTTAAAACAAATGAGCGTGTGCTAGAAAAATGGCAACGCCGCTTCAATGTTATTTTAGTTGATGAGTTTCAAGACGTTGATAATATTCAATATGCGATTGTAGACAGTTTAGTAGGTCATGATAATGAACTCTATGTTGTTGGAGATCCAGACCAAACAATTTATACATGGCGTGGTGCGAATGTGGATAACATAATGTCATTCGATAAACTCTATCCCGATGCAAAAACAATCACATTACATGAAAATTATCGTTCAACACAAAATATTTTAGAAGGCGCTAATAAGCTGATTGCTTATAATAAAGACCGATTAGAAAAAGATTTAAATTCAAATAAAGGCACTGGCAGTCCAGTTATTTTTGAACAAAGTTTTGATGAAGCAGATGAAGCACGTTTTGTTGTGTCGGAAATTATGAGAAGACAAGAAGCAGGTACATCCTTAAATGATATGGCAATCCTATATCGCTCTAACTACTTATCAAGAAGTTTTGAAAGAGTCTTAACACAAAACAATGTACCTTATGTTATATACGGCGGTTTACGCTTCTATGATCGACAAGAGATTAAAGATTTGATGAGTTATCTTCGCCTTGTATCACACGGTGATGATTTGGCACTACGAAGAGCCATCACATCTCCACGTCGTGGTATTGGAGAGAAAACACTTGATAATATTTTTGAAGAATCAAAAGAAAGAAGCTTGACCATGTATGAAACGATGAAGCAAATGGTTCAGGAATCTCGTGGCAGTAAAAAGATTGCGGATTTTGTAATGATGATTGAAGGTTTTAAAAACTATTATAAGAGTGATAGCAACATCAGTGAACTGATGATAAGAGTTTTTGATGAATCCAATCTTAGAAAAGAATTTGAAAAAAAAGAAGAAATTGAACGTATAGAAAATATCAAGTCACTCATGGGTGAAGCGATAGAGTTTCAAAAAATGAATATTGATGGCACTTTAGAAGACTATGTCCAGATGGTATCACTCTATGGTGATAAACAAGAAGTATTAGAGGGCGAGTACATTCGTCTGATGACAATACATGCTGCCAAAGGACTTGAGTTTGATACTGTGTTTTTAGTGGGAATGAATGATCGTGTTTTCCCTAACCAGAATGCAATGCGTGAAGGTAAAGAAGGATTGAGTGAGGAAAGACGTTTGGCTTATGTTGCAATAACACGTGCCATGCATCACTTACTCATTACATCCAATGATGGATGGAACTATGTTACAGGGCTTGCGAATAAACCTTCTCGATTTATTAAAGAGATGGCTTATGATGAACCACAAGAACCTGTAGTTAATATGAAAAGAAGTATTCCAACACCAAGAAGAACCAATGTCCAATATAAATCAGCAGATCAAGTAGTCCATGATGATTTTGGCGAAGGAATTGTACTAACAGTCGATGAGAGTAATGTAAAAGTTGCATTTAATTATCCATTTGGAACAAAGATAATCCGTAAAGATTTCTCAGGCTTACGATTAAAGGGAGATTTAACATGATACAAAAGAAAATAGAAAAACTCAGAGAATTTATTCAAACGCAAAACTATAACTATCATGTTTTGGATAAACCAGTCATTTCAGATTATGAGTACGATGAAAAATTTAATGAATTAATTAAACTGGAAGCAGAGCACCCAGAATTCTTCGATCCATCATCCCCAACACAAAAGGTTGGTGGAGAAATTTTGGATGCATTCAATAAAGTAGAACACACATACCCAATGCTCAGTCTTGGAAATGCATTCAGTTTCGAAGACTTACAAGCATTTGATGTTCGTATAAAATCCGAATCTAAAACAGCACACTATACTGTAGAGGAGAAGATTGATGGACTCGCGATGTCCTTAACGTATGTTGATGGTATCTTTACCCAAGCTGTCACAAGAGGTGATGGTACAGTTGGAGAAGATGTAACTCATAATGTTAAAGTAATTGACTCCATTCCCTTAAAACTGAATGAGCCCATTTCCATAACAGTACGTGGAGAAGTATTTATGCCCCACCACTCATTAGTTAAGGTTAATGAGAAACGTGTGGCCGAAAATCTACCAGTTTTTGCGAACTGTAGAAATGCAGCATCAGGAACAATCAGACAACTGGATTCATCCGTTGTAAGATCACGTGGTTTGGATGGCTTTTGGTATACGATTGTCAACCCACAAGACTATGGACTTACAACACAAAATGAAGCCCTTCATTATCTGTCTAAGCTAGGTTTAAAAACTAATAAATCAATGGTAACAGTCGATAACATTGAGGCAGTTTATAAAGCAATCTTAGAAATAGAGGCCAGACGTACAAGTCTTCCTTATGAGATTGATGGAGCTGTTATTAAAGTGGATGAGTTTGATGTTCAAGAATCACTGGGTTATACAGTTAGAATCCCGCGTTTCGCAACATCATATAAATTTAAAGCAGAAGAAGTCGAATCTGTCGTAGAAGATATTTTCGTGACTGTAGGAAGAACTGGGAAAATAACGCCCAATGCAAAACTGACACCTGTAGAAATCTCAGGATCAATAGTGAGCTATGCAACGCTACATAACCAAGACTACATTAAAGATAAAGACATTAGAATTCATGATAGTGTCATCGTACGTAAGGCAGGGGAAATCATTCCTGAGATTGTTTCTGTTAATTTAGAAAAACGAAAAGACAATCAAGCGTATGAATTTCCAACACACTGTCCCGTATGTGATGGTGAGTTATTACGTTTTCAAGATGAGGCTGACACCTACTGTATTAACCTAGAATGTCCTGCGAAATTAGCTGAAGCACTGGTTCACTTTGCATCACGAGTCGCAATGAATATTGATACCTTAGGCGAAAGAAGAGTCTATCAACTCTTTGAAGCAAAGCTGGTCACATCGATTGTTGACTTATATAAATTAAAAGATAAAACATCAGAGTTATTAAAACTAGATAAAATGGGTGAGAAATCGGTTGAGAAGCTCTTGAATGCACTTGAAGCGTCCAAGACACAAGAACTTGATAAGTTACTCTTTGGACTGGGGATTCGCCATGTAGGGGCTAAAACATCGCAAATACTGGCATCTCACTTCAAAGATATTGAAGCCATGTTTTATGTTAAAGAAGAAACTTTACTCAAGCTTGATGAGATTGGTGAAGTAATTGCACAATCTGTATCACACTTCTTTAGTGAACCCCATAATATAGAACTCATAAAAGAACTCATAGATTTAGGTTTAAACACAAAGTTTGAAGATAAAGTCGTATCCAGTGCCTTTGCGGATATGCGATTTGTTCTTACAGGGACACTTGAAAACATGAAACGCAGTGAAGCCAAAGCAATCATTGAGAGCTTGGGCGGAAGTGTTGTTGGAAGCGTCAGTGCCAGAACATCGGTCGTCGTTTATGGTGAGAGTGCTGGTTCTAAACTAACACGAGCACAAGAGCTCAACATTGATACATGGACAGAAGAAGAATTCATAGAAAGGGTGAAGTCATATGAAGTTTAAAAAATATATCGTAGTTCTCAGCATGGTATTAGTGTTATCAGGCTGTGTTAAAAAAGAAGAAGTGCCAGAAGAGCCTACGACTGAAATTGTAAGTTCTACAAAAGAAGGCGACTATCAAATGCTATCACCCTTCAAAATGTCACCCTTAAGACAAATCCATGCACAATCCTATCGCGAGATAGACTCAACAGAACTCGGAAGAAGACTTTTAGAAAAATCTAAAGAACATTTCCCGGTTAAGAAGTATTTAGTATCAGAAGGACAAATCATTGACTCAGATCGTTACTATGATTTGGCCCTATTCAAAACAGATGATAATCCTGATGGCTTAATGACTAAGTATGACACACTTGATATTGATGGTGTCACTTTAGAAAATCCAATCTTTATCACAGATATTTATGAGTATAACTTTCATAGTTTTGATAAGCCAGATAAAATTGCGGGGATTTCAATCTCTCTTGTCTTAGGTCGCCAACAATATACCAATAAGGACACAGGTGCCATACATTCCTTAAGTGATGAAGCACTGTTTGATATTGGTCAAACATTGGGACTACAACTCAGTGCTTATTTAAGAAGTGTTGAGGGGATGAGTGATGTACCCATATATATTGGACTGTACGCACAATCCAGTGACTTAGATCGATTACCAGATAACTACTTACCAGGATCTTATATTGGTGATGGTTATAGTAAAAATAGAAGTATGCAGTTTGAGAAGAATTACGAACAATGGATTATGTTGAGTGAATTAGAAGCACAACAAAAATTACCACAAATTGAAACAGTATTTTCTCAGCTAAAAAGAAAACTTACAACCTTTGTTGCTGAAGAACCTGTGGGTATGATTGGTAAAGCCTTTGTAGTCGAAAATAAATTAGATCTTATTCGTCTTGAAGTCAATGCACCAGGAAAAACGTTTTTAGAATTACAAAGTCTCTCTCAATTTATTGCTCAAGAGATTGAAGAGTTAGGAAACTTTGGAGCACCGGTAAAGGTAGATGTCAAAGTATTGGGTAAAACACGAATAACAATTGTAAAAGAATCAGGAACAAAGCCGGTCTTAACCGTTTTTGAGTAGGAGGAAATATGTCAAAGATTAATATTGAAAAAGTTAAAAGTCTTGCATCTGATCTGATGTTCAACATTAGTGATGAAACTGCAAGCGAAATAGAAGAGAATAGCGAGAACTACTTTTATTATCTCGATTTACTAAATGCAGTAGACACAAAAGGTGTGGATGCTTTAAGTTATCCGTTTGAGGATACATTTCCAACATTACGAGAAGATGTTGTGGATCATGTTATCGATCAAAGTCTTGCATTAGAAAATGCACCTAAAACAGAAGGTGAATATATAGAAGTGGTACAGGTGATTAATAAATGAAAAACCCATACAACGCAATTGTAAGTCATGTTAAACATGACGTTAAGGAAACTGGGAAACTCAGTGGTTGGACAGTAGCGCTTAAAGATAATATAAATATGAAAGATACAATTACCACAGCAAGCAGTAAAATGTTAGAAAATTATAAATCTATTTATAATGCAACTGTTGTGGATAAATTAATTGATGGTGGCGCAAATATTACATCTAAAACTTCAATGGATGAACTAGCAATGGGCGGAACCAATAGAAGTGCTTTGACAGGACCTGTTGAAAATCCATATGACATCACAAGAATATCAGGTGGTTCATCAGGCGGGTCTGCGGCTCTATCAGGCGCAAAGCTTGTGCGTTTAGCTATCGGTTCAGACACAGGTGATAGTGTGCGTAAACCTGCTTCTTACTGCGGTACAGTAGGGGTTAAGCCAACATATGGTAGAATCTCACGTTATGGTGTTTTACCTTATGCAGCATCATTAGACCATGTGGGTTATTTTACACAAAATGTAAAAGATGCAGCACTTGCCTTAGAAGTTTTAGCCGGTCATGATGTACGTGATATGACATCATCATCTGTAACGGTTGATAACTATAGTGAACTTTTAGATCTTGATTTAAAGGATAAGAAAGTTGCTGTATTTAAAAATGTTGTGGATGCAATTGATAATGAAGATATAACAAATGCATTTAATGATATTGTTACAAAACTTGAAGCACAAGGTGCAGTTGTTGTTTATAAAGAAATGGATCAAACACTCGCAAGAGCGATGATCTCAACATACTTAGTCATCGCAAACGGTGAGGCAGTCACATCACAAGCAAGCTATGATGGTGTGCGTTATGGATTGTCACTGGAGGGTGAAAGTCTTGAAGACATTATGAAGAAATCTAGAACTGCTGGTTTTAGCGACTTTGTTAAAGAGCGATTAATCTTTGGACAATATGGTATTGAAGAAGCCAATCATATTGATATTTTTGTAAAAGCAAAGAAAGTTCGAAGACTACTTGTGGACAGTTATAAAGAAATGTTAAAAGATGTGGATGTCATTCTAACACCAGCAACACCAACTGTAGCACCACTAATGGATAAAAATGGTTTAGATATTAAATCAGACACATACTTAATTGCAGACAATCATATGGTCATTAATAACTTCACTGGTTATCCAAGTATGACAATACCAATGGGTGATAGTGATGGACTACCATTTGGAATTAACATCTCAGCAAAAGCATTTGATGAAGAAGTTATGTTTCAATATGCAAATACAATTGAATCCATAGTGGATTGGAAGGGAGCATTTTAATGCGTTACGAAGCAGTCATTGGATTAGAAATCCATACAGAACTTAAAACACAATCAAAAATGTATTCAGGATCTCCCAATGTTTATGGCGCAAAGGCCAATACAGCGATAAATGAGATTGATTTAGCCCAACCAGGAACAATGCCTACAGTGAATGCTAAAGCCGTGGAATATGGCGTTAAAATAGCCCGTGCACTAAATTGTGATATAGATACACTCTTACGCTTTGATCGTAAAGGTTACTACTACTCAGACTTACCAAAAGGGTATCAAATTACACAAGAGTTTTTCCCATTAGGGCGTGGTGGTTACTTAGATTTCTACGTTAAAGAAACACTTCAACGCGTTCGTATTAACCGTCTTCACTTAGAAGAAGATACAGCAAAACAAACACACTTAGATGATAAAACACTGATTGACTTTAACCGTGCTGGGACACCCCTTGTTGAAATCGTTACAGAAGCTGACTTTAGAGATGGTGCATCTGCCGCAAGTTATGTTGAGGCAATGCGTCTGTTACTGATCTATTTAGGGGTGAGTGATGGAAGAATGTCAGAAGGGTCACTGAGATGTGATGTAAATATCTCAATTCGTAAACATGGTGTAGAAGCCTTTGGTACAAAAGTAGAAATTAAAAACTTAAACTCTATCTCAAATGTTGAGAAATCAATTGAGTATGAAATCAAACGTCAAGCAGCACTTTTAGATAAAGGTGAAGCTGTTGTCTCAGAAACAAGACGATACGATGAAAGAGCACAAGAAACAGTCTTGATGCGTGCTAAAGATGGTGTGATCGATTACCGCTATATTGTGGATGCAAATATTCCGCCAATTCAAATACCAGAAGTATACCTAACACAAGCATTAGAAGAAACACCTTTCGAAAGATTGTCACGTTTTCAAGAATCATATAAGTTATCTTTCTATGATGCGAATGTCTTAATTCAAAACAAGGAAGTATCAGATTACTTTGATGCAATATTACAGAAAACAGATAATACAAAACTAGTAGTAAACTGGATAACTCAGGAACTTTTATCAGTCCTTGATCAAAAAGGGGATAAGAAATTAAGTGAGTGGATTAAAGTAGATTACTTTGTAGATTTTATTAAAGCAATAGAAGCAAAAGAAATCTCATCCAGACAAGCTAAGGAAGTCTTTACTGAAATGTTAACAGGTAAAGCACCGAAGAAAATCATCAAAGATAAAGGGATGGTTGTTGTGAATGATGGCGCAACACTTGAAGCATGGATTAAAGAAGCAATAGAAGCGAATCCTAGAGCCGTAGAAGACCATAAGAAGGGTCTTCCAAGTGCAGTCAAGTTTGTAACAGGACAAGTCATGCGCGTCTCTAAAGGACAAGCTAACCCGCAAATGGCAGCTCAAATGATTAAAGAGATGCTGGATCAATATCTATAGTAAACCAAGGGCTCATGATGAGCCCTTTTCTTATACTCCCACAATTTACCAAGACATCACATATCCCAAAGCTTGCTAAAAGTGGGTAAATGCATTAAAATTATGATGATAAAAGGAGGTTTTTAAACAATGAGTAAAAACCTGAAAAAGAAAAAAAGAAGTATTGCTTCTACAGTAATTATTGTAAGTTTAATTATTCTTTCAATTCCTACTGCACTGGTTGCATATACTGGTATTAAATCACTCATGGGACGTGGCAAACCTGTTTTAGGATCACGCTTCGCAAATGATTTAGACCCTCAAATCAAAAAGAAAGACGTCGAAGAACTCCACAAAGAATTAACTGCAGCATATCCGGAGATGAAAATAGAAGTGAATCTGGCAACAGGAACACTTAGAGTTTATGCCATTGATGCAAATCTTACAAAAGATAGTTTGCAAACACTTGAAAAAGGTGTTTATGATCTTGTGACTTCAAAATTAAGTGTTGAAGATTACTTTACAAAAGTAGGCGAAGAAAAACACTATGACTTAGAGATTCATGTTACAAATATGATTAAAGTATCTGAGGAAGAACAAGCCAACCATATTTATGGTATGTATTATAAAACATCTTCCATGACTGAGCCACAATCACAATTATTAAGTGAACCACTATCTCAAGATGTGGTCGATCTATTTAATGAAAGACAAGAATACTTGGATAGTGAACCTGAAGATATTGAAGAAGAAGAATATGATGACAACGTTGGTGAAGGCGAAGAATAATTGATAAAAAATCCACAAGAGATTAGGATATAAAATTTTAATCTCTTTCTTATCCTTAAAGCTACTATTTAAGCGATATATTGACAGTCTTTGGATAAAGTCTATTAAAACTTTAAAAATATCCTTGACAGATAGGGTGTCGAATGATATATTTAATGAGCACTTGCCTGATTAGCTCAGTAGGTAGAGCAACTGGCTGTTAACCAGTGGGTCGTAGGTTCGAATCCTACATCAGGCGCCATTTTAATAATGGCCCGTTGGAGAAACGGTTAACTCACCAGCCTTTCACGCTGGCATTCACGGGTTCGAACCCCGTACGGGTCACCAATTAAACTCAACACTCACCTCTAAGTGCAAGGTGAGTTTTATTTTGACTTTATGAAATATTATGGTATTATAGATAAGCAATAAGCAAACACAGAAGATGGCCCGTTGGAGAAACGGTTAACTCACCAGCCTTTCACGCTGGCATTCACGGGTTCGAATCCCGTACGGGTCACCAAATATAAACGTAATATGATGGATAGATGGTCCATCATCATAAACACACAACTCTACTATTCACTTAGTAGAGTTTTTTATTTGATCATAATTGAAATGAAATAGAGCCACAAATATGAAATTATTAACAAATGTGGTATATTACTAATATAAGGAGTGAGAGAATGAGCAATTAATCTGATTGAATACTTATCGCAATATACATATTGTTTTTAGGTTGCCTATTAGATTAATACTTATTCATGGATCACGATACTATTTTTAGCGTCCATGTACGCTTTTTATTTTTTAAAAGGTGACCTCTTAGGAGGAATTATGTTTAACATTAAAAATTTAACAATAAAACAAATAAAAGGAAATAAAACACTGATGGATAACTTCAGTGTACAATTCAATGCTAATGATAAAGTTGTCATATTGGGTGAAGAAGGTACAGGTAAATCAAGCCTTCTTAAAGTGATGGCCGGTATAAAGGCTATGTACATCAACTATGAGTCTGAATACATGACAGAAAAGGCTATAGTAGCGTATGTCAGTCAAATACCAAGCGATGAAAGATCGACCTTCGATTTCATATATGATACAGATACATATTTTGATTACCAAAAATATTATGAGCTACTCGATGGATTTAATATCGATGAGCACTTAATTGACTCACGAAAATTCAATCGTTTGTCAGGAGGCGAAAAGGTCAAATTATCTATCATTAAATCCATAATGAAAAACCCTGATATATTATTACTTGATGAGCCAACCAATGATTTGGATCTAGAAAGTATAGAATACTTAGAGAAACTACTCCAATCACTTTCAATACCCATACTCTTTGCATCACATGATATAAGGTTCATTGAAACAGTTGCAAACCGTGTCATTCATTTTGAGCAGTTCAAAAGAAGAACAGAATCAAAGGTGACACTTTACAATATGGACTATGTAAGTTTTAAAACTTATCGCAGTAGTATCATTGAAAATCATAATATAAAAGCAAATGAGGAAAGAGAACAATTAGAAATCTCATTAAATAGGATAGAACAAATCCATGACAAAGTTCACAGTACCTTAAGTAAAGAGAAAAATGATTTTCTAGGTGAGAGTCTAAAAAGAAAAATGCGTGCGATTAAATCACATGAAAAAAAGTTAGATAAAAAGAAAGATGCATTAACAGACTTCATTGAGTTAGAAGAGCCCATTCAGTTTATCTTAAATACCAGTGAAAAAGCGCATCGCAGTAAAGTTTATATTGATCTTAGTTTACAGCCACTTCAAATAGAAGATAATATTTTATCGAAATCTGTAAGACTTAATCTTATTGGAAATCAAAAGGTAGCCATAGTGGGAAACAATGGTGCTGGAAAATCTACATTACTAAAGCAGGTAATGAAATCTTTAGAAGAAAGTCGTATCGATTATTTATATATGCCACAAAACTACCAAGAGATATATGATGTTTCAAAGACTGCAGTTGAATTACTGAAGAGTGAGGGAGACAAAGAAGACATCACCCAAGTAATGAACTACTTGGGAAGTTTAAGATTTACATTTGAAGAAATGCATAATCCCTTCAGTAGTTTGTCAGGGGGTCAAAAAGCAAAGTTGTTCTTTGCGGATATGGCACGAAAAAAACTTGAAATCTTAATCATGGATGAACCTACAAGGAATTTGTCCCCTTTGTCTATGGAAACTTTAATCGAAGCCCTTAAAAATTTTAACGGTGCCATTCTCACAGTGACACATGATAGAAACTTAATTGATGCAGTATTTGATGTTGTGTATGAACTGACATATGAGGGTTTAAAGCAAATCAAATAATCAAAAATGACAAAGGAAACCTATAGTTGCTTTACGAAAAGCCCATTTGTACATAAGATGAAGTCACAAGGGGGTTATTCTTATGGAACAACTAAAAATAGGAACATTTACCAATCGAAATCATTTTATCATTCGAAGCGGCATCATCGTACTGGGGACTTATCTTATCTATAATACAAAAGGGTATGAACTGGCGCTGGTCTTCTTTGGATCACTATCAATCATGAACCTTATAACGATTAGTTATAAAGGCGTCATCCTTGAAGAGACAGGCATGCGCTTTATAGACAACCAAACATACCGCGATCAACTCTTAGGTTTACTCTTCAACAGATCTAAAGAAACGAAGGTATCTTATAATATAGAAAACCTTGAAATTATTGTAGTGGATGATACCAAATTAAGTCCCGTTGATATCAAACCAAAAAGAGTCTATCTTAACTTTAATCTGGATGGTAAAGCGTACAAAAGGATTAAATTAGATTTAAAATCAACTGAAAAATTAGACACATTTCTAAAACTGTTTCAAAGTAAAGATGTAAAGTTGTTGGGGGATACGATCAAGAACTAGATAAATCGCATTAAAGCCGTATGAGAGTGGTCTTATACGGTTTTATAATTTGATTAAATATGATAAAATACTACTAAGGAAGTGATGAAATGACTCAAGGGCTTTTGTATCAAATCGTGGCACAGAAAATAAAATCAGACATCTTAGAAGGCAAGTATCCTGTGGGGAGTTTACTTCCAACTGAAATTCAACTAGAAGAAATGTTTCAAGTGAGTAAAGTTACTGTTAGAAAAGCAGTCCAAATTTTAAGTGATGAAGGTTATGTAGTAAAGAAAAGTGGTAAAGGTACCCGCGTTATCAGTAATCGTTTATTTAATAAATTATCTAAAGCATTATCTTATTCTTCTATCCTAGAAGATTCACATGACTTAGATAAAGAACTCTTATCATTTGATCTTGTAAGCTTAGATGAAACAGAAGAAATGTATCAATACTTTGGCTCGAAGGCCCACCGTTTAAAACGTATTTATCGTCTTGATGGAAAAGTATTTATATATTTTGAACACTATTTTCCAGTGGTTGATGAAAGTGAATCCAGTGCGCTTAAAGGCATTGCTGAACATTCAATCTATCGATGGCTTTCAAACCATGGTTATGAAGTAGCATCATTTAAAGACTTCTTTGAAGTTGAGAGAGTAAATCAGGAAATCCAGGATATTCTTTCACTTGAAGAACCTTATGTTCTAAGACGTGCGCGTATATCGAAAGATGCTGAAGATCATTATGTAGAAGTTTCAGTTGGTCATTATAATACAAAAGTAAAACCATATATCATTGACTATGAAATATAGTTAATTATCAAACATTATCATAGTAATTAAGAGACAATCAAATACGGTTGTCTCTTTTTACACACATTCTCACACAATATTCACGAAACCTCTTTACATGATAACGTTATAATGTTATATTAGATTCAACAGGAGGTTTTCAAATGGAAAAACTAATGAACTTATTAGAAGAAAAACTGATGCCATATGCAACTAAGATCAGTTCACAACGACACATGCAAGCAATCCGTGGTGGAATCATCGCGACGCTTCCCCTTACAATCGTTGGGTCATTCTTCACGATTCTATTAAATATCCCAATAGAATCAATTGCTGCACTTATCGAACCGTATAGAGCGATGCTAGATATCCCATTTAGGTATACTGTGGGGATTATGTCACTTTACAGTGCCTATACAATTGCCCATCATTTAGCAGAAGGCTATCGTATGGACACACGCTCAGCAGGACTGCTTGCAGTACTTGCATTCTTAATCTCAACAGTGGTACCAACACAGGTCACCGCAAACGTTGATGGAGTGATTAATGCTGGACGTTATATTAATATTGCGAACTTGGGTTCCGCATCTTTATTTGCCGCAATCGTTACATCCATTGCAGCTGTTGAAATACTACGCTTTATGATTGATAAGAACTTTACAATCAAAATGCCAGCAGGTGTACCCCCAGAGGTATCAAATTCATTTACTGCGCTTTTCCCTACAGCGGTAATCATCTTCTTATTCGTAGGATTAAGATATGGCTTGAACTTTGATATTAACTCATTCTTATCAAACTTATTAATGCCACTTAAAGGGCTCTTAACAGGTAATAGTTTATTTGGTGGATTACTTACAGTATTCTTAATAGTATTATTCTGGATTATGGGGATTCATGGACCTGCTATTTTAGGGCCTATTATTCGCCCATTCTGGGATATGTCAATTGCAGAAAACATGGAAGCATTTGCAGCTGGAGTACCAGCAAGTGAAATGCCAAACATCTTTACAGAACAATTTATTCAATGGTATGTATGGATTGGTGGATCGGGTGCAACACTGGCACTTGTATTCCTCATGCTCTTCTCAAGATCAAAGTTTTTAAAGCAACTGGGTCGTTTATCAATCTTACCAGGACTCTTTAATATAAATGAGCCGGTAATCTTTGGAGCACCTATTGTTATGAACCCAATTCTTGCAATACCATTTATGGTTGCACCACTTGTAATGACAACCATTGCATATGCTGCATTAAAACTGGGGTTAATCCCTATGATGGTCGCACGACTACCTTTTACCGTTATCGCTCCGATTGCGGCTTGGATGAGTACAGACTGGACAATTATGGCTGGTGTTATTGTAATGATTAACTTCTTTGTGTCATTATTAATATACTACCCATTCTTCAAAGTCTTCGAACGTCAACAACTTGAAAGAGAACTAGAAGCAGAGAAAGAGGCGTAAGCCTTTTTCTTTCAATATATTAGACAGGAGTATCGTGCATGGATCTAATTATAAAAAACGCAACAACACATCAAGGAAACAAAATAGAAATCGCAGTTAAAAATGGAAAAATTGTTAAGATTGCCCCGACTATAGATGAAAAAGCAAAAACAATTTTAACTTTGAATGATGATGAAATAATTTCACCAGGTTGGATTGATATCCATGTCCACTGCTATTCCAAGATGGATTTATATACAGACTCTCCGGATGAAGTGGGAGTTAACAGTGGTGTCACAACCATTGTTGATGCTGGAAGCTGTGGTGCTGATAATATCAGTATGTTTTATGACTTGGCGCAAAAGGCAAAGACGAATGTCTATGCTTTTTTGAACGTTTCCAAGACAGGTATTATTACACAAGATGAATTATCAGATTTAGAAGATATCAATATGCAAAAAATAAAGGCTGCCTTTCAAAAATATCCAGACTTCATTGTTGGCTTAAAAGCGAGAATGAGTCAATCTGTCGTATTGAAACAGGGCATCAAACCTTTAAAGCTTGCGAAAGAAATTCAAGAAGCATTGCACATGCCAAAACTTATGATTCATATTGGTAGTGCCCCACCAAAGCTTGATGATATTTTAGAACTATTGGATAGTAACGATATCATCACCCATACATTTAATGGGAAAGCAAATAATATATTAAATTCAAACAACAAAGTAAGACAGACCGTACGCGATGCACGAAGCCGAGGTGTTCACTTTGATTTAGGCCATGGAAGTGCCAGCTTTAACTTTAATGTGGCACAAAAAGCCACAGATGATGACTTTAAGGTGGACACAATCTCGACAGACATCTACAATAGAAATAGACTACAAGGTCCTGTGTATGACCTTGCGACAACCATGGATAAAATACTAACGCTCAACTATAGTTTAGAAGAAGTGATTGAAATGGTAACAAGTAGACCTGCAAAACTCTTAAATCTAAAGAATAAAGGTAAACTTGAAGTTAACTATGATGCAGATTTTACAATATTTAAATATAACAATACAAAATCTAAAAAGCTTACAGATTCAAACGGCTTCACAAAAGATTCAAACGGAATCTTAGAAGTAGATTATGCGATTGTAGCAGGAGAAATTATCGAGGTGATAAGATAATGGTAAAAGAAGTAAGAAAAGTTATCAATGCCAGTGGAAAGATGAGTATATTAGGGACATCAGTTGTATCAGATCGTGTAGCAAGTGAGATGGCACGGGGGGCACAAAGTTTCTTTGTGATGAAAGAGTACTTACGCCAACTTGAAGCAAGTATTGCGAAAATGATGGATTTTGAGAGTACAAAAATTGTTGCATCTGCAGCATCAGGTATTGTAACTGCCACGGCAGCTGTCATTGGAAGAGATGATGTACGCTACGCACTCAACCCTAAAAGCTTTAAAACTCACAAAAGAGAAATCATCTTACCAAAAGGACATAATGTAAACTTTGGTGCCAGTATAGAAACGATGGTTGAATTTGGTGGCGGTGTTGTGGTTGAGGCAGGATATGCTAATGAATGCTACCCAGAACATATTGCCCAAAAGATTAGTGAGAATACGGCAGGCATCCTTTATATTAAGAGTCATCATACAGTTCAAAAGAATATGTTATCGATTGAAGAAGCAATTCATATTGCGAAACAACATGATGTACCACTCATTGTTGATGCCGCAGCAGAAGAAGACTTCAGTATTTATAGTCAGTATGATATTGATCTGTTAATCTTTTCTGGTTCTAAAGCATTAGAGGGACCCAGTTCTGGTATCATTGCTGGAAATGAAACAACAATATCCTGGTGTAAACTGGTTGATCAAGGCTTGGGTCGTGCCATGAAAGTCACAAAAGAAATGGCAACAGGACTTCATCAAGCGATTGTTGATAGAAATATAACTCAAGAGCCAATGGATTTAAGTGAATATGTCACGCAAATTGAAGGGGCAACAATCAACCAAGATAGTGCAGGTAGAGAAATCTATCGCTTAGCGATAAATACAACGCCTTCAAAAGCAAAATCATTAATTAAAGAACTCGAATCGGGTAACCCGGCAATATTCACCAGAAACTACTTACAAAACCAAGGGACAATTGAAGTTGATACCCGCGCATTAAGTCATGAAGAAATGGATATAATAATCCAAAAAATTAAGGAGACACTGTATGAGTGAAACAATAAATTTTTATAAGGGAAGAGTCAACCTAAACTTCTTAGCAAACTCAATAGAAAATGCACTAGAAACTTTAGAAGCCTGTGATGGTTATGGACTGGTGGGTGTTTTATCCGCTAACTATAATTCTCATGAAGAAGCAATTGTAGAAATGAAGAAGTACCAAGATGCTTTAGATAATAGAATTTCAGTTGGATTGGGACAAGGTGATCCATTTCAAACACAGCGTGTGGCTATTGTTGCTGATGCACTCAAGCCACAACATGCAAATCAAGTCTTCACCGGTGTAGGACTAACAAGGGGAGTAGATGGAAAGAAGACATTTGTTAATGCCTTAGTTTCACCCACAGGAGAAGTAGGGTATGTCAATATTTCAACAGGCCCTAATTCAGCAAAACAAGAAATCGCAAAAGTAAAAGTTGAAACAGCCATTGCCATGGTCAAAGACATGGGAGGAAACTCACTCAAACTTTTCCCAATGAAAGGTCTAAGTACTAAAGAAGAATATCAATATGTTTGTGATGCCTGTGCTAAAAATGATTTTGCAATTGAACCTACAGGTGGTATTGATTTAGACAACTTTGAAGAAATATTAAAAATCGCACTGGATGCGGGGGTAAAGAATATCATTCCTCATATCTACACTTCAATAATTGATCCTGAAACAGGGAACACACGCGTTGAAGACGTACAAAAATTATTTGAAATTACTCAAGGTCTCTTAAAATGAAAGTTCTAGCCTTTGGCGAAATTATGATGCGCTTAAGCGTAGAAGATGAAAGACAACTCCCACAAAGTGATACATTTAAATACAGCTTTGGTGGTACAGGATTTAATTTCTTAAGTGGTCTTAATAACTTTGGTGTAAACACATCTCTTTTAAGTATGCTTCCAGATAATAACTTAGGGAAAGCAGCCCAGCGTTATATCAAAAGTTATATTAATGATGCATCATGTGTAAAATTGACTTCAGGTCATTTGGGTACATACATCATTGAACAAGGCTTTGGTTATAGACCCAGCGAAGTGACTTACATGGATAGAA
Source organism: uncultured Erysipelothrix sp. (assembly GCA_964410635.1). Classification (GTDB taxonomy): domain Bacteria; phylum Bacillota_I; class Bacilli_A; order Erysipelotrichales; family Erysipelotrichaceae; genus Erysipelothrix. The sequence goes on along the minus strand of CAYPHX010000002.1, from coordinate 28,647 downwards.
CACTTAGCAGTTTCAATACAACAAAATTAGACAGTGAAACAATTGAGAAGAGTTTAGAAGCTGTGACACACTTACATATTTGTGGTATTGCACTTACAACATCTACAATCTCAAAAGAGAATGTAATGAAGCTTGTAAAAAGAGCTCAAGAAAAATCAATAAAAATTATTTTCGATTTCAACTACAGGCCTAAACTCAATGATAATATTTTTAATAAAGAGGATTATGAGACATTGCTGCATGCTGCAGATATTGTCTTTGGTTCCAAATACGATATTATCAATCTACTGGGGTATGAGAATACAGATGATTTAGAAACGCTCTTCAAAGATTTTATGAAGTCATATCAGATTGATATCTTTGCAGGAACAATCAAAGACAAATATGATTACCAAGGTTTTATGCTTAAAAATGATAGATTATTCTTAAGTAATAAACTCGTAATTAAAGATGTTAAAGAATCCATTGGTACAGGCGATGCATATGCATCAAGGCTTGTATCAGGAATACTTCATCATGAAGAACCAGAAATTACGGTTGAAAAAGCGATGATTAGTGGTTTATTAGCTCATACTTTATATGGTGATGTAGTGAGTGTGAATGAGCAAATGATTGATGCATTTAATTATGAAGCCTATGCTCGAATTATTCGTTAAAATATTCGTAAACAGAAGTGAAAGAATTTAAGTCTTTTGCTTCTTTTTAATGTATTTATGGTAAAATAGATAAAGAAGAAGGAGTGTAACTATGTCACAAACACAAGAATTATTAAGTCGTAAAGATGTAAAAGTTGAAGACACATGGGATCTAACGCCAATATATGCGAATGATGCTGCGTGGGAAAAAGAATTTGAAAATTTTAGTGAAGCGTTAGAAGAAGTATCCAAGTACCAAGGTAAATTAACCCAAAGTGCTGAGAACCTTTTAGCAGGCTTGAAATTTAGAGATGATCTAGATTATCGCCTTAGCCATTTATATGTATACTCTCATTTAAAATTTGATGGTGATACAACAGATGGTCATTACCAAAATATGGACGGTAGAGTACGCGGCTTAATCGCAAACTTTAGCGCAAAGTTTTCATTCTTTGATACAGAACTACTACAAGCAAAAGAAGAAAAAATCTTAGCTTATTTAGATGAACTGGATGCACTCAAACTGTACAAACATCAATTTGAAATTCTATTTAAAAATAGAAAACATATTCTAAGTGAAAAAGAAGAAAAGCTCATGGCATCATTTGGTCCAGCTTTATCAAATCCAAGTCAAACATTTGGTATGATTAACAATGCGGATATTGACCTTCCAAAGATTAAGAATGAAGAGGGTGTCGAAGTTCAATTAACACATGGTCGTTATTCACTCTTTATGGAAAGTCAAAATAGAGAAGTTAGAAAAGCAGCATTTGAAGGTATGCACCATGCTTATAAAGCTTTAAACAATACACTCGCAAGTACACTCTCAGGTCAAATTAAAGTAGATAATACAAGAGCCAGTGTGCGTCACTTTGGATCAGCACGTGAATCAGCACTTTTCGCAAATCATATTGATGAATCAGTATTTGATGCATTACTAGATGGAATTCATAATAATATTAACTTAATGCATGATTATGTAGAGTTAAGAAAAGATGCACTAGGGTTAGATAAGATTGATATGTATGACATTTATGTACCGATGGTAAAAAATGTAGATTTACAGTTTACCTATGAAGAAGCACAAGAAATCATTTTAGATGCTCTTGCAGTATTGGGGGATGAATATCACTCAGTACTCAAACGTGCATTTAATGAACGTTGGATAGATATTTATGAAAACAAAGGGAAACGATCCGGTGCTTACTCTTCAGGAACATATGGTACAGCACCATATATTCTAATGAACTGGCAAGATAACATCGATAACCTATTTACGCTAGCACACGAATTAGGGCACTCTGTGCACTCATACTTCACACGCAAGTATCAACCCTACATTTATGGAGATTACTCCATATTCCTGGCAGAAGTTGCTTCTACAACAAATGAGAACTTACTTCTAAACTACTTACTGGATCAATATGAAGACGAGGATATTCGTGCTTACTTATTGAACCATTATTTAGACACAGTAAAAGGAACAGTTTTCAGACAAACTCAGTTTGCTGAATTTGAACATATGATTCATAAAGCAGATCAAGAAGGTCAAACACTGACGGGTGATTTCTTAAATACATCATACTTAGAGTTGAATAAATTCTATTATGGAGAAGAAATCAGTACAGAAGACATTCAATATGAATGGTCACGTATTCCTCATTTCTACTACAACTACTATGTATACCAGTACGCAACAGGATTTAGTGCCGCAACACTCTTCTCAGAAACAATCTATAATGGTGGCGATGTGACACCTTACTTAAACTACCTCAAAGCAGGAAGTCATAAGTATCCAATTGATGTTCTAAAAGATGCAGGTGTTGATATGACTGAAACAGAAGCTGTTGATAAGACACTTGAAACATTTGGTCGTCGTATGCAGGAATTAAGAGAATTAATTGTTAAGTAAAAAAGAAAAGGAACCTCACGGTTCCTTTCTTACTTGATGAAGTAGTTTACAACATCACTGACAGCACTTTGGTTATAAGTTCTATCGGAGATATAGTTTGCTGCTTTTTTTATTTCTTCAACAGCATTTGCTGGGGCACCAGAGTGTCCTGATTCAAGAATCATGGATAAGTCATTGTTGTTATCACCAATGGTTAAGATTTCATCGATTGATATGCCTAACTTATCTGCAACAAAATTGATAGCTTTTCCTTTTGAGACTCCGGTTGGGTTAAACTCTAGGTATCGATTGGAAGAGTATGATATTTCTAAGTGATCTTTTAAATCTTGTGGAATTTGAGCTTCCAGTGATTGTAGATATTCTAAGTCTAGATTTTGAAATAGAATCTTCATAATGGCTGTATCTTTTAAATGGTCGATATTCTCATCATGTCTTTCATAAAACTTAGGGAAGTTTAAACAGTGTTTTCTTTCATCATCATTTAAGTTATATGTATATGTTTCATGTTCAACATAGATATGCATTGTGACTTTTTCTTTTTGTCCAAATTGAAATAAGTAATCCACAATGTCATGATCCAGTACACTGGCACTGAGTATCTCTTGTTTGTGGTTGGAATGGATCATCCCACCATTATATGAGATTGAAATATCTTCTTTATTCATTAAATTTAGGTTTTCTAAATTATGTAATATTGAGTAGAATGGACGTCCTGTAGCGGGTATAAAGTAAATCCCTTTTTCTTTTAAATTCTTAATTGTTTCCATATCTTCTTGTGAGACTGTTTTATCACTTTTCAACAAGGTTTCATCTAAATCACAAATTACTGCTTTAATCATTGTTTCCTCCTAATAATCAGCGTAGTTATAAACATTGAGCACACAGTCTTTAATCACGTTCAGTTTTAAGAATGCGGCCTTTGCCATGATTTCATCACTTATAGCACCAGGTTGTAACCAGAGATTCTTAATGCCTAAAGTAAAGGTCTCGTGTAAATAGTTAATTCCAAGATCTGGATTAACAATTAACACAACTACATCTATCTTATCATCAATATCACTTAAATGGTCATAAATCTTATGGCCTTCAATTTCATCGTAAACAGGATTGACACCATAAACTGTCTTCCCTTTTTCTAATAACTTATGAAAAATCTTGTATGAGTATCTTTTTGGATTGTCACTCATACCAATAATTGCATATGTTTGATGTGTGTTTAAAAATTGTAGTGAATCTTGGTTCATGGCTTAGGACTCCTTTAGTGTTTTATCAAACCAAACTTTTAAGTCTTCAATTTCAAATTGTCGCATTCTGTGATCTAAATCATATGAGATGTGCTCTACAACAGCACCATTACGTGTGAGTCTTTCTTCAAGCTTATAAGCAAGACTTGGATCTAAGACGTGATCTTTTTTACCACTATGAATTAATACAGGTAAATTATTGAGTGGCATTTCTTTTGTTTCTATATCAAGGTCCATAGGGCGCAAGAGGATGGCTCTTGTGAATATTGGGTCTTCATTCAATAGTAGTGCAGAAACGGCACTGGCGCCATTAGAAAAGCCTACAGCCCACATTTCTTGAATGTTGTAGCGTCTTTGAAGCATTGTAAGCATTTTTCGAATGTTTGTGGCTTGTTTTAGCATGTCCTCAAAATCAAGCAAATCATTTTCATGTTTAATTCTAGCGAAGCGTCGTTGTCCATAATCAAATGCTTCTCCTCTAAGTGCTAAGTAGTTCATGCTGGGTGCTGCCTCATTTGCAAGGTGCACCAGTGAGTTCTCATCGCCACCTGTTCCATGAAATAGTACAAGTGTTTTATCACTGCCATTGTGTTTATATGTATGATACATTTTCTCTCTCCTTAATAAAATTTCTATTTAAATTATAGCAAAAGCGTCTTGTGTAAGAAATGAAAGTGATTTGAGACAAAAAAGAACCAAGTTTATCTTGGTTCTAGATTTATTATGCTTCACATACTGCACAGAGTTTATCTTTTGAGAATTGTTGTGCTGCGTTTGTGGAGTGTTGGTAGTAAAGTGATTTAATACCATTCTCCCATGCGAAGAGGTATAGATTATTGATTTCTTTTGCGCTCATACTTGGGTTAACCATAATATTGAGTGATTGTGATTGGTCAATAAATTGTTGGCGGATACTTGCTTGATCTAAGACAACATATTGGTCAATCTCTGAGAATGTCTTGAAGACTTCTTTTTCATGATCACTTAGGAAGTCTAAGTGTTGTACTGATCCATCATGATTACGAATATCTGTCCATACATCACGGTTGTTGTATCCACGTTCTTCTAGAATTTCTTCTAGGTATGGATTACGGATTGTAACTTTTGATTTCGCAACGTCTTTAACATAGTTATTTGACCAGATTGGTTCAATACTTTGTGAGACTTGACCTAAGATGAATGCGGATGAAGTTGTTGGTGCAATCGCTGTAAGTGTTGTATTACGGCGGCCGTATCCTTTAAGGATTTCAGGTTCACCATACATCTCAGCTAATTTTGCGGATGCTTTGTGTGCTTCTGTTTGAATATATTTGAAGACTTGAGCATTTAACTTTGTTGCATCCATACTTTCGAATGGAATCATTTTTGATTGTAGGTATGAGTGCCATCCGAGTGCCCCAAGACCAATTGCTCTGTTTGTTTTTGCGAAGTTATATGCGCGTTCCATATATTCGAAAGCAAGTCTATCTTCACGTGAATCTGAATCTTTAAGTGCTTCTAGTTTGTCAATGAAGTCTGTTAGGACTGCATCAAGGAAGAAAACCATTGTTTCTACAGCGTCTGTATCTTTCCACTCATCGTAGTAAAGAACGTTCATACTGGATAGGTTACATACAAATGACCAATCTTCTGTTGAAGGAAGGGCAATTTCTGAACATAAGTTTGAGTGGTTAATGCGTAAGTTTTTATCTTTATAGACATCCACTGTTTCGTTGTTGACTGTATCTTCGAAGAAAATGTATGGGTAGCCAATCTCAACACGTCTTTGAATTAGTTTTGCCCAAAGTGCACGTTTTTCGCTGTCTCCAGCAACCATTTCTTTCATCCATTCATCTTTAACGGTAACACCATGTGTTAACTCTTGGATTGGATTACCTTCTGTTCCGATTGCAAGGAACTCTTCAATATCTGCATGATCAATTGGTAAGTATGGTGCGAAACGTCCACGGCGTGTTGAACCTTGTGATACAACATCAATGATTGTTTCGAATAGTTTCATAAAGTGAACGGAACCAGATGAGACACCGTTGTTGGATATTTCTGCACCACGTGGGCGAAGTGCTCCAAAGTAACCAGATGTTCCACCACCAAATTTACTCATCATTCCAACTTCTGCTTGTGTATATAGAATCCCGCCCATGTAATCAGGGATGTGTGATCCAAAGCATGAGATTGGAAGACCTTTATCAATTCCAAAGTTTGACCAGATTGGTGATGACATGGAGTAGTATCCTTTTTCCATATAGTCATAGAATTTATCGGAGAATCCATCAATCTTTAATATTTCTTCTGCTTTGTCTGCAACAAAGCGTACACGTGCTTCAGGTGTGACCCCTTCTGTTAGATAACCACGTGATAAGAAGTTTCTACTGTGTTCGTTTAACCATTTCATAGTGTTAAATTCCTTTCCTAGAATAAATCGTCAGCTGTAATACTGCGTGTTCGTTTTGAATAGTTTATTGAGCGTTTTACAAAGAAGTCAACATGTTTTGTCGCAACAACTTCATCGTCAAACCAGTCTGTTAGTTCTACTTCTGCTTCATTCACATCAAAGATTCTGTCATAGCCAACGGATTCAAGTGAATTGTTGAGTCTGTTTTTAACAAATTCTTTAACAAGTGCTTTGGGCATGAAATCAAGATCACCAGCTTCGTAAATCCAGTCGATAACTTTTTCTTCTGCTTCATAAGATGCTTTACATGCATCGTAAACTGCAGCTTCCATATCTTCATCAAACCACTCTGGGTGTTCATCTCTAATAATGTTGATGAGGTCAATTCCAAATAGACCGTGGATTTGTTCTTCTTTTGATGTTGCTTCAATTGCATTACTCATCCCTTTAAATAGGTTTTTGTGTTTGTTGAAGCTCATGATGATTAAGAATTGTGAGAACAAGCTCACGTGTTCAATAAATAATGAGAAGAGTAAGACTGAAAGTGTATAGTCTTTATCATCTTCAGTACGTGCGAGTGCTGTGCTTTTTGTAAGATAATCAACGCGTTCCATAAGTGCTGGAATCTCATCGATCTTTTCAAACTCATGGTTGAGTCCCAAGATTTCAAGTAAGTGTGAGTAAGCATCGTGGTGTCTTACTTCACTTTCTGCGAATGTATAGCCAACTGAGCCCAATTCAGGTTTTGGCATACGGTGATATAGGTCACCCCAGAATGTTTTTACTGCAACTTCAACTTGTGCAATCGCAAGCATTGCGTTTTTAATTGTATTTCTTTCAGTTTCATTCACATGAACTTTAAAGTCTTGAATATCTGATGTGTAGTTAAATTCTGTATGAAGCCAGTAAGAGTGTTGAATGGCTTCCTTATATTCTTCTAGATCAGGATATTCGTATGGTTTTAAATTCATACGGTATTTAAAGATATCAGGTCTTCTTGCTTGGCTGCGTTTCTCTCTATATAAAATATACGCTTTGGCGGTTTGTTTATATTCTGAGTTTAAAAGTGCATGTTCAACATAGTCCTGTACACGTTCCACTGTTAGATTTTCATAATCGTTTTCTTGGATAATGATATCAATGACTGCATCAGTAATTTTCTCTGCATCAGTCGCATCAAATTCCTTAGTGCTTTTACCTGCCTTAATAATGGCTTTTGTAATTTTAGAGCTCTCAAATTTCTTAACTTGACCGTCTCTTTTTGTGATATAGATTGGCTGTGACATATCTCATTTCCTCCCGTTTCGTAAGGTAAGTATAGGGTAGGATATTGCCTTAATCAACAGAAATGATACGCCTTTGACGGTAGAAAGAGGGCGTTAAGGAAGATAACGTAAATAAAGTAATGTTAATCGTTAATTAATTTAAGAATATTTGAATTTCACATTTTTGAGAATCAGGAGAGATAAAGCTTGGTGTTGAATGTGATATAATACTTTATATTAAGGAGACTGTGATTATGTCTAAAATAAAGTTATTAACTCAAGATAATTGTCCAAAATGTGTACAACTCCAACAATTTTTAGAGTATGGTTTACGCAATCAGTATGTGGATAATATTGAAGTTATCAAAAAAGAAGAGAAAAAGAAAGAATTCTTTCAGTTGGTAAAGGAACACGGATTGATGAGTACACCTGTTTTAATTTATGAAGATCAGGTGCTTGTAAATATGAAGCCTTCATCAGTCAGTGAATTTTTAAAGGCCTGTCTATGAAAGAAAAGTTTTTAGAATCTTATAAAATGGTATCGTCGCATGAAGGAACACTTTTCATTTATGGTTTTTCTTATGCGATTATTGTGGGTATTGCCCCTTTTCTAATTATCACTGTTTTAGTCACCAGTACCCTTTTACTTGATATTGATGGTTTAGTCGAGATGATGGCATATTATATTCCAGCAGATCTAATAGAACCTTTTGTCTTATATATTAAGCAGGTAGCCCCATCTGATATTGTTCTTTTGATTTCTTTATCCTCAGTTTCGTTTTGGATGGCATCTAAATCTGTTTATTCGTTTCTCTTAGAGGCAAGTCGTGTGGATGAGTTGAATATTAGGGGTTATGTTTTAAGGGCTATTTCTGTTATTTACTTTATCTTGATAGTTTTAGCAGCCGTAGTGTTTATTATTGGTTTTAGATTTTTACCACCTTATAACTTTATTACGATTCCTTTAGTATTGTGGTTGATGATGATGTCTTTTTATCGATTGGTATCCTTTAAGTTCTCATCTTTTTCAGATGTATACATGGGATCTGCCATCGCAACTGCAGGATTAATTTTATTGGGAAGACTTTTCTTTATATACATCAATAACTTTTCCAACTATCAAAATATTTATGGACCGATGTCCTCATTGATGATTCTTTTTATCTCAACCTACTTTATTTCTTATATCATCTATTTAGGTTTTTGTATCAATATGGTCTTCTATGAAGAAAATGATGAAGAAAGCATCAAACATAAACTGGTATTTAAGTTGAATGAACTGCGAATTATGGCTCTATTTAATAGACATCGATAATTGATAGTTTATTTGATTGATTATAGATTAAAAGCTTGGTATTCTTATGGTGTTACAAGCAAAGTAGATGACATGCGTTAAGTGTAAATGGATGGGAAGTTGCCATTTAACGAAGCAAACGCGCGACATGTTGTTGCCTCCATTGCAAATCTTTTCTGTCTTGTAATAGTAGGAAAGAAGGAAGTTATATGAAAAATACAAGAAAACTTGTGTTTATGGCATTGTTTATATCTTTAGAGATCGTTTTAACGCGTCTTGTCGGATTAATGCCATCTAATTTTACACGTATTAGCCTAAGCTTTGTTGTTTACGCTTTTGCAGGAACACTCTATGGCCCCGTTTATACGGCCATTACTGCTGGTTTGGGTGATCTACTTGGGGCGATATTGTTTCCGCCTGTGGGTGGATTTTTCCCCGGATTTACTTTATCAGCAATGATCAGTGGATTTATAATGGGTTTCATCGTTTTAGATGAAAAGAAATATACTAAAGTATCAGTACTCTTAATACTAAAAACATTAATTGTTGATTTTGGTTTAAATACACTTTGGTTAACAATCTTAATGAAGACATCATTCATGCCTTTATTACTTCAAAGATTACCAGGAATAATGATTAATAATGTGTTAAGATTCTCAATATTATTTTTATTAATGAATAGGATGCACAAGGGGATTTTTAGAGATGAAGACAGACATTCAAATCGCACAAAGCACAAAGCAACAAAAGATTGATGATGTTGCGAAAGGCTTAAAACTAACTGATGACCAAATAGAATTATTTGGAACATATAAAGCAAAAATTAATTATGATAAGTTGGATACTTCAAAACAAGGAAAACTTGTTTTAGTTACAGCAATCAATCCAACACCGGCAGGTGAAGGTAAAACAACGACAAACGTTGGACTCAGTATGGCACTTAATAAACTGGGAAAATCAAGTATCTCAGCCTTACGTGAACCATCACTGGGTCCTTGTTTTGGGATGAAAGGCGGCGCAACAGGCGGAGGTTATGCTCAAGTTGTCCCGATGGATGATATAAATCTACACTTTACAGGTGACTTTCATGCGATTACTTCAGCACATAACTTACTATCAGCCATGATCGACAATCATATTTTTCATGGTAATGAACTCAATATCGATCCAGATAATATTACTTGGAAGCGCGTATTAGATATGAATGATCGTGCATTAAGAAATATTACAGTGGGTGATATTGGCTTGGATAAATCAGTTGCACATGCATCAGGATTTGATATTACTGTTGCATCAGAGGTCATGGCAGTTTTATGTTTAGCCAGCAGTCTTGATGATTTAAAATTAAGATTGGGTGATATGTTGGTTGCATATACATTTGATCAAAAAGCAATCTATGCAAAAGATTTGGACGCAATTGGTGCCATGGCACTATTACTTAAAGATGCAATTAAACCAAACTTAGTTCAAACTTTAGAAAACACACCAGCAATACTTCACGGGGGTCCTTTCGCAAATATTGCGCATGGATGTAACTCTGTGATGGCGACTAAATCAAGCATGAGTCTTTGTGATTATACAATTACTGAGGCAGGATTTGGAGCAGATCTTGGAGCTGAAAAGTTTTTAAATATTAAATGTCGTCAAGCAGATATAGAACCAGATGCGATTGTTCTTGTCGCAACGATTCGTGCTCTAAAATATAATGGCGGGCATTCTCTTAAGGATTTAGGAAGAGAAGATCTAAAGACGCTTGAAAAAGGATTACCAAACCTAACACGTCACTTCACAAATCTAAAAGCATACGGTGTACCGATGGTCGTTACAATTAATGCATTTCCAACGGATACTGAAAATGAAGTCAATTTCATTAAAGCTTGGGGCAAAGAGCATGGTGTTGAAGTTGTAGTTTCTGAAGTCTTTGCGAAAGGTTCAGAAGGCGGTATTGAGCTTGCGGAAAAAGTAATTGAGGCATGTGAAAAAGAAAAAGACTTTAACTTCTTATATGACAGTAAGTTATCACTTGAAGAAAAAGTTAGAACCATTGCGCAAAAAACATATGGTGCCAAAGATGTACAATTTTCAAATCATGCTCTAAAGCAGTTAGAAGTACTTAAAAAATCAGCAAAAGACCTAACAGTTTGTATGGCTAAAACACAATATTCATTCTCAGATGATGCGAAACTTTTGGGCGCACCGCGTGATTTTGTGATTAATATTAGAGATTTAAAACTATCAAATGGTGCCAAGTTTGTGGTATGTTATGCAGGTAGCATTATGACAATGCCTGGTTTACCAAAGAAACCAGCAGCCATTAATATGGACATACTCGATGATGGAACCATTATTGGATTGTCTTAATAAAGATACAAAACACCGCTACATTATATAGGGGTGTTTTAATTTGACTAAAAAGTGAGGAGTATTATGAAGAATCTTATATTTATAGATGTGGATGGCACCCTAACAACACAAAAAGGTGATGTACCACAAAGTGCTAAAGACGCTATTAAGAAAGCGCAAAGTCATGGCAGTCTTGTTTACTTATGTACAGGACGATCCCTATCAGAAATAACACAAGAACTTAAAGACATGGACTTTGATGGTGTTATTGCTGCAGGTGGTGCATATATTGAAACAAGAGACAAAGTATTAAAACATGAAAGATTATCAAAAGAAGCAGTTCAAAACTTTATGGACTACTTCGATTCAAGAGAAGTTGGGTATTATCTAGAAAGTAATGCGGGATTATTTCCAAATGAGTACTGTATACCTAATATAAAGAAATCAGTAAAACACTTAATGAGTACAAGACCAGAGCTTTTTGTGGATAAGAAAGAACCAGAACCACAATGGTTCTACGATATTTTAGAAGAAAGTCGACACAAGAAAATTCCCCTAGACAATATCAATAAGCTTTCATTTATATCAAACGATCATCCATTTGTAGAAACAGAAGCCGTCTTTAAAGATAACTTTGAAGTTTATCATGCAACTGTTTTTGAATTTGGTCCTGAAAGTGGCGAAATTGGTTTAAAAAATATTGATAAGAAGACAGCAATTAATGAACTAATCGACAGCTTGGGTGGTTTATATAAAACATATGCATTTGGTGATGGACTGAACGATATTGCGATGTTTGAAGCAGTGGATTACCGCGTCGCAATGGAAAATGCACATGATGATTTAAAGGCAATATCAAACGAAGTCACAAAGATTGCTGAAGAAGATGGTATATATCATAGTTTCGAAAAAAACAGGCTCTTATAAAGGCCTTTACATTGATATCGTAATAGCCTATTATTAATACAATGCGAAAGGATCAAAGATATGAAAGATGTTTATATTCTACTAACAGATACAGGCAGTGTACTAACACGCATGATAAAGACGTTTACAGCCAGCCCTTACAATCATGTCTCAATCGGCTTTGAAGAAGATCTTTCTACGCTATATAGCTTTGGAAGGCGTCAACCTAATAATCCATTCTTGGGGGGGTTTGTTGAGGAAAGTATCTATAGTGGTACTTTTAAAAAGTTTAAGAACACAACATGTATGCTTTTAAAGTTTACCGTTGAAGAAGAAGAATACAATATGTTACAATCAAAGATTTCTTTTTTTGTGGAAAATAGGGATACATACCATTATAATTTTATGGGATTAATTGGTGCTGCATTTAATAAGCGCGTACCTAGAAAGTCAGCATACTTTTGTAGTGAGTTTGTTGCGGATGTACTTTATCAATCAAATGTAAATCTATGGGATATTCCACCACATATGGTGCGTCCTTATGATTTTGGTACAGATGCCCGATTTGAAGTCGTTTATGAAGGACTCCTTCGAGAGTATGCTTCAAAACATGATGCAATTAAAATATGAAGGTTTATGAAAGTAAGCCTTTTTGTTTGCCTATATGGTAAAATAGAGATATAGAAAGTGATGGTCAAAATGAAAGAAACAATCATAAAAACATTACAGGAAGAACTTAACGGCTTTTCAAAAAAGCAAATCGAAGTCACCTTAGGTCTTTTAGAAGAAGGAAATACAATTCCTTTTGTCGCAAGATATCGTAAAGAGCTTACAGGTAGCTTAGATGAAGTTGAGATTAAAACAATCCAAGATAGATACTCTTATTTGGAAAACCTAAGCACAAGAAAAGAAGAAGTCCTAAGACTGATTGACGAACAAGGTAAACTAACGGATGATTTAAAACAAGATGTCTCCAAAGCAGAAACACTGACACAAGTTGAAGATATATATCGTCCATACCGTCAAAAGCGTCGTACAAAGGCAACCATCGCTAAAGAAAAAGGTCTTGAACCTTTTGCCCAATACTTATTAAGCTTACCTATGGAAGGTAATGTTGAAGAACTCGCAAAAGAGTACCTCAGTGAAGAACATGAACTGGATACAGTTGAACTTGTGCTCGATGGTGTTCATGAAATCATTGCTGAAGTCGTCAGTGATGATGCAACATACCGCTCATGGATAAGAAGTTACACATTCAGAAATGGGATCATTACATCTGAACTTAAGAAACCAGAATTAGATGAAAAGAAAATCTATGAAATGTACTATGAGTTTAGAGAACCCATTCAAAAGCTTGCAAGCCATAGGGCACTGGCTTTAAATAGAGCTGAAAAAGAAGGCGTGATAAAAGTAGACTTAGAGATTGATGAAAATCCTATCTTTGCATACTTAGGTAAATCCATCATTGGTAATAAATTTCAATCAATCGCTACACCAATCATTATGAAAGCATTTGAAGATGCTTATAAACGATTCATTAAACCAGCAATTGAAAGAGAATTAAGAAATGAAATGCGTGAGAAAGCAGAAGCAGGTGCGATCAACATCTTTGGTGAGAACTTGCGAAACTTACTTTTACAAGCACCATTAAAAGATAAGGTTGTCATGGGATTTGACCCAGCATTTAGAACAGGGTGTAAGATTGCAGTTGTGGACAAGACAGGAAAAGTACTGGATATTGCAGTGATTTTCCCTCATAAGCCAGCAAGTGATTTCAAACGTAAAGAAGCTTTACCACAGTTTTTAGATTTAATAAAAAAACATAAGGTAGAAATGGTTGCGATTGGTAATGGAACCGCAAGTCGTGAATCAGAGAGCTTTGTTGCAGAAGCTCTTAAGAAGATTGAAGAAACAGTCTATTACTTAATTGTTAATGAAGCAGGTGCTTCAGTTTACTCTGCATCTGATGTTGCACGTAAAGAGTTCCCAAATCTTGAAGTTGAAGAAAGATCTGCAGTTTCTATCGCAAGACGCGTACAAGATCCACTTGCAGAACTTGTAAAGATTGATCCTAAAGCAGTAGGTGTTGGGCAATATCAACACGATGTTACACAAAAGGAATTAGAAACAAGATTAAGCTTTGTGGTTGAAACTGCAGTTAACCAAGTTGGTGTTAACTTAAACACAGCATCACCACAACTCTTAGAACATGTCTCTGGTCTTACAAAAGCAACAGCGCAAAATATTGTTACTTATAGAGAAGAAAATGGTATCTTTACAAAACGTGAAGAAATTAAGAAAGTTCCAAGGCTGGGACCTAAAGCATTTGAACAAGCTGTTGGGTTCTTAAGAATCCCTGATGGTAAGAATATTCTTGATAATACAGGAATTCACCCTGAGAGTTTTAAAGCGACAGAGAAAATTCTAAAAGCATTTAATATTACTAAAAATGATTTAGGTAAAGAAGATGTCAGCACAAAACTAGAAGGTCATGAATCTGACTACGAAGCATTTGAAGTGGGTAAAGAGACATATCATGATATTCTAGAAGCACTTAAACGACCAGGACGAGACTTTAGAGATTCACTATCCACACCACTATTACGATCAGATGTCTTAGAGATGAGTGATTTAAAACGTGGTATGGAACTTCAAGGAACGGTCCGTAACGTTGTAGACTTTGGTGCATTTGTTGATATTGGAGTAAAACAAGATGGTCTTGTTCATATTTCAAAATTAAGTACAAGCTTTGTAAAACATCCAACGGATGTTGTGTCTGTTGGAGATATTGTAAAAGTTTGGATATTAGATGTTGATTTACAGAAAGAAAGAATCCAACTCACAATGGTCAAAGAGTAGGAGGTTAAAATGAAGACAAAAATGAAAACAAAGGACTTAGTGTTTACAGCCCTTTTTATGGGGATTGTATTCATGTTGGGCTTATGGCCAAATATTGGCTTTATAGCAATTGGTCCAATCTCAGTTACAGTAATCCACATACCGGTAATAATTGGTGCTATATTTTTAGGAAGCACCAGTGGTTTACTCATTGGTTTTGCCTTTGGCTTGGGGTCATTTTTTAACTCCATGTCATCTGGTGTTATCTTTGCGCCAGTATTTGCGAACCCACTTGTATCGATATTACCAAGAATGATCTTTGGGTTTGGTACTTACTATATCTATAAAGGTGTATCAATAATTATAAAAAATAAACCTATAAACTATGCAGTTACCGCAGGACTTTCTACAATCTTCCATGCAGCAATGGTTGTACCATTACTGTTCTATGTTGGATTGGGACATGAAACTATTGCGACAGCAATCAACAGCTTGTATCAAGGTAAAGTTGCCTTGTTTATTGCGGGTATCTTTGTTGCTAATACACTCTTAGAGACAATCGCTTCCATATTATTGGTACCTATTGTCCTTAAAGCATTGAATAAAATTATTGGAAATGAGTAAAGAGCGATTACAAACCGCTCTTTTCTTTAATCTTCCCAGTCTAAACTACGTTCAACTGCTTTATTCCATTTATTTAAATATTGATCTATTTGTTTCTTTTCAAGTCTTGGGCTGAATTTCAAATCAGATGAACTGACTTCTTTGATGTGTTCTTTATCCTTGAAGAAACCTGTTGCAAGTCCTGCAAGATAATATGCACCCAGTGCTGTTGTTTCTAAAGTTTTAGGTCTAATGACATCTGTCTGTAAGACATCACTTTGAAATTGCATTAAGAAATCATTGTCACTGGCCCCACCATCAACACGTAATGTGTTGATTTTTTGTTTTGCATCATGACTCATTGCTGAAATAATATCATAGGTTTGATATGCAATGGATTCTAAGGCTGCACGGATTATATGATTCTTATTAGCACCTCGAGTTAAACCAAAGATTGCGCCTTTTGCCTTCATATCCCAGTGTGGTGCACCCAAACCCGTAAATCCAGGGACAAGATATACGCCCCCATTATCACTAACTTTTGTCGCGAAGTATTCAGAGTCCATCGATGCATCAAGCATCCCAAGTTCATCTCGAAGCCACTGTATAATCGCTCCACCAACAAAGATTGAACCTTCAAGAGCGTATTCAACTTTACCCTCAAGTCCAATTGCAATAGTTGTGAGCAAACCATTTTCTGATTTTACAGCTTCATCTTTTGTATTCATTAAAACAAAACAACCTGTACCATATGTATTTTTAACATCCCCTTTGTCAAAGCATGTTTGTCCAAATAAAGAAGCTTGTTGATCTCCAACTAAGCTTGCAATGGGAATGTTGACACCCATTAAATCTGTGTGACCATATACCATAGAGCTATCGGCTACTTTGGGCAAAATGTTTTCAGGAATGTTAAGTGCTTCTAAAATCTTAGTGTCCCAAGATAAAGTGTGGATATTAAACATCATGGTTCTTGAAGCATTGGTTACATCTGTTATGTGTTCTTTATGTTTTGTTAGTTTATAGAGTAGCCAGGTATCAACTGTTCCAAACATCAGTTGGCCTTTTTCTGCTTTTTCGCGTGCCCCTTCTACATTATCTAAGAGCCATGCAATCTTTGTGGCAGAGAAATAAGCATCCACAATGAGCCCAGTATTATCTTGTATGTATTGTCCTAAGTCAGATTGTTTAATCTTTTCGCTAAGTTCAGCTGTTCTTCGACATTGCCATACAATGGCATTATGGATGGGTCTACCTGTTTCTTTATCCCAAATGATGGTTGTTTCTCTTTGGTTTGTAATACCAATTGAGTCAATCTCGTTTGCTGAGATACCTGCTTTTGCGATTACTTCGTGCATAACACCATTTTGAGTGGCCCATATTTCCATGGGATCATGTTCTACCCATCCTGGTTTTGGATATATTTGAGTGAAAAGAGTTTGTGCTGTTGCGACAATATTTTGATCTTTATCAAAGAGTATTGCGCGTGAGCTTGTCGTTCCTTGATCTAATGCTAGGATATATTTTTTCATTTTATCACCTAGTATAATTGTATCTTTTTTTGATATTTTTGCAATCGCTCATAGTACTTTGTTGAATAATATCAAGTGTATAAGATAATAATTAGTGATACAATTTGATTAAACATGAAAGAAGGTGACCTTATGGTTGTGAACTGGTGGCTGTTGATTGGTATTTTAATTATCGTCGTAGGCTTTGGTCTGAAGATTGATTCTATTGCGGTGGTTATTGTTTCTGCAACAGTAACGGCCCTTTTGGGTGGGATGAGTTTTATGGAGATTCTAAATACTTTAGGAGAGCGTTTTGTCGCAAACCGTGGTATGAGTATTTTTATTCTAACTTTACCCATCGTAGGGATTAGTGAGAGATTTGGCTTAAAGGAATCAGCAGTTAAACTGATTCAGTCTGTTAAGAGTTTAACAGCAGGTAGATTACTGTGGCTTTATCAAATTATTCGTCAAGTAGCTTCCGCATTCTCATTGAGATTGGGTGGACATCCACAGTTTGTACGTCCGCTTATTCATCCAATGGCGGAAGGTGCTGCGATTGCGCAAAAAGGTGAGCCATTGAATGAAGATGAGGAAGAATTGATTAAGGGTGCTTCTGCAGCGAGTGATAACTATGCGAACTTCTTTGGTCAGATGGTTTTCCCCGCATCATCAGGTGTTGCGCTTATTGTCGGTACAATGGTTGAAGCAGGATATGATGTGACCAATACACAAATCGGTTTATGGTCTATCCCGGCCTTTATCGTGGCGATTATCTTTGGTTATATTCAATTTAATCTATTAGATAAAAAAATAGGAGGTAAGAAATAATGTCAGTATGGAAACTATTTTTAGAAATGTGGTATGTCCTCATTGGTTTTATTCTTCTTGCATCCGCAATAAATGGATATAAAGGTGTTGAGGATAACCGTAAATATGGTGTTTTTGCATTCTGGAGTATTCTTGCAGTACTCTTTGCGGCAGGTCCATATATTCCCAATACAATCAATGGTATCTTAGTTGTTGTTATGGGTGTTTTATCTGCGATGAAGCTGGTAAACTTAGGTGATATTAAACAAGTATCTGATACATTTAGAATGGATGCTTCTAATAAGTTGGGAAATCTAATTTTTATTCCATCCCTTATTATTGCGATTGGTGCATTCTTATTCGCATCCATCTTACCAAGGATTGCAGGTGATGCATTATCGGCATCTGACTTAGGTTATATTGCGATTGGTATTTCTGCAGCATTGGGTCTTGTTACTTTATTATTTATTACAAAATCCCCAACTCAATATGT
Source organism: uncultured Erysipelothrix sp. (assembly GCA_964410635.1). Lineage (GTDB taxonomy): Bacteria > Bacillota_I > Bacilli_A > Erysipelotrichales > Erysipelotrichaceae > Erysipelothrix. Next base: position 10,404 of record CAYPHX010000002.1, on the reverse strand, counting down.
TATTGAGGATGGATCAAGACTTGTTAGAACCATGGGTTCATTCTTAATCTTGCCACAACTCTTAGGTGCCTTAGGTGCAATCTTTACTGCAGCAGGTTTGGGTGATGTGGTTGCTTATATTGTCGGATCAATGATTCCAGAAGGAAGTATATTCTTAGGTGTTGTAGCATATGTTGTGGGTATGGCACTGTTTACTATGATTATGGGGAATGCTTTTGCAGCATTTACTGTTATTACAGTGGGCGTTGGGATTCCGTTTGTTATATCACAAGGGGCAGATCCGGTTATCGCAAGTGCACTGGCGATGACTGCAGGATTCTGTGGAACACTCATGACGCCTATGGCTGCTAACTTTAATATTGTCTCGGCGACATTACTAGAAGCCAAAAACGAGTATACAGTTATTAAGTATCAAGTGCCATTCGCAATTGCACTACTTTTTGCACATATCTTATTAATGTATTTCTTAGCATTTTAGAAAGGTGTTATTATGAAAAAGATTTTAATTACGGGTTTTGACCCATTTGGTGGCGAAAGCATGAATCCTGCTTATGAAGCAGTCAAACTTTTACCAGACGAAATTCAAGGTGTAAAAATTATTAAACTGGAAGTACCAACTGTCTTTGGAAAATCTATTGCAGTCCTGGATGAAGCGATGTCAGAAATTAATCCTGATGTTGTCATCAATGTAGGACAAGCAGGAAACCGTTTTGGTGTCACACCAGAGCGTGTTGCGATTAATGAAGATGATGCACGTATAAAAGACAATGAAGGCAATCAACCTATTGATAAAAAAATAATGGAAGATGGAGCCAACGCATACTTTAGTACTTTACCAATCAAAGCGATGGTAGAGAAAATGAAAGAAAAAGGAATCCCAGCATCTGTATCTAATACTGCAGGAACCTTCGTATGTAATCATTTAATGTATGGTTTAATGTACCTAATCGATAGTAAATATCCCAATACACGGGGTGGCTTTATTCATGTTCCATTTGCTACGGAGCAAGTTTTGGATAAGCCAACAAGTCCATCACTCAGTATCCAACAGATTGCAGATGGCTTAGAAGCTTCAATTGAAGCGATTATTGAAAATGAAGAAGATATAAAAGTAGTTGGTGGAGAAATATCTTAAGCTATAGAAAAAGTCTGGTTGATCGATAATCAGACTTTTTTAGTGCTAAAACTCTAACTCTACTTTGTTGAATAGTGTAATTGATAGAGCTAAAGCGCCAACAATATAGGTAACTAGGATAATCAACTCTTTAATAAAGGGAAGTCCATTAAGCATATTTACATAGAACCCCATTTGTACATTTTGAAGAAGATAAGGGGATAGATCTCCCACAACTCTTGTCACTAAAGGTAGTGTTAGTACTAAACTTAATATTTGATCGATTAACCCCAAAGATAGCAATAGGTAAACAGATAAAGACACTGTAGATACTTGCACTGAGAAAATCAGAATACTTGAAATTGCATATAATGCAAGAATGAGTAAGAAGTTTGAGCTTAAGTAGATGCTCATTGTTCTTATAAAGTTTGCATCCAGTTTGAAGTTGAAAATCGCAGCTACTACAAATACGTGTAATAATGCGTATATATGAAAGTAGATCAATAATAATATGGCTTCAATAAATTTTGTTAGAACAATATCAGTACGTTTTGTACCGAAACCAATGGCTGTTTGCATTGAGTGCGACTTTAAGTCATCACTATATGTTACCGAGAAAACGAAAATTCCAATCAATATAGGCGAGAATGATGCAATCATCATAACTAACTGCTGATAATACATGACACCATCATTTCTAAATAGAAATGACATGCCTGTAAATCCAATGGTAAATATCATCATCATTAAATAAAAACTTCTTTTTTTAGTAATTCTATATATATCTGCTTGAATGTGGTTTAACATCTTAAGCACCTCTTTCTGTTAGTTCAAAGTAATAGTCTTCAAGTGTTACTTTATTTTTAATAATTTCTATAATCTCTATTTCTGATTCCATAAGTGATCTTAATATCTTATTATCAAGCGCTTCTGTTTCAACTTCTAAATAATCCTGATCATTAATGGTAACCTGTAATTCAAACTCTTTCTTAATTTTCTCAAGAGTAAGTTCATTATTTGAAGTCCTCATTAATAAATGAGCGTTGTTCTTATTTTTAAAGTCATCTTTTTTAAGTTCATCTAATATAATACCGTGATCAATAATTCCAAAAGTATCCGCAATAAGATCCAGTTCACTTAAGATATGTGAAGAAATAATGAGCGTCTTATTGTGCTTTTTGTTTAAATCTTTAAGTAGATTTCTAATCTCGACGATTCCTTGTGGATCAAGTCCATTAATGGGCTCATCAAGAATTATGATATCTGGATCGCCTAATAGGGCGTTGGCAATACCAAGACGCTGCTTCATCCCCATTGAGAAAGCTTTAAATGGTTTCTTAACACCAAATAAGCCAACAATGTTTAATACACGATCTACTTCACTCTTATCTTTAATCCCTTTTAAACGTCTATAGTACTCTAGGTTTTGTGAAGCACTCATATAATCGTAGAAGTTTGGATTAATATAAAATCCTATATGAGAACGTTTTTTTCTCAACTCATGAATGTTATTGCTACCAGATATAGACATAGAGCCTTCAGTTGGATCACTTAAACCTAAGATTAATTTAAAGAGTGTTGTTTTCCCTGCACCATTTTTCCCCACCAGTCCATAAATCTCACCTTGTTTAATAGAAAGCGTTGCTTTGTTAACTGCATAAAAGTCTTTATACTTCTTTGAAATAGAATTAATTTGAATTGCATTTTTATTCATATGTTTATCCTCCGTATCACTGTATTAAGATACTAACACAGCGATACAAACTGTGTCAAGGAGTTTAAATAAAAAAAATAGTGTTATATTAAAGGTAATCTAGTAGATTCAAAATCAACTGAACACGCTAATCTAACATTTGGGATAAAGTGAAATGATTTTAACGAACTAGCCTAGAGTTCAGTCTTTTTAAGAAAAATGATAGTCTATATAATCGCTATACTATAAACAAACTTTTCTATCAGTATCGAAGATTACACTAGATAAGATTGATGGTATGACTTATCAAGTTACAAGGTAGAAAACTAAGTTATTGAACAAACAGAGATATTTTCAAGACAATTCTGATGATGAATATATCTTTAAAAGATGCTACTAAAGGCCCCATCATTACCACCTTAAGTGCCAATGGAACCGATACTTCCTTCAGATATAGAAGATTCAAAACTATCATTAGAAGCAATCACTCAAAATAGACTATATGAACCTAATAATTCATGCATCATCTCAAAATGGAAGAGTAACTGAGAAAACAGCTGATTTAAACAGGAGTATCAAAAAAGACTATAGTCGGTTTGAAGTGAACCCATACTATAGTCTTTTTGCATTGAAGACTTAATATTATTTGAAAAGATTAAAAGTAATAACTTTCTAAAAGATAACTTGTTTCATACTTGTGAGCAAGGCGTAAAAGAAATTTTTTCATCGAATCAATATCCTTTGTTTCAAGAAGAGTCATGTACTGTAACTTCTCTTTGTCTGTACAATGCTTCTTAAAGTATCCCCAAACATGTGATATAGCATTAATCTCCGCGCCTATATTTAAACTTGCATTATATATAGAATCAATAACACGATAGAAGTCAGTAGGATCAATTATTGGGTTATTTTTAAACATAAATCTAAGATCATTATAAGCTTTTTGTGATTTAGACATGACCCAATATTTATATCTTGCCCATTCTTGTTCTAATACCTTTTGCGAAGGATTAAAAAACTGATTAACTTTAATGAAAGAACGATTCTTATCTTTAACTTCAAGTATAATATCAACTTCAAAATGAGCATAAATATGATGATAGTCTTTTATAAAAAGATCTAAGTCAATTGTATTAGAGTGTGCACCTGGGCGTTTGTTATATAATTGTTGGCTATAGTGAAACTTAGCAGGTACACCTTTCCATGTTTTAATAACTGACTCTAAAACATCATTAAGATTTTTGTTTTGAAGTGAAGGGTTTAGATCATGATGCAAGTTATCAAAGACAACTGGTATATTAGTTTCTGAAGATATATTTAAAACATCTTCTACTGTGTAGAGGCGGTCATCATTCTCTATCACTAGATGTTTTTTAATCTCAGAACTTAACTGCGTTTTATAAACCTCTATAAAACGTTTCATAGCAGCATCTTTATCCCCATAAACGCCCCCTACATGCAGTATAATCTTTGATTGCTCTACTGGTGCAAGTAGATTTATGATTTTTAAATGATAGTTTAAATCATCAATTGCATTATTTACAACATTCTGATTGGGGGAGTTCAGTACAGTATACTGTCCTGGGTGCATCGATATTCTTATCTCATGAAAATCAATCATACTTCTAAGTATCTTAAACTCTTTCGCAAAAATATGTTCCCAATCAAGTGTGTTAAGCTCACTGGATCCAAAAGGGATAAGAGAAGAAGAAATACGAAACATTTTATTATTCTCTTTGATGTTATACTGTAAAGACTTCTTTAAAACGAGTAGATTATGCTGAATAAGCTCCGTAAGTTTTTCATCTGAAATATTATTCTTACGACATGTTTTATATGAGTTAGGACTAATATCTAGATTCATACAAGCATATCCAATACGTGGTTTGAACGATGACATAACTACCTCCATGAAAGACTTTATTGTCTTGTTCTTAAATACTATAAATAAGAGAAGCAACATTCAAATTTCTTCACAATACTTTCATAAACAAAAAAATCGCATCTTATAAGACTTCTGGCCTGATACTTTAAGTGTAAATGGATCGTGATCGAAGCAAGTAGGAAACTGTAATATCTTTATCTTATAGTTTATATTTATTGTGATTATGAGAGTTCTATTATTTTAAGTAAATCGAATAACTATATACATGACTTGAATGGCTAATATTAAAAGCGACAAAATTGGCAGTATTAGGTTCCCGAAAAGCAATAGTTATAAATTGTAAGAGTTTTGTAGGGATTTTTGATTTTATAGCATAAGAAAACCCACTAAAAAGTGGGTTGGTATACATATGGTGCCGCCACCGAGAATTGAACTCGGAGCTGAGCATTACCATTGCCCTGTTTTACCACTAAACTATGGCGGCTTATGCTTTAATATGATACTCAAATTACAGAAGAAAAGCAACACTATAATATAATAAGAAGATAGGGTGCATTTGTGTAACTTATCTTATACTTGCTTTAATACCGTCATTTTAGTGGTATTTATCGTGGTTTGTGGCCCTAATTTCAAAATCATCTCTATAAATGTTATGATTTAAGAGTAAGTTTTTTAAACTATGTAGGAAATTTTAATCAAATTTGCTTATGCATAGTATGTAAGTGGAGGTTTAGAAATGATTGAATTTAGAAACATTACGAAGACATACGGAAGCAAAAAAGCAGTAGATAATATGTCTTTAACGATTAACGAAGGTGAGTTTGTCTGTTTTATTGGAACATCTGGTAGTGGTAAAACAACCAGCATGCGTATGATCAATAGAATGGTTAAACCCAACAGTGGAAAGATACTGATTGATGGAAAAGATATTAGAGATATCAATGAAGTTAGCCTGAGAAGAAGAATAGGTTATGTAATCCAACAAGTTGGATTGATGCCTCATATGACAATATATGAAAATATTATAATGGTACCCAAACTATTAAAGTGGGATGAAGATAAAATGCGTAGTACTGCAGAGTACTTAATGAAGCGTGTTGATTTACCTTTAGAACTTTTTGATAAGTATCCATCCGAACTCAGTGGTGGTATGCAACAAAGAATTGGTGTCATTAGAGCTTTAGCAGCAGATCAAAACATCATCTTAATGGATGAGCCTTTTGGTGCGCTTGACCCAATTACACGTGATGCGATTCAAAGACTTGTGAAGAAACTACAAGTTGAAATGAAAAAGACAATTGTGTTTGTAACACATGACATGGATGAAGCCTTAAACATGGCTGATAAAATTGTGGTAATGGATCATGGTGAAGTAATCCAAGTGGGTAGTCCTAAAGAAATACTCATGGACCCTGCGAATGATTTTGTAAAAGACTTAATTGGTGAGGACCGATTAAATCAGGCAATATTCCAGTATGAAACTGTTGAAAGTATCATGCGTGATCCGGTTAAAATTCATAAAGATAAAACGATTGCTCAAGCAGCAAGGTTAATGTCAACAACGAAAGTTGATGATGTTTTAGTTGTGGATGATGAAAACGTATTGTTGGGTCGTATCGATATGCGTGCTCTTACAAAGCGTTCAAGACCTGATGAGAAAGTATCAACTATTGCTAAACAGGTAACTTATATCACAGAATCAACATCAATTCGAGATGCGATTTACTTTGTACAAGACTTGGGCCATAGAAATATTTCAGTTGTAGATGATGAAGGTCACCTAAAAGGTATCATTACAAGGGCTGATATTGTGGGAAGTGTTTATGATGCTTTCTGGCATGATTATGAGCCAGATTTAGAGGACTTTGAAGATGAAGATGTTCAAGTCGATTATGAAAAGGTAAGTGCAGCCACAGAACAAGCACAATTGGGTGGTGAACCACTTGAGTAGTTTTATAGAAAAACATGGTTCTAATTTACTTGGTAAAATATTAGAACATTTAACTTTAAGTATGACTGCTTTGGTCATTGGTTGTATTATTGCAATACCACTGGGTGTTATGGTGAGTCGTAAGAAGAAAGTATCAAACTTTGTGGTTGGGATTGCATCTATTCTACAAACAATACCATCACTTGCTTTACTGGCAATCATGGTACCTATATTAGGTGTAGGAAGAACCCCAGCAATTGTAGCACTCGTTGTATATTCATTACTACCCATTCTACGTAACACCATACTTGGAATGGAAAGTGTGGATGAGAATACGATGGACGCAGCAAAAGGGATGGGAATGAATACATTTCAACAAATATTCAAAGTTCAATTACCCCTTGCAAGTCCTGTTATTTTTTCAGGTGTTCGATTATCCGCGACCTATGTTTTAGCATGGGCTACTCTAGCTTCTTATATTGGAGCTGGAGGTATGGGTGATTTTATCTTTGCAGGATTAAATAACTATAATATATCTTTAATTGTGGTTGGAACAATCGCAATAACATTACTCACGTTGTTGGTAGACTTTATTTTTGGTAAATTAGAGAAACAATTTACCCCAACAATAGAAAGTGATGGTGTTTAATATGTTTAAAAAAATACTCACAACATTAATCATCTTTAGTCTCAGTTCATGTAATCTACCAGGACTTGGTGGCAGTACTTTGAATGATGACATTGTGATTAGTTCAGGAAATACTACTGAGCGTCAAATCATGGCTGAAATACTATCACAGATGATTGAACACTATAAACCAGAAGTCCGTGTTGATATTCTTTCAAACTTAGGATCATCTGTTTTAGTTCAACAATCATTATTAAGAGAAGATGCGAATATCTCAGCAGTTATGTATACAGGAACATCACTAACAGGTGAATTGAATCAAGCACCAGAAACAGATACAATAAAAGCTTTTGAAAAAGTTGTAAAAGGTTATGCTGATAACTTTGATTTATTGTGGATGCCAAGCTATGGTTTTGCGAACACTTATGCTTTTATGGTTTCAAAAGAGTTCTCTGAAGCCAATAACATTACAAAAGTATCAGATTTAGAAAAGTTTGCTCATGAAATTCATGCGGGTATTGATACAGGGTGGATTGATCGTGATGGAGATGGTTATGAAGCTTTTAAAGAAATTTATGGCTTTGAGTTTCCAAGTTTATCACCGATGGATATTGGTCTTGTTTATAGTGCCATAAAGTCAGGTACGATGGATGTTGTACTGGGATACTCAACAGATGGAAGAATTCAATCTTATGACTTAGTTGTACTTGAAGACGACCTAAGTTTATTCCCGGCTTATGATGCCAGTCCAGTTATCTCATTTGCAGTATTAAAAGAACATCCAGAACTAGTGGATATCTTCTTAAGATTAGAAGGTGCAATTGATCAAGATACGATGCAAAAATTAAACAGAAAATCAGATGAACAAAAAGTTGAACCCAAAATCAGTGCAACAGATTTCTTAGTTGAGAATAATTACTTTGAAGATGTTGTGATAGAAGGGCTCGAAACAAGAGCACTTTATCAAGAGATTATGAAAGGACATATGGAATGATTAAAGAAATAATAGAATATTATATGGTCAATAGCCATTATGTATTAGATCAAATCACGAAGCACTTCCTTGTCTCTTTATATGGTGTCTTGTTTGCATGTTTATTTGCGGTGCCACTGGGTTTCTACATCGCACGGCATGAGAAGTTGGGTAAATGGTTTCTAAAAGCAGCCAATATTATCCAAACAGTTCCTGCGTTAGCAATGCTCTCATTATTAATTATCGTTGTGGGCATGGGTGTTAATACAGTGATTGTTGCAATCTTTCTGTATTCAATCTTACCCATTTTAACCAATACTGTAAGTGGCGTAAATCAAGTGGATGAAAATATACTTGATGCTGCTAAAGGTATGGGGATGAGTAAGTTTCAGGTAATCTTTAAAGTAGAACTACCACTATCTATATCCGTTATCTTAGGGGGTATACGAAATGCCCTTGTTGTCGCAATTGGTGTTGCAGCTGTTGGAACATTTATTGGTGCAGGTGGTCTTGGTGATATCATATCAAGAGGGCTAAACGTATCCGATGGTTCTGCAATAGTTTGGGCCGGAGCCTTACCTACAGCACTGATGGCTGTAATTGTAGATTTTAGTTTAACTCAGTTAGAAAAAAGGTTGGTTCGATAGAATCTTAAAGGCACGAGAAATCGTGCTTTTTTTAATGATATTGATTGCAATTTAAGGTGTTTTAAGTTTTAATAAGTAAGGAAAACAAGAGGGTGTAGAAGATGAGAAAAAAAGTAGTAGTAGCACTCGGAGGAAACGCCTTAGGTGATTCACCGGAAACACAAAAGGAAGCCGTTAAAAAAGCCTCCGCAAGTATTGTGGATTTAGTATCAGAAGATTACGAAGTCATGGTCGTTCATGGCAATGGTCCTCAAGTTGGGATGATTCATATGGCTTTTGATATGGCACATAAACAAACCAATAAAATACCAACAATGCCCTTGGTTGAATCGACTGCAATGAGTCAAGGTTATATTGGATATCATCTTCAAAACGCTATTGTAAATGAAATGAAAAACAGAGGATTTAATAAAGACGTCGCTACGATACTCACTCAGGTTGTCGTAAACGCAGATGATCCAGCATTTGAAAATCCGAATAAGCCAGTAGGTCCATTCTATACTAAAGAAGAAGCCGATGTCTTATCAAGAGTAGAAAATGCAACATACTTAGAAGACTCAGGTCGTGGCTATCGTAAAGTTGTTGCTTCACCCAAACCAGAAACAATCGTTGAAAAAAATACAATTAGAAAACTCCTTAACTCCGGAACCGTTGTTATTTCAAGTGGCGGTGGCGGGATGCCTGTTCTTGAAGTAGATGGCATTTATGTTGGAGTCGATGCTGTTGTTGATAAAGACAACTCAGCCGCAAAGATTGCTGAAGAAATTCAAGCAGACTTACTCATCATCTTAACTGCTGTTGAAAACGTAGCAATTCACTTTGGAAAAGAAAATCAGGAGTGGTTAAAAAATATCACAACTGAAAAAGCACTACAATATGTCCAAGATGGAGAATTTGCTGCAGGATCTATGCTACCTAAAGTAGAAGCATCAATCCGTTTTGCTAAAAGTAAAAAAGGTAGAACGGCCATCATTACATCACTTGAAAATGCACGCAATGCACTGATGCATGGTGAAGGAACTATAATAAAAGAATAAGGAGCGAAAGCTCCTTTTAATATGTGTGACGGGCATGTCATATATCTAGAGTGAAAGTCTCAACGGAGCGAAGTTGCCCTCGAATCCGTATAGCATAGCACAAGTTTTATACCGCGAGGTATAGGGCGGAGGAAGTGAACTAGCGAAATCGTGGCTTGATGAACAAGAACTAGATAATTAGGCGAGATAGAGTGGACAAGTTGGCTTTAAGCAACAAAGTTCCAAAAGGCAACCGTAACTCTATAGCGTAAATCTAGCAAGTAAACGATGAAAGATATAAGGCTTACCCCGTGAGGTCTCTATGGCGCTTCAGTAGTAACAACGAACATAGAGAAGTCAGCTGATTCCATAGTAGGTAGAAATACTGAAGGGATGAACAATTAAATAGCGTAAATAGAATAGCAGTTTTAAATAATACTTGATAGGTAGAAACTTGAAAACGTAAAATGAGAGTGAAGCCATAAATATAAAGTGAATATTTAAAAGACTAAATGAAA
>CAYPHX010000001.1:65705-113161 GCA_964410635.1 uncultured Erysipelothrix sp. | reverse complement strand
TGATTTTAAAAATACAATTATAATCATGACATCAAACCTAGGAAGTCAGTACGCATTCGAAGAAGATATCAAAGAGCGTGATGCTCACTACATGGAAGCTGTAAAAGCACACTTTAAACCAGAGTTTGTAAACCGTGTTGATGAGATTATTGTATTTAACGCCTTAACCGATGATGCCTTACATGCAATCGCAAACAAATTCATGCTCGAATTAAAAGATCGTATTCAATCAAGAAACCTTGATTTAGAATATACAGAAGCAGTTATTGATACGATTGTAAAAGAGGGATCAGATGTCGTATTTGGTGCAAGACCTATGAGACGATTCATTCAAAATGAGATTGAAACTAAGGTCGCATACAAAATCATTGAAACTCAACCTGAAGATAACGAAGTCGTATATGTCGATGTTGAAGATAATGATTTTATTGTAAGTATAGAAAGTAAAAGAGTTGAAAGCCTAAATTAGGGCTTCCAACTCTTTTTTATTTAGTATTGTAATTTCACGCTGACCTTTAAGTCCAATATAACCAAGTTCTTCAAACTCTCTTAACTTCCTAGACAATGTTTCACTGCTCATACCCAGAAGTGATGCCATATCTTTTTTAGCATAAGGTAGTTTAAATTGATTCATATTATTAGATAACTCTAAAATCTTACTGGCAATTCTAGCTTCAACATCCAGTGTACCAATACTCTCAACAGTATCTTCAGTTTCATCTAAGCGTTTAGACATTTCTTCCAGTAGCTTCAATGAGATACTTGGAATTTCAGATAATAGTTTCTTAAAAGCATCGCCATTTAGCTGACATATTTCAGTATTCTCAGTAACAGTAGCACTATCAGAGTGCATGTTTTCAGAGAAAAGTGAGAGTTCACCCATAAATGTTCCTGGTTCTAATGTTCGTATAACTTGTTCTTTACCATCTTTATTCACGCGACTAATCTTAACTTTTCCTTTATGAACGATATAAAGATCGTTACTTCTTGAACCTTGATTGTAGATTGATTCACCACGACTATAATTCATTGATTTAGAGATATAAGCAATCTCTTTCTTCTCATCATAAGTTAACGAATTAAACATGGGAACGATATCAATACAAGACAAATGGTTTTTACTCATTTAAATCACCTTTCTTAAAATAAAGTTTAACAATTACTGTTTATATTATATACTATATTCATATGAACTACAGTATAAGTACTGAAAGGAGAAAGAATATGTTAAAAAATATCAATATTAATTTAGCGCCACTGGGTTGTGGAGCCTGTGCTATGAAGATTGAAAAAGGACTGGACTTAACTGAAGGGGTAAAGACAGCTTCAGTTGATTTTGCTGAAAGTGTCGCCACCGTAAGTTATGATCCAAACTTGGTCAATGAAAATCAAATTCAAAATACAATTGTTCTTCTTGGCTATGATGTCTTAAGTATAGAAGAAAAGTAAATCACAAGTATCAGTAAACCTAAGTCATTTGATTTGGGTTTTTTAATTATTTTATTTACAGTAAATGTTTGATCAGAGTTCAATCAAACAAACACTTGAATGATGGTTTTGATGATGATAAAATTTAATAATCAAAGGAGTGTTCGAATGAAAGATAAAACATGCGAAATTTACTTAGTTCACGAAGACGATGTCCATGAAGCAAAATCTTATATTGAACAACTGTATATCAAGGAACAGATAAGATACTTTAAAATATTCTCAGATGAAAACAGATTAAAAATTATCTATGCGATAATATCGCAAGGTACACTCTGTGTTTGTGATCTGGCTGAGGTTATAGGTGCCAGTATTGCGACAACATCGCACCACTTACAAAATCTAAAGAAGCAAAATATCTTAGATAGTAAAAAAGAAGGGAAACTCTCTTTCTACTATCTAAAAGATGAAAAAGTATTGGATTTACTAAAAACTAAATTCATACATTTGGAGGCATAATATGGAAAAGACCTACAGAGTAGAAGGCTTAAGTTGCACAAATTGCTCATTAAAATTTGAAAACAATGTAAAAAGTATCGATACAGTTGAACATGCTACTGTGAATTTTGGTGCAGGTTTGATCAAAGTATCCGGTGAGATAAGTATTGAACAGTTGGAAAAAGCAGGCGAGTTTGAAAATTTAAAAGTCAGTGAATACACTCAGAAACAAACGGGCACAGAAAAGACAAACACTTTATTAAAAGATAATTATAAAATACTCATCTCAACAGTCTTTATCTGTCTTGCGATTTATTTAAAGCAAACACAAGTTGATAATTTATATTCGACACTGTTATTTTTAAGTGCAATTCTTATCAGCGGCTTCAACCTTTTTAAGGAAGGATTTAAAGATCTTCTTAAATTGAACTTTACAATGCATACACTAATGACCATCGCAATCATAGGTGCATCTATTATAGGTGAGTGGGCAGAAGGCTCAATTGTCGTCATTCTTTTTGCGATCAGTGAAGCTTTAGAACGTTTCTCTATGGATAAAGCACGCCAATCTATTACGAGTCTTATGGATATTGCGCCAAATGAAGCCTTGGTTTATCGTGATAATGAACTGGTATCAGTTTCAGTTGATGAGATTTTGATTAATGATATTATGGTTGTAAAACCTGGTATGAAGCTTGCGATGGATGGTGTAGTAGTAAAAGGATCATCTTCAGTGAATCAATCTGCGATTACCGGAGAGTCTATTCCAGTATTTAAAGCAGAAGGTGATGAAGTCTTTGCGGGTACACTAAATGAAGAAGGCTTACTGGAAGTGAGCGTAACAAAACTTGTAGAAGATACTACAATATCCAAAATAATCCAATTGGTTGAAGAGGCTCAAGGAAAAAAAGCTCCTGCTCAAGCTTTTGTCGATAAGTTTTCTAAGGTTTATACGCCAATTATCCTTCTATTATCACTACTGGTAATTATTATACCGCCACTTATTTTTAATCAATCATGGGATATATGGCTTTACCAAGGACTTTCTTTACTTGTGGTGGGCTGTCCTTGTTCCTTGGTTATTTCTACTCCTGTTTCCATTGTGTCATCGATAACCAATGCTGCTAAGCATGGGGTCTTGGTAAAAGGTGGTATTCACTTAGAGGAAATGGGATCGATTCAAGCGATTGCTTTTGATAAAACAGGAACACTCACAAAGGGCTATCCAGTAATCACAGACTTAATTATTAAAGATGAGAAGATGAGAGATGCTTATTTTGCGATTATGTGTGCCTTAGAGATTAACTCACAACACCCATTATCAAGTGCATTTATAAAACATGCTGAAAGTTTAAACTTAGACTACTCTCAAATTGAAATTGAATCATTTACATCAATTACAGGACTTGGAATTACTGGAATCTATAAATCAAGACAATATTATCTTGGAAGTGCAAAACTATTCATGGATACTTTAAATCTTAATTTAGATACTCATTTAATAGAAAACCTTCAGAAACAAGGTGAGACTGTCATGATATTTGGAACTGAAACAGAAGTATTAGGAACTGTTGCAGTTGCAGATACAGTTAGAGATTCAAGTGCTGAAGCGATTGATAAGCTCCATGCAATTGGTATAAAGAATACAACCATGCTAACAGGTGATAATTTGATAACTGCTCAAGCTATAGGTAAACAGGTTCATGTCTCAAACATAAAAGGTGACTTGATGCCAGAAGAGAAGCTTGAATCTGTAAAGATGTTAAAACAACAATATGGTAGTGTAGCGATGGTGGGAGATGGCATCAATGATGCTCCTGCACTGGCAATTGCTGATGTTGGCATTGCAATGGGTGGTGCTGGAACAGATACTGCTCTTGAAACGGCTGATGTTGTGCTCATGGGAGATGATTTAAATAAGTTACCATTTATCATTAACTTGAGTAAAAAAACATTGAGTATCATAAAACAAAATATTTCGTTCTCACTAATAATAAAGCTGGTTGCTATATTACTTATTATTCCAGGATGGCTCACATTATGGATTGCAATTGTAGCTGATATGGGAGCAACCTTGGTTGTTACATTTAATGGCATGAGGCTTACCAAATATAAATAAAAAACAGACTTCATTTTAAAGTGAAGTCTGTTTTACTAATTTTATTTATTCTTTTTAGCTTTTCTTAATTTACCAGAAACAGTTATTAAATCTGATACAGGTAAAAGTGTTAGTGCCATTGTAAGATAAGGTACAATGTTACCAATAAATCGAAGGGGACCTGTTTTTGCTAAAAAATCAAAGGCATTTGGATTCATCATAATCATAAATGAAATAACAACACCTAGTAATGTTTTCATCATCAAGTCACTTCGTTTAGCTTTTAACACTTTTACTGAATGATATTGATCCACAACTTCTTGAGGTGTATTTGTACTGACATTTAATTGGCCAATAAGTGAGCGATAAAAGAATTCAAAACCTACATGAATGACAATCGAGAGTACTAAACCAAAGTAAATATATTTTTTGGCTAATAAGTCTGTAAGCATAATAGGTAAGATTGCAAATATGATACGTGAATCATAAATATATAGATTCTTTTCAACACTTTGACTTAATCTATAATATGTTTCATTATTCTCACTGACATAGAAAGGGCGTCCTTTTCTATCTCGAATAATGTTCGACTTTTGTTGTTGCAATACTTGCTTGTCTTTTTTATCTTGAGCTTTATTTTTTTTCATTTTGTATCCATCCTAACTCTATAAATCATATCATATTTACACTTGAATATATATGACAAAATAGTCTTACTTTCTAACTACAAATAATAACGCTATTATAGATAAGACTTTTAACACAGTTAGATCAGTGTGAACTAAGTTGTGCTATAATTTAAATATGATATATACAATTAAAAGAACAAATAGAAAAACTTTAGCTATCTCTATAGTGGATGGTCAAGTGATTGTCAGATCACCCTTATACCTTCAAGATAAGATTATCAATGATTTTGTACTATCAAAACAATCATGGATAGAAGAGAAGTTATTAAGTTATAAAGCACCTGGAATCAAGTTAAATCAAATGAAACTCAGATATTATGGTCAAAATTTATCTATGGAAGTTATTGAAGCAAAAAAATTTGAACTAATCATTTCCGATACGATTAAAATATACAGACCTAAGACAATGCAAGATGAACGGCTTATCTATCATGTAGAAACTGCATTGAAAAGAGATCTGTTTCAGTATTTAGATAAGAAAGTTGAGTACTATGCAAATTTACTGGGAATAGAAAAACCGCCCTTTACAATCAGGCGGTATAAACGTATGTATGGAAGGTGTAATAAAAAGGGAGAGTTGGGATTCAACTTGTACTTGTTTCATGATATGCCAAGGTTTATTAATTATGTCGTATTACATGAGTGTGCTCATATATTAGAATTTAATCACTCGGCTAGATTTTATGCCATCATAGAAAGATTTATGCCTGACTATAAACAAGTTATTGCTTTAAATAAGCTTTAATAATTGTTTCATCAGGTGTTATTATTAAACTCTTGTGAGTTGAGAATCTGACAGTACCAGGATTAGATCCTGGTATTTTTTTAATGTTTTTTATCTCTGTGTAATTTACTTCAACATTGGAACTGTTTCTTGCGTTTGAAAAGTAAACGGCAAAATTAGCACATAGGTCCAGTTTTTCTTGTGTGATTTCATCTGTTTTTAAAAGAACGTGGGAACCAAAGGTATGTGCCACATGGAACCATAAGTCTTCTTTTTTACCCAGTTGGAAAGTCAATGTATCGTTTTGAATATTATTTTTACCAATAAATATTGTAGTGTTTTCATCATATTCAACCACCATATAATTGGGTCTTTTACTTTTCTTTTGTTTTTTCTTCTTATGATTTTTCTTTTGGAATAGAATACCTGAACTAATTAATTCTTCCTGGATTTCCTTTGCATCTTCTACAGAAGCTAATTCTGTTTGTGCTAAAAGTGTTTCAAGGTATTCAATTCTATTCTCTGTAAGATCAATTTGGTTTTCCAAATGAGATAATGAGTTTTTCGCTTTTCGGTATCGTGTAAAATATTTATTCGCATTATCTTTACCGGATAGTTTTTCATCAAGAGCTATAGTGATTGGCTCACCATTGAAATCTTCAAGTTCTACACTTGATAAACCACTTTTCGCATGTGCATGGTATGCAAAGAGAATATCTCCTTTTTCGCGATAATGTTCTGAGTTTTCAGCATTATCTAAATCATTATAGAGTTTTGGCAGTTTTGATTTTGCGCGTTTTAATTCTCTACGCAGTGTTTTTAATATATTACCAGTATGTGCTTTGATACGTTCTTGGTTTTGTAGATCTTCATAGAAGTAATCAAGACCTTCCATCAGTGGCATAGTCTTTGTCGGTTGATTGAGGTGTGTTAGTTCTATGATGTGATAATCGTTTGGATAAAGATATAAAACATCTGAAGATAATAACTCCTTAACAATATCTTCTGGAGTTTGTGAGTCCAGTCTATGTTGTATTTCTTTTTCTAGGATAGGGGAGATACCTTCATATTTTGTGCGAATGGATTCAAATTTGTCTGATAATTCTAAATCTTCGATGGATTTCTTATCAAAGCTCGGCGGTAGCGCATAGCTTGCTCCTGGAACGATATTTCTCTCACTTGATTCAAAATCAGAGAGTCGACGATGGGCATCAATAATTCTATCATCATCTCCAACAACAATAAGATTTGCATAACGTCCCATTAGTTCGAGGATTAAGCGATAAGACTTTATGACACCAACATCATCTCTAGATGTAATGTGTAATGTGATAATACGATCAAAATGCGATTGTTCAACTTTATTGATCACACCGCCATTTAAATATTTTCTAAGAATGGTTAAGAAATGCGTCATATCAATATTGGAACTGTTTTTAATATCTGTAAACTGAATGCGTCCATATCTTGGGTGTACTGAGATGTAAAGACTGTGTTTTACTTTTCCAAATGTATTAAAAACAAACTCTGTATTAGAGGGTTGTGTGATACGACTGATTCTTAAGGGTACTAACTTTTCTATGTTTGATGTAATTCTGTTTAATAAAATACCATCCATTGGCATGGAAATCACTTCCTTTTTCTTTTGATATTATAACATATCTAAGTTGATAAAATAGCATCTTAGATATGTAACGCTAAATATGGTGGTATAATTATAATGAAAATAAATAAGCAGATATATGTAATAAAACAGGCTATTTATAGCTTTCTATTGATAAACTAAGAAAAAGTTTGACACAGTGATAAATTGTAAGTATTATTAATAAAAGGATGGTGCGCATGAAGAAAAAAAGAGGCTTATTAATTATATTATCTGGGCCTAGTGGTGTAGGTAAAGGAACAGTTAGGGATTTATTCATTGGACGTGAAGATTTAAACTTAGCTTTCTCTATATCAATGACAACCCGTAAACAACGGGAAGGTGAAATTGATGGCAAACACTACTACTTTGTTTCGCGTGAGGCTTTTGAGGAAGCATTAGCAAATAATGAGTTACTTGAGAATGCTGAATTTGTCGGTAACTGTTATGGAACGCCGCTGGCAGAAGTGGATCGTTTACGAGATTTAGGAAAAAATGTTTTACTTGAAATTGAAGTACAAGGCGCATTGCAAGTAATTGATAGAGTTCCAGATGCATTAAGTATATTTTTAGTTCCACCCAGCATGGAGGAACTACGCCGTAGACTTGAAGGCAGACGTACTGAGTCAGAGGAAATACTCAATGAACGTCTTTCAAAGGCTGCTAAAGAGATGGAACTAATGAACCAATATCGTTACGTTATTTGTAATGATGATCCAGAGTTTGCTGCTGATATGGTTTCATTAATCATAAAAAGAAATATCGAAGCAACTCAATAATTTGAGTTGTTTTTTGTTAGTGAGGTAATCAATGAGAGTTTGTGACATATTAATTCAAGATAGTTTTCTATTCAATCGCCACTTAACCTATGAATGTGGTGCTTTTGATGTATCTGTAGGAACGCGTGTCGCAATCAAACTTAGAAACAGAGAGATCATAGGCTTTGTGATTAAAGTCTATGATGCCCAAGAAAGTGACTTTGATTTTAAATTAAGTCCAATTCTTGATGTGATTGATGAAGAAGTTATTATTAATAAAGAACTCTATGCCTTAGCACAAGACATGAGTTATAAAAATGTCGCACCAATGATCTCAGTTCTACAAACAATCTTGCCCAATACACTAAATCCGAAAATGAACCATCATAAAGCAAAGAAAATTCAAGGATTAGTTTATAATAAAAAAGATTTAAAACCACTCACACCCTTACAAAAACAATTTATAGAGCGATTTAAAGATCGTGATTTTGTAACGCTTAAAGAAGCACGGGCCTTTTACTCCTCTTTTGATACCTTAGTTAAAAGAGATATTTTTATGCGAATCGAAAAGGAAAGTCGTTATCTTGATCAAATAATTAAAGATACATATCCAAAACCAGAACTTACTACGCTTCAAAAAGAAATCATAGATACAGTTGAGTTGGATGTTTCTCATACATACCTACTCCATGGTGTAACAGGGTCTGGAAAAACTGAAGTATATTTAAACTTGGCTGAAAAAGTATTAGAAAAAGGCCAATCCGTCTTGTTTTTGGTTCCAGAGATTTCACTTACGCCACAAATGATAGATCGTGTATCTTCACGATTTAATGAAGATGTTGCAATATATCATTCAGGTCTCAACAATCAAGAGAAATATGAACAGTATGTCCGTGTTAAAAATAATAAAACGAATATTGTAGTCGGGACACGCTCTGCCTTATTTATGCCCTTTGATAATTTGGGACTGATTGTTCTTGATGAAGAACATGATACAAGTTATAAGCAGTCAAATACACCCACATATCATGCACTGGATGTTGCAGAATTTAGAAGTAAGTATCATCAATGTCCGCTTGTTTTAGGCAGTGCATCTCCTAGGATGGAAAGCTATGCTAGAGCTCTAAAAGGTGTTTATACATTGCTTGAAATGCCAGATAGGATCAATGATAACTTTCCTAAGGTAACAATCATTGATACAAAAGAAACACTCTATAGTGGTAAAGGCTCAGTACTTACACCCCAACTACTTGAGGCAATTAAAACCCGTTTAGATAGAAAAGAGCAAGTTATTCTACTTTTGAATAGGCGAGGTTATATGACCTTTCTTAAAGACAGTGAGACAGATCAAGTACTCATGTGTCCAAGATGTGATGTATCTTTAAACTATCATAAACACCAAAACTTATTAAAATGTCATCAATGTGACTATACCAGTAATCAAATACCTAAAGGACAAGATGGAAAAAGCTTGGATGTTGTTGGAAGTGGCGTGGGAACTGAGCGCTTAGTGGAAGGATTAAATAAATTAATTCCTGATGCTAAAGTACTAAGAATGGATCGCGATACAACTTCTAGAAAAGGATCTCATAAGAAGATGCTTGAAGCATTTTCTAAACATGAATATGATATCTTGGTTGGAACACAAATGATTGCTAAGGGTCTAGACATAGAAAACGTCACCCTTGTTGGTATCATTAACATCGATCATACTTTGGCTTATGAAGACTTTAGGTCGGTTGAACAAACATTTAACTTGATTCTTCAAGCCACAGGTAGAAGTGGTCGTGGTGAAAAGAGTGGTGAAGTGATGATTCAAACATTCAATAAAGACCATTATGCGGTTAGATTTGGTGTTCATAATCAATACAAGCACTTCTTTGCGCAAGAAATGAAGTATAGAAAAATGGCAACATATCCGCCATATTCATATCTAACTTCAATAACCTTCAGTGATAAAAGTATTGAGAATGCATTTAATGATGCGACTACTTTCTTAAACCTATTAAACCGTGATAAAATGACAGTGATGGGACCGACAAGTCTCTATAAACTAAAAGACTTACAACGTGTACGTATAATATTAAAGTCAAAAAACTTAGACAGTATGATCGCAAATGTGAATCATGCAGTGGCATTATACTATGCTATGAACAAAGGAGGCTTACGTGTTGATGTTAACCCATTAACACTAATGTAAATGAGAAGAGAAATTAGCTATAAGGTACTGGATAAAGTACTCAACGAAGATTTACACGCACATCTTGTGCTAAAAGACTTAAAGCTTGAACCAAGTGATCAAGCTTTTGTTTCTGCACTGGTCTATACTGTGCTTCAAAACAAACTATATTTAGAATATCAGTTTTCAGATTTGATTAAACGAAAACCAAATAAAAAAGTTAAATTAGTCCTGCTGATGGCAGCAGCACAAGCATTTAAAATGGATGAAATTCCATCATATGCTTTAGTCAATGAGTATGTTGAACTGACCAAGAAAATTGGGGAAACCCATAGTTCTGGTTTTGTAAATGCAATACTTAAGAAAATGGTAGAAAGAAAAGAGCGCACAGTTGATTTGGATACAATTGAGGGTGTTTCAATATACTATTCTATGCCAGTTTGGATTTTAAATTTACTTAAGTCACAGTACTCTTTTGAATTTGCGATTGAATATGCTAAATATGTTCAAAGCATAAAACCTATTTATGCATGGGTAAACAAACTTAATCCATCAACAATACCGGATGGTTTATTTGATGAAAATGATACACGCATCATAAGTTCAGAAGTTTTCAGAACAACACTTCTTGATGAAGCTAAAGTCGTTATTCAAGATATCAATTCACAAGATGTTGTAGATTCAATTCCTATAGAAAAAGGCATGAATATCCTAGATTGCTGTTGTGCACCGGGTACAAAGACTTTACGCATTGCAAATAAACTTGAAAATACAGGCTCTATTGTTGGTATTGATCTGATTGAACGACGCGTAGCGGTCACAAAAGATCTCATGGAACGTGCTAAAGTAAGTAATGCTACAATACTTGAAGGGGATGCACAAACAGTATCTTTTGATACATTGTTTGATGTCGCTTTGGTGGATGCACCTTGTAGTGGTTTGGGTGTTTTAAGTCACAAACATGACCTAAGATATCATATAAAGCCAGAAGACTTAGATGACTTACAAACACTTCAAGCAAATATTTTAGATAATATAGCGCAATATATTAAAGAAGATGGTTTACTGGTTTATGCAACTTGTACTTTAAATAAAAAAGAAAATGAAAGACAAATTGCAGCCTTTCTAACAAGACATCCTAACTATGAACTTGTTTATGAGAAAACATACAATCCACAGAAGACACAAGGTGACGGGTTTTATGTCGCACATTGTCTTAAAAAATGGTAGAATAGATACTAAAGCGAGGGATCATTTTGAAACACACTTCAATTAATGAATTGGGACTAGTACGTACAAGCAATCAGGATCGTGTATTGGCATTAAGCCATGAGGATCTCTTTTTGGCTGTCGTTTGTGATGGCATCGGTGGTGGACGTGCAGGAGATGTTGCCAGTGAAATTACTGTTGAGACATTTCGCTCATCATTTAATGATGACTTAAAGTTAAGTAATGATGCAGAAGTTATTCAGTGGTTTAAGGAAACACTGGAGCTGGCAAACCTAAATGTCTTTAATAAAAGTTTAGAATCAAAAGACTATAAAGGCATGGGAACCACTATAATTGCAGTTGTTATTAGAGGTAAACGCACAATCGGATTTAATGTAGGAGATTCAAGATTGTACGAATACCGTCACTCTAAATTGAATCTACTTTCTCATGACCAGACTTATGCTTATCAAATGTATTTGCAAAACGAAATCACAAAGGATGAAATTGCAGTACATCCACGAAAAAACGTATTAATTAACGCAGTTGGAATAAAAGACTCGATAAATTTTGAAACAATTAGAGTTGTAGATGGATGGCAAAGATTGATGTTATCGACGGATGGACTTCACGACTTTGTTCCACATGGTACTATTGAACAGACTTTTACATTACCAATTGAGCAAAGTACTGAAATACTGAAAGAATTATCCCTGGATGCCGGTGGATTTGATAATATATCATTTATATTAGTTGAGGATGAAAAATATGAATAAAGTAATAAATAATAGATATGAAATAAAAGAGAAAATTGGATCAGGTGGTATGGCAGATGTCTACCTGGCTTTTGATACAGTTTTAAATAGGGAAGTAGCCGTTAAGATGTTACGAGGCGATTTAGAAAACAATCCCGTAGCATTACTGCGTTTTAAGCGTGAAGCCAATGCTGGAAGTGGTTTAAATCACCCTAATATTGTTGAAGTATATGATGTTGGTGAATTTGAAAACACACAATATATCGTCATGGAATATATAAAAGGCCCTACCGCAAAAGAACTCATCTTTAGACGCGGTGCACTGGATATTAAAGAAGCAGTAGATTTTATGCTACAACTATCATATGGAATATCTAAAGCACATGCACAAGGCATTGTTCACAGAGATATCAAACCACAAAACATTCTTGTGAAACCTGATGGAACTTTAAAGGTATCTGATTTTGGAATTGCCCAAGCAGAAGATGCACTACAATTAACTAAAGTTGACTCCGTCATGGGTTCAGTCCATTACCTTGGTCCAGAAATGGTTAGGGGAGAGGGCGCAAGCTTTCAATCAGATATTTATGCAATGGGAATTATCTTTTATGAGATACTCACAGGAAAACCACCATTTGAAGGAGATATGCCTGTAGAAATTGCAATGAAGCAATTGAAAACACCGGTACCCAACCCTCAAGAGTTTAATCCAAACATTCCAAACTCAATTGTAAATATTATAAATAAATCAACCGCAAAAAATGTCGCAAACCGATATAAAAATGTTGATGAGATGATTAGAGATTTACAATCATCACTGAATGAATCAAGAGTTCATGAAGCAATTTGGGAACCTGTCTTCGAAGATGAGGATTCTACAAAGATGATTGATAAATTAGATGACATTGCACCAAAGAAGAAACGCAAACTTACAAAAAATGCAAAGATTGGGATTGGTATTGGAACAGTCCTACTTGTAGCACTGATTGCATTTTTCCTTGTTAATGGGAAAAATAAAGATTATGTACTGGAAGATTTAAGCGGTAAAACAATAGAAGAAGCCAAAGAAATCCTAGATGAACACAACATTCATATCAGTCCAAATTATGAGAATGAGTTCTCAACTGAGATTGAAAAAGGATTGATTATTGAAACATCACCTAAGAAAGGTTCAACAATAGAAAAAGGCTCTCAAATTAGTTTAGTTCTATCAAAAGGAACTTACTTTGAAATTGGAAACTACGTTGGAGAAAAAATAGAAGATATTAAACCACTTCTAGAAGAGAAAACCAACCTAAGTATACGAGTGATCTATCAATATGAAAAAGGAACAAAGCCTGGCATCATTCTTGCACAAGAAGGCCCGCAAAAAGGTGAAAAGATTAGTCCTGATCAAGATTTAGATATGCTTTTTACAGTATCTAAAGAACTAGAAATCCAAATCCCAAATATTAATAATATTGATGTTACGGATGCTCAAAAACAACTGGAAGCACAAGGCATCACTGTTAAACTTCAAAAGATTGATATTTCAAACTTTACTGAAGGTGAAATAAACAGAATCAACTTCAATGTTGTAATTAAAACAGATCCAATGATGGGATCAACCTATATTCAGACAGAGGATTCTTATGTCACAATCTTCTATTATGACCGTGATGATATCCCAGTGTTTGAGGATGCAGAAGTTGAGGAGCCCAATGAATAAGACAGGTTTGATAATAAAGAATATATCGAATCAGTACACTGTAACATTTGATGGAGAGATTCATATCGCAGTAGCGATGGGGAAACTCCGCCTGGGAAAACGTCCCGTTGTAGGAGATCATGTTAGTTTAGAGTATACAGATGAGAAATGGGTTATCCAAAAAGTATTGGAGCGCAAGAATGCATTAATACGTCCACTTGTTGCGAATGTTGATCAAGCATTAATAGTAATGAGTGTTAAAGAACCAGATTTCTCTTACCGCTTGGTTGATCGTTTAATATTTTTAATCTCTTATGAAGGGATTAAACCAATTATTTTAATCAACAAAACGGACTTGGACACAGAAGAAAATGTACAAAAAATAGTTGATCATTATAAATCATCTTCTTATGAGGTTTATACAAGTAATCGTAATACAGAAGATGTGAGCTTTACCGAAATATTTAAAGATAAAATTACAGTTTTAGCTGGCCAAAGTGGTGTCGGTAAATCCAGTCTTATCAATAGAATAAATCAGGACTTCAAACTACAGACACAAGAAATCTCTAAGGTCTTAGGGCGAGGGAAGCATACAACACGACACAATCAACTTTATGAAATACAAGGTGGTTGGGTTGCAGATACACCAGGATTTTCATCCTTGGACTTTAAGCACTTAGATCCACAAAAGTTCTCAAAAACTGTACCAGATTTTGAAGACTATTGGGAATCCTGTAGATTTAGAGATTGTCTTCATGTTACAGAGCCCGGTTGTTCTGTTAAAAAGGCAATTGAAGAAGAGAAAATATCAAAAGAACGCTACGAGCACTATATTGAGTGCTTGGCGTTAATTAAGGAGCGTAAACATGACTAAAATTGTTGCACCATCACTATTATCACTTGATTTTAAACAAATGAGTCTTCAAATTAAACGTGCGGAGACAGGCGCTAAATGGTTTCATTATGATGTTATGGATGGCGTATTTGTCGATAACATTAGTTTTGGACCTGGTATCTTAAAGCAAATCACAGAAATCACAGACACATTTATGGATGTTCACTTAATGATAGAAAAACCTACAAAATATTTCGAAGCATTTAAAGATGCAGGTGCAGATGCTATCACTGTACATATCGAAACATTTGCTTCAGTTGAAGATGGAATTAAAGCAATTGAAACACTTCATGAAATGGGATTAAAAGCAGGGATTACACTAAGACCCAGCACACCCATTGACCTTGCGATACCTTATCTAAAATATGTCGATTTAGTATTGGTTATGAGTGTTGAGCCTGGCTTTGGTGGTCAGAAATTTATTCCATCCATGCTTGAGCGTATCCAAAAGTTTGATGAATTAAGAAGTCTTAATAATTATGGCTATCTTATTTCTGTCGATGGCGGAATTAATGAAGAAACAGGAAAAGAATCACGCGAACATGGCGCTGATGTGTTGGTTGCTGGATCTTATATCTTTGGAGAAGAAATCGAAAAGAAAGTCGCATCATTATTATAAACTAAAGATATCTTATGATATCTTTTTTTAAGGAGCAGTATGAAACAATTTGAAACAGATAGATTAATAATAAGAACAGTTCAAAAAAAAGACATCACACAAATTTATGAAATATTCAGCGATAAAGATTTGAATACATACTTACCATGGAATCCATTGAAATCATTGGAAGATGCCATTGAGTTTTATGAGTCATTCTATAAAAATACACTGGACCATAAATTCGCAGTGTGTTTAAAAGAAGATAATTTAATGATTGGTTATATACATTTATCAAATGCTAAGAGTCATGATTTTGGTTACGGTTTACTTGCGAAACATCAAGGAAAGGGTATCATTACTGAGGCATCACAATGTATAATCCCATATGCCAAAGATATTGGACTACCTTATATAACAGCAACCCATGATATCAAAAATCATAAAAGTGGTGCAGTCATGAACCGCTTAAATATGACTTATCAGTATCCTTATGAAGAACTTTGGCAACCTAAAAACATTAAAGTTCATTTTAGACTCTATCAAAAGGCATTAAACATTAATAATATGACATCATATCTTGAGTACTGGGAAAAGTATCCCGTTCACTATATAGAAACAGCACTAAAAAAAGGCAAGGAGTAAGTGCTCCTTGCCTTTAAGCTTATAATTCGCTTGATTCTAAATAAGGTCCATCCCAAATACCTTGTTCAAAGAGCCATTTTTTGAAAGTCTCTTTAGTAAAAGGTTCTTCTTCGTGATATACCAATGTATTTAGAACATTTATTTTTGTACCAGTAACTTCAATTAGCACCAATGCTGGTGTTGTTTCAATTGAAAGACGATCTTTTAATTGTGTTACTGTTAAATCCTTCTCGTTTGAAGTATCTAATATTTGCATTTCTACTGATAAATTATCGCCCTCATACTCATCCAATACAGAATAAAGGATGCCTGCTTCTAAATAAGAATTATCGACATTACTATCTTTGACATAAAGTAGTCTTTTACCTTGGTGCTGCTTGATGTCTTTGAAGTAATCAGCATAAGAGTGTTCACTGATTTTATCTCTTGTAAGTGCCATACTATTGATACTTTTAGGAGTAAAATAAAAATATAAAAATATTGGAACAACGATAAATACGACGAGTAAAGATGCAATTGCTATTAGTTTTTTACTCATTTTTTCACCTCAATCTATATAACTATACACCACTTTATTAAGAAATCATATTAAATCGTAGAATCTTCACAAATCTTTCGTTTAAACAAAGCAAGCTAGCTTGTGATAAACACTGTATTTTTTGCATGATTTCGGTTATAATAGTAAGGATATATAGGGAGGTAATTATGTTCCTTAAAAAAATTGAAATGCAAGGCTTTAAATCCTTTGCGGATAAAGTCGTAATAAATTTTGATGATCCTGTTACAGGAGTCGTAGGACCTAATGGGTGCGGGAAAAGTAACATCAGTGATGCGATACGTTGGGTTTTAGGAGAACAATCCGTAAAACAAATGCGTGGAACAAATATGACAGATGTTATTTTTAATGGTTCTGAAACTCGAAAAAGAGTTAACATAGCTCAAGTTACTTTAGTTTTTAATAATGAAAAGAAAGTATTAAACAGTGAGTATGAAGAAGTAGAAGTCACCAGAAAATTATACCGTGATACACGTGAATCTGAATATATGATTAACAAAGTGACATGTCGCTTACGTGATGTCCATGACTTAGTACTCGATACAGGTTTAGGACGCGATTCATTAAGCATGATTTCTCAAGGTTCTATTAACTTCTTTGCAGAAGCAAAACCAACTGACAGAAGAATGATATTTGAAGAAGCAGCAGGAGTTGCTAAATACAAAAGACGTAAACTTGAATCGATTCGAAAATTAGAGCGTACACAAGAAAATGTTGAACGTATGCAAGATATTGTAGATGAGATTGAAAAACAAGTTAGACCTTTAAAGCGTGCTGCAGAAAAAGCAGAAACATTTGCAGTGAAAAGAGAAGCACTTGAAAAGATTGAAGTTTCTGTTCTTGTGTCTGATATTCAAACATTAGACAATACAATGAAAGAGAATAAACAAACACTTTATGATTTAGAAAGTGAATCAGCAACTTTAGAAACACAGATCGGTGTTTTAGAACATGATCAAGAACAAAAGCGTCAAGAAGAGTTTAGTCTGGATCAACAGATTTCCAAATCTCAAGATAAGATGATGCAACTGGTTCGTGAAATTGGTACTTTAGAAACACGTAAAATCGAAATTGATGAGAAACGTAAGTATGTCATTGAAGTTGGGAATGTTGAAGAGAAAGCCAAAGAACTCCATATGAAAGTTATGGAAGCTAAAACTGAGTTTGATGAACGCAGTTCAAGACACAAACAATTAAAGGCAGAAACAGAGTTTTTACAAAAAACAACGCAAGATCTACAAGCCAATTTAAATCATGAAACTCAAAAAAGAGCGAGTATTCACTCACAAACATCAACTCTAAAAGATAGACTGAATATTCTCAATCACCGACTCTCAAGACCATTTGAACATAATGTTGGTGTGCAGACAATCATGAAGAACAAAGAAACAATTTATGGGGTTCATGATGTTATTTCAAATATTTTAACAAGTGACATTGAATATGATACGGCAATTAATACAACACTTGCTGGAGCAAATATGCACATTGTAACTGAAAACTCAGAATCTGCAGTTAATGCGATTAACTTCTTAAAGAGAAATAAATCAGGGCGTGCCACATTTATTCCATTGAATGTAGTTAAAGGGCGTTATATTCATCGCGATGCACAAGTAATTTGTGAACACGCTGAGGGATTCTTAGGTGTTGCAAGTGATTTTGTTGATACAAAAGAGATTTATCATGAACTACGTGACAACTTACTTGGAAATGTCGTTGTTGTAGATACAATAGAAAATGCCAATGTTTTAGCAAAACGATTAAATTTCAATTATAGAATCGTAACACTTGATGGCGACATTATCCATACAGGTGGACGCATGACCGGTGGACGCAGTGTTAATGCATCCAACTCAAATGCTTCAATTAAAATTGAGATAGATAATATCAATAAACAGTTAGAGTGTTTTAATGTTCAACTTGATGAGATTGATATGAACATCGATAAGTTAAATCAAAATCTAAGAAAAGAAAATGAGAGTCTACTTCAAAAACGTATTGCTTTTGCTCAGGTAGAACCACTATTAGATGTAAAACGTGCGCAATATGAACGTTTACAAGCGGATTATGATGCATTGGATGTAAAAGGGAATCATGAAGAGGATATTGTTGATGAAGTGATACTGAAGCTTAACCAAGCTTTAATGGCACGTGATGAAACAACATCGACACTCTCATTAATTAGAGAGAGACGTCTGGCAATCTCAAATGAATTACAATCCAAAGTAAAACTAATGAGAGAAGCAAGACAAAGTCTTCGCGAAATCACACAAAAGATTACAGATATTAAAATGAATAATACACGATTTGAAGTACAATTAGACAATGCATTCAATCGTCTTTCAACTGAATATCAAATGACTTATGAATATGCATTAGAAAACATTTATGATGCATCTAAAAAAGATGAAAAAGATGAAGTATTAAAACTTCGTGGTGAGATTCAAAGATTGGGTAATGTTAATCTTGATGCACCTGAAGAATATGCTGAAGTTAAAGAACGCTATGAGTTCTTAAGTAAGCAACTTGAAGACTTAGTCTTAAGTCGCGAGAAAATCTTAAGTATTATCAGTGAACTTGATGAAATTATGGAAGTACAGTTTAAAGACATGTTTGATAAAATCAACAACGAACTTCAAGATGTATTCTCAAAATTATTCAAGGGAGGTCATGCAAAACTGATCCTAGAAGATCCAGATGACTTACTGAATACAGGTATAGACATTGATGTTCAACCACCTGGAAAATCAGTTCAAAATATCAGACTGTTTTCCGGAGGAGAGAAATCACTCATTGCAATCTCAGTCTTGTTCGCAATAATTAAGGCAAGAACTGTTCCACTTTGTATTTTTGATGAAGTAGAAGCGGCTCTTGACCAAGTCAACGTTGAACGTTTAGCAGATTATATTCAAGAAATATCTGAAGATGATACGCAATTTATTCTTATTACACACCGTCCAGGTACAATGGCGAAGTGTGATGTCTTATATGGTGTCACCATGCCTACAAAGGGTGTATCATCCTTACTAACAGTCCGTTTGGACGAAGCTATTGAGTTGAAGGAGGCTGTATCATGACATTTTTCAAGAAAATGTTTAAGTCAAAAAAAGATGAAGAACTATACCAAGTCGGATTTGAAAAAACTAGAGAATCATTTGGTGATAAAATATTAGGATTATTTGCAGGTAAAACAAACTTCGATGATCTTTGGTATGATAATTTACTAGCACATCTAATACAGGCAGATGTCTCGGTTAAAAGTGCACGTAAAATTATTAAAGCTTTTAGAAAACAAATGAAAAACATCAAGGATGAAGATGAGGCATTAGACCTATTGATCCAAGTCATTAAAAATCAATATGGAGAAAATGTTGAACCCTATCAATTAGAAGATAGATTAAATGTCTTCCTAATGGTTGGAGTTAATGGCACAGGAAAAACGACTACATCTGCAAAGCTAGCGCATCACTACCATACACAAGGAAAAAAAGTTTTACTTGTAGGTGGCGATACATTTAGAGCAGCAGGAAGTAATCAGTTGAAACTATGGGCAGAACGCGTTGGTGTTGGTTTCTTCGGTGGCGTTGAAAATGAAGACCCAGCGTCTGTGTACGTGGGTGCAATACGTCATGCTAAAGAACATGAATATGATCTTGTGATCTGTGATAGTGCTGGACGACTTCAAAATAAAGTGAACTTGATGAAAGAATTAGATAAGATGCGCCGTGTACTCACAAAAGAGGCAGGCGGCATTGATCAGACATATCTTGTACTCGATGGAAACACAGGACAAAATGGTATTTCACAAGCGAAGAACTTTACAGAAGTGACACCCATTGATTCACTAATCGTTACAAAACTGGATGGATCACCAAAAGGTGGTGTCTTACTCAGTATTAAAGATGAGTTAGAATTGAAAGTGAGTTATATTGGCTTAGGTGAGGGATTAGAAGACTTACGTGAGTTTGATATTGATTCATATCTATCAAGCCTGGTGAAACACGATGCTTGATGAAATGATTAAATTAAATACTTATTATGATGTCTATGAAGTATTACTTACTGATCGACAAAAAGAAGTATTTCAATATTATTACCATGATGATCTTTCCTATCAAGAAATTGCTGACATATTAAAAATATCACGAGCGGGTGTCTATGATATTTTAAAAAGAACCCGTGATTTCTTGCATGAAATGGAAAACAAGCTTCAATTTGTGGTAAGATATGATAGTCTTTATCGAGACTTAGAATCGATAAATAATGAAGATGTCAATGAAATATTAAAAAGACATAAACGAGGAGGAAATTATGAGTAAAGTTTTAGCAGTTAATGCAGGAAGTAGTTCACTAAAATTCCAACTATTTTCAATGCCTGAAGAAGAAGTACTATGTTCAGGAGTGGTTGAACGTATTGGTTTAAATGATGGTGTATTCAATATTAAATATAATGGAAACAAGGACAAGGATGTTTTAGATATTCCGGATCATAACGTTGCCGCAGATTTAGTATTGAACGCACTAGTCGATAAAAAAATCGTTGAAAAATTAGACGAAATTGTCGCAGTAGGACATAGAATTGTTCACGGTGGAGAGTATTTCTCAAAGACAGTTCTTGCTACACCAGAAAATATTGCACTTGTAGAGGAGTTAAATGATTTAGCACCACTACATAACCCAGCAAACTTAATTGGGTATCGTTCATTCAATAAAGCATTACCAAATGCGACACATACATTCTCATTTGATACAGCATTCCACCAAACAATGCAACCAGAGGTATTTGTTTACCCATTACCATATGAGTACTATGAAGATCTAAAAGTTAGACGTTATGGTATGCACGGAACATCACACCAATACGTATCACAACGTGTTGCTGAGTTGATGGGACGCGATACAGAAGGTCTAAACGTTATTACATTACACTTAGGAAACGGTGCATCAATCTCAGCTGTAGAAAACGGTAAATGTGTTAACACATCCATGGGATTCACACCACTATCAGGAATTATGATGGGAACACGTACAGGTGATGTTGACCCTGCAATCGTGACATACTTAATGCAAAAACTAGACAAGAGTGCTTATGAAATCCTCGATATCTTTAATAAGAAATCAGGAATGTTAGGAATTTCAGGTGTTTCAAGTGATGCACGTGAAGTTGAAGATGCAATCTTAGAAGGCAATAAACGTGCAATCTTAACACGTGAAATCTATGTAGAGCGTGTACGCCAAGTTGTTGGTGGATTCGCAATGCAATTAGGTCACGTAGATGCAGTTGTATTTACAGCAGGACTTGGAGAAAATGACACAGGTATGCGTGCTGCAATCCTAGACAGTTTAAAAAATGGTATGGGATTAGATTATAATGAAGAATTAAACGCAAAAACACGCGGAAAAGAAACACTTATCAGTACAGAAGGATCAAAAGTCGATGTGTGGGTTGTCCCAACTGATGAAGAATTAGTTTTATCTCGTGATGCATTTGGTATCCACAATAAATAAGCTCATTCAAACTATTGAAGCCCACGAAAAAATCGCAATTTTTAGACATGTTAATCCAGACGGAGACGCTTTGGGTTCACAGTACGCTGTCTATAATTTTATTAAAGAAAATTATCCAGATAAAGAAGTCTATATACTCGGTGAAAGAAACGACGACCTAGAATTCTTTACAAAAGAAAATCAAGTAGTAAGCGAAGACTTCTTAAAAGATGCCTATGCTTTAGTGTTTGATACTGCCAACAAAGTTAGAATTGATGGACCTTACATTCTATGTAAAGGTATGTTAAATGTGGATCATCATCCAAATGATGCACCATATGGAGATGAATATATTGTAGATAGTAGCCGTTCAAGCACCTGTGAAATTGTTGCCGAACTGCTGGTTGAAACAAATAAAGTCTCAAAGACAACAGCATCTTACTTATTGGCCGGTATTTTAACGGATACCATTCGATTTAGTATTAGTAATACAAAACCTGCGACACTTCGTGTTGCAGCAACGCTGATGGAATGTGGTGCTGATATTACAGCCCTAACAAAAGAGTTCTTTACTAAGAGATATGTCGACTTTGATTTTGAGCGCATCTTTGCACAACACGTAACATTTGAAGATGGTCTTGCAACACTCATCATCACTAAGGAAATGAGAGATCAATATAACTTAAGTGATAGAGATGCAAAACAATATGGAAGTGTTATGCGTAATGTTAAAGACTTTAAAATCACAGCTGTTTTCACAGAGACAGATGAGGGTGCTTATATTGGATCATTAAGATCACAAAATATTACGGTGAATACCATTGCTGAGAAATATCACGGTGGTGGCCATCGTTTAGCGGCAGGATTTAAAGCTTGCGATACATTTGAACTTAATCAGATGCAAAAAGAGCTATTAGAACTAGTTCGAAGTGAATAAAAGATAATAAAGATTGTTTCTACAAGAGACAATCTTTTTTCTATCTTAAACAATAAACTTTGCTAAGAAAATGATGTATAATGATAGAAAGGGGTGCTAGATTTGAAATCTCAATTATTTATAAGAAGTCATTACTCTTTACTCAATGGTTTAATGTCAGTAGATGACATACTTTCTAGTGCAAATCAAAAAGGATACGATACAATTGCGCTCAGTGATTATCGTGTCATGTATGGTGCCATAGAATTTTATAAAAAAGCTATAAAAGCGAATATAAAACCCATCTTTGCACTTGAAGTAGATATTGAGGATTATCGTGCAGTGCTGTATGCAAGAAATAATTTAGGGATGCAGTTACTACATCGTTATACTTATAAACTAAGTCAAAATGAATCATTACAAAAAGAAGACCTACAGAATGTTGGAGATGATATTTATATTGTGTTTCCATCAGAAAGTGGTCCTTTTGAAAGTGCACTATTTGAAACCGATGATACACAACTCAAAAGAAGAATGGAAAGTTTAAAACTGGACTATGACCATTTCTATATCGGTATGACACATCATGAATCCAAATTCTTCAATCAATCGAATAAAAGACTAGAAATGATTGCGAATATATATGATGTAGAATGTATTGCACTGAATAAGACTTACTATAAAGAACCAGAAGATCATCATGCATTCAGAGCTTTAAGAGCAATAGATACACAGAAACTACTCAGTGATCCATCATTAACATTTGCACCCGATAGAGACTTTATCTCTTATGAAGCACTGAATGATTTGTATCCTCAAGCATGGATTGATAATGCAAATAAAATCGCCAAGACATGTCATGTTACATTAATGGATCTTAAAACAGATTTACCTGAATTTGAAAACAGTCATGGTATGCCAAATGATGTATTTTTAAAAAGTCTCAGTTTTGCAGGAATGAAAAGAAGACTCAATACAGAAAGTTTAAGTCAAGAATATACTGCACGACTTAATTACGAACTGGATACACTTATCAATATGGGTTTTGTAAATTATTTTCTGATTGTTTATGATATTATCCGTTTCGCAAAAGTAAAAGGGATAAACGTTGGACCTGGTAGAGGAAGTTCAGCAGGAAGCCTTGTTGCTTATTCCTTAGGAATCACAGATGTTGATCCATTAGAGTATGATCTCATGTTTGAGAGGTTTTTAAATCCTGAGCGTCAATCCATGCCGGATATTGATATTGACTTTCCAGATGATAAACGGGATGAAGTTGTGCAATATGCAGTTTCAAAATATGGAACAGACCATGTAGCTCATATTGTCGCTTTTGGAACACTGCGAGCACGACAAAGTTTTCGAGATTGCGGAAGAATTTTGAACATACCTGTTTATAAGATGAATCAGGCCGCTAAACTCATTACAGCGTCTACACTTTTAGAAAACTTCAAACAGAACAAACGTTTTGCACTGCTCTTGGATAGCGATGAAGCATTAAGAAATGCCTTTGAACTGGCCTTAAAGATTGAAGGAACACCAAGACATATAACACAACATGCTGCAGGAATTGTCATGAGTAAGGACAAGTTATTAGATGTTATCCCTATCACTGCCATTGATGATACAACAAATGTCACACAATACGATATGAACTATGTTGAAGATTTAGGGCTGATTAAGATTGACTTTTTAGGGATTAGAAACTTATCAATTATTGATAGAATCTCAAAAGAGGTTCAAAGAACAGAACCTGATTTTAGCATTCATAATATCCCAATGGACAACCAGGCCGCCTTTGAAATGATTTCAAAAGGTGAAACAATTGGTATCTTCCAATTAGAATCTTCTGGTATGACAAATCTTTTACGTAAAATGAAACCAAAACGTTTCTTGGATATTGTTGATACCATTGCCCTATACAGACCTGGCCCAATGGAAAACATACCACAATACCTCGAAAACCGAGAGAATCCAAATAATATAGACTATTATCATGAAGATTTAAAAGAGATAACACAATCAACGTATGGTATTTTGATCTATCAAGAACAAATCATGCAGGTCGCTCAAAAGTTTGCGAACTTCTCACTATCACAAGCCGACATATTAAGACGTGCGATGAGTGATAAAGATGCAAATGCTTTAAAATCACTGGAACTAGAATTTAAAAAAGGGGCTAAGAGCCTAGGCTATGATGATAAATTAACACAGTTTATCTTCAATCTCATTTATAAGTTTGCAAACTATGGTTTTAATAAATCACACTCCGTAGTTTATGCTTTGGTAGCCTATCAATTGTCATATCTAAAAGCCAACTATCCAACACTGTTTTATACAGAGCTTTTAAACTCAGTAATTGGCGATGATACAAAGA
This sequence comes from uncultured Erysipelothrix sp., assembly GCA_964410635.1. Lineage (GTDB taxonomy): Bacteria > Bacillota_I > Bacilli_A > Erysipelotrichales > Erysipelotrichaceae > Erysipelothrix. Next base: position 88,020 of record CAYPHX010000001.1, on the reverse strand, counting down.
CAAAGCGTTATATTGATGAGTGTCAAAAGCGTCAAGTAAAACTTGAAGTGCCCAGCATTAACACATCTGATGTCTTTTATAACATACACGAAGATCTCATTCGTCTTCCACTGAGTATAATTAAAGGAATCAGTCGAAATATTGCCACAACAATCGTGAAAAATAGAAGTGAACAAGGTATTTATAAGTCCTATGTTGATGCAGTAGTTCGTTTGTCACATTTAAAATTAACTGAAAAGCAACTTGAAGCACTCATCGATGCAGGGACTTTTGATATCTATAATTTGAGCCGTGCTACAATGATTGAGAACTTAAAAGAAGTTAAGCAATACGCCAGTTTAATTACAGTTAAAGATTCTAATGAAAATACAATCTTTAACTATGGTTTGGTTTCTGAACCTGAATTAAAGATGATTCCAAATATACGAAAAGAAAGCTTATCAAAAGAGTTTAATGTCCTGGGTTTTTACTTAAGTGATTATCCAACAAAATCATACAAGACAAAATATCAAACCGATGCAATCTATCAAATGGTCGTGAGTCAAAAGAGTTATCGTGTGATTGTAAAAGTTGATCGCATTAAAGAACATATTGCTAAAGATAACAAAGCGATGGCCTTTCTCCATGTATCCGATGATACAGGATCGATGGATGCTGTAATGTTCTCTAATATTTACAGTAAGTTTAAAGACAGCTTGTCTATTGATGATATTGCCCTAATTAAAGGTTCTGTAAAAGAAGAGGGTAGTATCGTTATTCAAGATTTCCATATTTTCGAATCATAATTTCACGCACATTTCATAGAAATAAGTTAAAATATAATAAACATAAGGAGGCTTTACAATGATAAAAATTTTGGTAGTAGATGATGAAGCGAAGATTAGAGCAGTTGTAAAAGAATATGCTAAAGTAAGTGGATTCCAATGTGATGAAGCTCAAGATGGATTGGAAGCCATTGAAGCTATAAAATTAAATGACTATGATGTTATTGTAATGGATGTTATGATGCCTAATTTAGATGGGTTTTCAGCATCAAAGGAAATCAAAGCAATTAAAGATATTCCGATTATTATGTTATCAGCAAGAACAGATGAATTTGATAAATTATTAGGGTTTGAACTTGGGATTGATGACTATGTTACAAAACCATTCTCACCAAAAGAGTTGATGGCACGTATTAAAGTAGTACACGAAAGACGTAAAACAAAAGTACATACAAAATATAGCTTCCAAGGCCTGGAAGTAGATGTCACAGGTAGAACTGTTAGTATAGATGGCGAAAGAGTCAACCTAACGCCTAAAGAGTTTGATTTACTGGTATTCTTAGTAATCCATGAAAACCAAGCGCTCTCACGAGATACACTACTTGATAAAGTATGGAATTATAATTATTTTGGTGACTATAGAACAGTAGATACTCATATTAAAATGCTAAGACAAAATCTTGGAGAATACAGAAAATATATAAAAACAGTGAGAGGAACAGGATACAAATTTGAAGTCGATGTTCAATGACATGGCCTTTAAGGTTTGGACATATTTCCTAGCCTTCATAGCAATCATGATGATACTATTATGGATGCTACAAATTACATTCCTAGAACCTTACTATAAGGCAAGTCGTACAAAAAATATCAGTGTATCAATTAGTGAAGTCCAGCGCCTCATGCAGGGCAATGTTGATACAGACGTCAAAGCGAAGCTCAGGCTTCTTTTTGCTCATGAAAATATGTGCGGTATTGTTTATAATGATGCAGGTGTTGACGTTTTGAATATTGCGGTTGATGTAATTGGACCCAACTGTTATCTTCAAGAACTCAGTCCTGAATCAAAACAAGAATATATTGAGATTGTAAAAAACTCTTCAAATAAAGAAATTGATGTACCATTTAGAAATGAGTACTTTGATCAAGCGATGGGATTTTATGGTAAAGAGATTTATGTTGGAGATGAAATATTTTATATCTTTATCAATACACCAATGAAGCTTTTAGATTCAACTGTAGAAGTATTAAAAAATCAGTTCTTATTGGTGACCGTAGTTATCTTTGGTATTGGTACAACCGTATCATTACTGCTTGCTCGTAAACTTGCATACCCAATTCATGCGATGAATGAATCTGCTAAACGTCTGGCTAAAGGTGATTTTGATGTTAAATTTAGTGGAGAAGGATATTTAGAAGCCATTGAACTGTCAAATTCACTTAACTTTGCAACAGAAGAGTTCTCAAAAACAGATGAACTTAGACGTGATTTAGTTGCCAATGTTTCCCATGATATAAAAACACCGCTTACAATGATAAAAGCCTATGCTGAAATGATTGTAGATATATCAGGTAATGACCAAGAATTACGAAATACGCATCTAAAAGTAATTTTAGATGAAAGTAATCACTTAGAAAAACTAGTCAATGATATGCTCAGTCTTTCGCAGTTTGAATCCAAAGTATTGGAAGTTAAAGAATCTAAATTCAATCTTAAAGAACACGTTGAATCAACACTAAACTTATTTCAACTTGATGATCGAAAATTTGATATCAAAATTAGTCCTAAGGTATTTGTTTTAGCCGATGAAGTTAAGATGGGGCAAGTACTCTATAACTTCGTCAATAATGCTATAAAGCACTCCCAATCAGAAGGTAAGATTGATATTCATGCTAAGACAAGCCGTGGTATCGTCACAATAAATGTTACAGACTACGGAAATGGTATCTCAGTTGAAGATCAAAAAACAATTTGGGATCGCTATACAAAAATCAACAAGCACCATACAAGAAGCACAACATCAAGTGGACTTGGCTTGTCGATTGTATCAGCAATTTGCGAAGCTACAGGCTCAGATTATGGTGTACATAGTGAACTGGGCAAAGGCTCAACCTTCTATTACACACTCAAACGAACAAAGCGATAATTTAATTTATTAAGGGTTTTAAGTCATTACTTCATGTAGTGACTTTTTTTTGCAAATATATACTCATAAGGAAATAAAAAATAATGTTAATAGTCCTTTATTATGGTAAGATTTAATTAATAATAGAGCTTCACTTCATAGTCTCATAATTCATAAGTAAATGTATAGTAAACACTAGGAGGTAGTGTATGAAGAAATATAATGCTTTGAATAAATTTAAAAAAGGTATTTTACTATTTACAACAATTCTTGTCCTTATTTTTACTGTAGTCTATGCAAAAACAATCAATACAGTAGGTATTGAGTATAATAATGTAATATTGTCTCCCTTAATCGAAAATGGGCAGACTATCTACTCAGGAAGAGTTCAAGGAGAAGATGTTTCTTTAACAGTGTCAAAAGATAAAGAAGTCCTTTTAAAGTATAAAGATTTAATCTATGGACCGTATACATTAAAGGAAGATCCTACAGCCTTGCCATCTAATAAAAAAGATGCTGAGTTTATGACTGGACTGGAACTGTATTTAAAGGATGAAATGATATTAAGAGGTGGGTATTTTGAAAAAGGTGATACTCGATACTTGTATCAGGAGGATGGAAGTATTTTATCTGATTATTCAATCATTGCAAATGGTGTTGAATATGATGAGGGTGGAAACCTTATAGATCCTATGGAACCCTCTTTATTAACAATTGCTAGTTTAATCCTTAATCCAAACTTAACCCATAAGGGTGATTGGAGTTTCTGGTTCTTAGGAGTTTTCTTATATATTATATTAATTCTTACAATGTTTTTTGCAGATGAACTCTTTCGATGGACTCTCTCATTTAGAGTTAGAGATGTTGAGTTGATAGAACCTACAGCCTGGGAGATTACAGCGCGATATATTAATTGGATATTGATACCATTTATAATGCTAATTATATTTATAATCGGAGTTCAATAGTGGTGTATGCTACTATTGATGTCACAGAATAAAGCAACAACCTAAAATTATTATTGATTTGAAGTCATTACATTATGTAGTGACTTTTTTATGTAAAGTATTAAATTTTCGCAAGAAAAAGAAACTCTTTTAGGAGTTTCTAATTTGCACTATAGTACATTGTATTAACTTTGACTTCATCCATTTTCACTTCTAATAGCTCTTCAACAGTTACAAATTTATAACCTTCAGCTTGTAATTTTGGAAGGATGCAGTCTAGTGATTCCAGTGTTGAGGAATAAAGTTCATGCATAAGAATGATATCGCCATCTTGTACATATCTCATGGTCAGATCACAAACAGTCTGTGCATTGCGGCTTTTCCAATCTTCTGAATCAATTGACCAGTTTGTGAAAGTATAAGGTAATGCATCTTTTAATTCCTGAGTGAGGTTTCCATACGGTGGCCTTACATAGTAATCTTTATTCATGCCCGTCACTTTGTTGATTTTGCTTTTGGCACGTTCAATTTGCGCTTTGACTTGTTCTGCACTCATATTATTGAAGTTAACGTGCTCATCAGAGTGAATAGCTACTTGGTGTCCGTTATCTGTTAAGTCTTTAAGAATAGGACTTTCTTCACCAATACGTGATCCTAGAACATAGAATGTTCCTTTCGCATCATATTTCTCTAATGTTTTCATAAACTCATATCCATATTCAGGATAGGGACCATCATCAAATGTAAATGCGATTAATTTATCATCTTTACTGTATCCATAATCTAGGTAGACAGAAGGAATAATACCATCTGTGCTTTTGATTGTTTCAAAATCATTAAGTAAGTATTCAGGATTTTCTTCCAAGTTAAGCTCTAATTCATTATCAAATGCATACAGCTTAAGTGTGTTTCCTTTTAATAAGATGTTATCAAACTCACTTGTTATGAGTGTCTCTTGTAAAAATGTCTCTCTATTTGATTTATCTTTAGTATAAGACTCTCTTACATCATGTGTCAGTAGACGTAAGACCTCTGGTTTCAGGATTTCTAAATTTAAGAAAGCCTTGTTTTTTCCATCATATGTTTTTGATTCACTATTAACTAACTCACCATTCAAATATGTATTAAGTTGAACGGCAGTATATGAGTCGAATGATTCATAACTTTTATAGTCGATCTTAATCTCTTGTTTGATTTCTTTGTCTTTAACCAATGCGTCGTAATAACTGAGTGTTTCGTCTAGTTTTTCCTTTATCCATGAATCCATAGGGTTTAAACTCGTTTTAGGATAATGAAATACGTAGAGGTTTTCGTTTACGGTTTTCTTTTCTATTTTATAATCACCAGCTTCTTTATCAGTCAGGTCTTTTTTTACCATGTGAGAAGGGTAGGGGCGTATTAAGCTTACTGCTAGAAAGCTAAGTGTCACTGTAGCAACAATACCTAAGGATATTGCTAGGATCGCTTTCTTTTTAAGCTTTTTCTTACTTCTTTTCATAGTGTCTCCTTTTCTTATTTATATTCTATCATTGTTCATGAATTAATGTTTTAAAAATTTATGATTTGATATTCATTATCTGAAATTCTTGTGAAATATCAACATTTAATGAACATCATTCAAAAATAGGAGTAAAATCAGAGATTATTCACATGTTTAAATTGTCTTAAAAATTAATGCAATAATGTTGGACAATCTTCATTCTATAAGCTATAATATTAAAGCAAAACAGACTAACTTGTGTTACATAACTCTTTTATGTGACATACAACCGCACATCTACAGGTATAAGTGAATTTATTCCACCTATAATGGCGAGTCTTATGCAGATATAAGGAGGTGTATTTATGTACGCAATTATTGAAACTGGCGGAAAGCAATTAATGGTAGAAGTAGGTCAAGAGATCTATGTTGAAAAGCTAGACGTTGAAGAAGGTGAAACAGTTGTATTCGACAAAGTTGTTGGAATCAAAAACCGCGTTCTTCGTGTAGGTGAACCTTACGTTAAAGGTGCTACTGTTACTGCTAAAGTTGAAAGACAAGGTAAAGGAAAGAAAGTTCATATTTTCAAGTACGTTGCTAAATCAAGTTCAACTCGTAGAAAACAAGGTCATAGACAACCATTCACTAAATTAACAATCGAAGCAATCGAAGGATAATTTATGATAAAAGTCGACATTGAAACTCAAGATAAAACGATCAAGAAGATTGAAATATCAGGACATGCTTATTCAGGTGAACCAGGTTATGATTTGGTTTGTGCCGGTGTAAGTTCAATAGGCGTTGGTGCCTTGAATGCTTTTGATAACTTGGGTGATGAATGTACTTTAGTATTAGATGAAACACCTTATATTCTTATTGAATGTAAAAGTGCTTCAGAGAAAAATCAATTAATGATGAACTTTCTTCACGAACAACTAAAAACCGTGGAATTTGTTCATCCAGAACACATACAGATTAATGTAAAGGAGGAATCCCAATGAAATTCGTTTTAAATATACAATTATTTGCATCTAAAAAAGGTGTAGGTTCATCAAAAAACGGTCGTGATTCACACGCAAAACGTCTTGGCGCTAAACGTGCTGATGGAGAATTTGCGACTGCAGGGTCAATTTTATACCGTCAACGTGGAACTAAACTACATCCAGGTGAAAACGTAGGACGCGGTGGGGATGATACTTTGTTTGCAAAAGTAGACGGAATCGTTAAGTACGAACGTATCAGTCGCACACGTCGTTGCATTTCAGTTTATCCAAATGCTTAATTAAAAATCCCTTGCGGGATTTTTTTCATTGAAAGGATGAGTATTATGTTTGTTGATAGAATTAAATTAAGTTTAGTTGCTGGAGATGGTGGTAACGGAATGTCCGCTTTCCGTCGAGAACCTTATGTTCCTTTAGGGGGACCTTATGGTGGAGATGGCGGTAAAGGTGGAGACATTATCTTTACATCAACCTCAAGTAAATCAACACTGTTGGAGTTACGTTATAACAGAATATTGAAATCTGAACGTGGCGAAAATGGTAAAACCAAAAAAATGCATGGTCGCGGTGGTAAAGATATAGAAATCTTAGTGCCCCAAGGTACCATGGTAAAAAATGCAGAAACAAATCTTGTCCTAGCAGATCTAACTGAAGAAGGACAACGTTTTGTTGTTGCAAAAGGTGGACGTGGAGGCCGTGGTAATACACGCTTTGCTTCATCTAAAAATCCAGCACCTAACTTTGCTGAACAAGGTTTTCCAGGTGAAAGACTGGAAGTTATCCTAGAATTAAAAGTTTTAGCTGATGTGGGTCTTGTAGGATTTCCATCTGTTGGAAAATCAACACTGCTATCTGTAATTTCTCGTGCTAAACCAGAAATTGCTGATTACCACTTTACAACGATAACACCAAATCTAGGTATTTCATCAAGTCCAGATGGCCGCTCATTTACAGTCGCGGATTTACCAGGACTGATTGAAGAAGCCCATGCTGGTAAAGGTTTAGGCCATGTATTCTTACGCCATATTGAAAGATGTCGTGTACTTGTGCATGTCGTAGATATGGGTGCAGAAGATGGTAGAGACCCAATTGAAGACTTTAAGGTAATTAATAATGAGTTAAAGCTATACAATGCTAACTTATTAGAAAGACCAATGATCGTTGCAGCTAATAAAATGGATATGGATGTCGCAAAAGACAATCTAGCAAGATTTAAAGAAGCTTACCCAGAGTATGAAGTGTTTGAACTGATTACTGTTGTGGGTGAGGGTACTGATAAATTGCTATATAGATTGGCTGATATTCTTGATGAGATTCCAAAAGAGTCCATGAAACGAGAAGAAGACATTGTTGTATTCAAATATGAAGAACCGGAAGAGAAGTTCCATATTGAACGCTTAGACGGTAATATGTGGCGCTTAGAGGGTGATGGTATCCTTCGCTTATTCAGACGTTACAATTTCGAATATGAAGATGAAATGATTCAGTTTGGTATTGCACTAAAACGTATGGGTGTCGATGAAGCTTTAAGAGAGCGTGGCGCAACCCATGGAGATATCATTATTCTTGAAGATATACAGTTCGTTTTCGACGAAGGTATGGTAGAATAAGTATAGGTGATACAATGTATGCTTATATAATAGGTGAAATTGTTTCTAGAAAAGAAGCAAGTATTATTATTGACAATCAAGGGATTGGGTATGAAGTTTTCACACCCGATCCCTATATCTATAAAAGAGGTGAATCAGTTATGATTCACACTTTTCACTATGTAAAAGAAGATGCACAAGAACTCTTTGGTTTTGAAGATGAAATAGCACTTGAATTCTTTAAGAAAATTATTACTGTAAAAGGTATTGGTCCCAAAACAGGATTGAATATACTTTCAAAGGCAAATTCAAATGCTATTGTTGAAGCAATTGAAGCATCAGACATCAAGTTTTTAAGAACTTTGCCAGGGGTGGGGCCTAAAATGGCATCACAAATGGTATTGGATCTTCAAGGGAAACTTGTTATGGCAGATGAAAACAAAGCCACGCAAAGTAATAAAGTCATTGATGATGTTTTAGAGAGTTTAATTTCTTTAGGCTTTAAACGCTCAGAACTCAACGGTGTAAAAAAAGCATTAGAAAAAGAAACAACAGAAGATGTTGATGCACTATTACGTCAAGCACTACAACTTCTTGCTAAATAGGAGGCATTATGGATAGAATACTTTCAGCAGATATTATTGAGAAGAATTTTGAAGAAATGTCACTTAGACCAGAAACACTTGATGAGTATGTTGGTCAAGAAGATTTAAAACACAACTTAAGAATCTTTATTCAAGCCGCAAAAACACGTAATGAATCTTTGGATCACTTGTTATTCTATGGTCCACCAGGGCTTGGAAAAACTACCTTAGCATTTATTATTGCTCAAGAGATGGGTTCAGATATAAAGATTACTTCTGGACCCAGTATTGAACGAAGTGGTGATCTGGCTGCTTTATTGACATCATTAGAACCAGGTGACGTGCTTTTTATTGATGAAATACATCGCTTACCAAAAGCAGTGGAAGAGATTTTATACTCCGCTATGGAAGATTTTGAATTAGATCTTATTGTCGGTAAAGATGAGTCATCAAGAAGTGTGCGCTTAGAACTGCCACCATTTACTTTGGTCGGCGCTACAACACGCGCAGGTGATCTTTCTGCACCATTACGCGATCGTTTCGGTATTGTCTCAAAACTAGAGTTCTATACAGATGAAGAAATTCAATCAATTGTAAGTCGAACATCACAAGTGCTTGATACAGATATAGAACCACATGCAGTCTCAGAAATCGCAAGAAGATCCCGTGGCACGCCACGTATTGCAAACAGACTGTTTCGTCGCGTACGCGACTTTGCGATGGTCATGAATGACAATATTGTGAATCAAGAAATAGCCAATTTTGCGCTAGATAAACTAAAGGTAGACAACTTAGGACTTGATGATGTGGACGTGAGGTACTTACAAGGTATCATTGAACGATTTCAAGGCGGCCCTGTTGGTATCGAAGCCATTGCATCCAGTATTTCAGAAGAAGTCATGACTTTAGAAGATGTTTATGAACCCTATCTATTACAGATTGGATTTATTAACAGAACAGCACGCGGACGTGTTGTTACTAAGAAAGCGTACGAACACTTAAAAATAACGTATATACAAGAAGACTTAGATTAGGAGTTGCATGCTATGAAAATATGTATTGTTACAGGGGGCAGTGGGGGCCATATATACCCAGCACTCAGCTTCACAGATTATTTAATTGAAAAAGACCTAGCAGAAGTTTTCTACGTTGGAAACCAAAGACGTATGGAATCTACAATTATTCCAGAAGCAGGTTATCAGTTTTATGCGATTGATAATGAAGGTTTACAAGGAAGTAAACTCGATAAAATTAAAGCTGTTTTCGGACAGGTTAAAGCAATTATTAAATCTAGAAAGATTTTAAAGAAAGAAAGACCTAATATTGTTTTTGCATTTGGAGGTTATGTTACATTACCTGTAGTATTAGCTGCAAAAACACTTGGAATTAAGATTGCGCTACATGAGCAAAATGCATTTGTTGGTAAGGCCAATAAATGGGTGTCAGGATATGCCGATGCAATATTCACTTGTTATGAAGATGCATTTAAAGGACATGACCATGTTTATCTTTACGGTAACCCTCGTGCTTCTTTAGCACAAAATGTAAAAAAAGATCCAAGCGAATTAAATCGTATTGGATTAAACCCCGAGAAAAAGATTGTATTAGCTGTTATGGGATCACAAGGCGCTGACAGTATGAATAAGATTTTTAAGGAAAGTTTATCTCTTATAAATGATATAGACTACCAACTGGTAATTGTGACAGGTGCCCAATCATTAGATTCATTTATGAATGATATAGAAACACTTCCTAAAAATGTCTTTGTTGAAGGCTATGTGGATCAAGGGAAGTTACTGCCTTATTTAGATCTTATAGTAGCAAGAGCTGGAGCATCTACAATTACAGAGATCGCTGCTTTTAAACTTCCTTCAATATTAATACCAAGTCCCTTTGTTGCGAATAATCATCAATACTTTAATGCAAAGGCACTTTATGACAAAGATGCTACAATTATGTTTGAAGAAAAAGACGTCAGTGCAAAAGCACTTATCGAAAAGATTGATATGGTATTAAATGATGAAGCACTGATGAAAAGTATGTCAGAGCATGTTGCACACTTTGATACACCCCATGTTAACGAAGATATCTATCACAAGATTCACGAGGTAATCACAAGTGAGTAGGCGAAAGAAACGGATTGAGCAACAAGAACCATCCGTTAAATCTATCGTCCGTCAGCAAAAAAGAGATGAAAAAGAAGCAAGAAGAATCAAGCGCAACGAAAAACGAGCTAAATTCTTCAAAAGATTAACCCAAATTACAATGGTAATACTTCTAATTGTAGGAGTGTATTACTTTGATCAATCAAAATACTCACGTATACGCTCTATGTCAGTGAGTGGCAATGAAGTGTACTCTTCAGAAGCATTACTAAAACCATTCAATATTAAAGAAAATGATCGAATCGTAACAACATTCTATAAAAGCTTTACACATCGGTCAAAATTGCCTGGTATTGCAAAGCAGTCCCTAAAGTTGTATTATACAAAAGGGAAGATTAATTTGACAGTCGAAGAATATCCAGTAGTCGCTGTGATACAAGGTAAAGATACACAATATCTATTATCTGATAATTCACTAGTACAATCCAAAGAGAATATCTCCAAGGCAGTACCAGTACTCAGCAATATGGATGGAAAGTTTTTAAAAGACAATCCAGACTTTGCTGATAAGCTCTCTCGAATTGATCCTTCAACCAGCAACAGTATTTCTGAGGTCGAACTTGTAGAAGACCCTCTTGAGGATGTATACTTTAAGTTCACGATGAACCATGGATATTTTGTCTATACAAGCACAAGAAACATACTGTTAATGGACTATTACCCAGATATTGTCTCAGGCATCCAAGCAGGAAGCAATAAAGACAATCGCTGTATCTATTTCCTTGATTACGGTTTAACTGAAGATAAGCAATCAGCAGTATCTAAACCATGTGAGCCAAAAGAGTAGATAATCAATATTAAATATGAGAAAATAAATATAGGAGGAATTCTTATGACAATTGAAAAAGAAAACATGTATGGCACAATTCAAGTCTCTAACGAAGCAATTGCAATGCTCGCTGGTGGAATCGTAAGTGAATCATACGGTGTTGTAGGTTTAGCATCACAACAAATCTTTAAAGATGGATGGGCTGAACTGTTAAAAGGTGAAAATTATACTAAAGGTGTTTTTGTGAATGAAAACGAAGACGGCCTAGTTTTAGATATTTATATCATCGTAAGTTATAACGTAAAAATTTCGGAAGTCGTATTGGAAGTTCAAAAAAATGTAAAATATATGATGGAAAAGACATTAAAGAAAGATGTAAATAAAGTCAATGTCTTCGTTCAGGGTATTAAGGTGGTTAAATAATATGGATAAGATTACGGGTGATTTATTTTTAAAGATGTTGCAAAATGGTGCAAATAATCTTGCAAACCAACATCATGAAATTAATGCACTAAATGTTTTCCCAGTGCCAGATGGTGATACAGGAACAAACATGAACTTAACTTTTACAAATGGTGTAAAAGAAGCATTTGATTTAGGATCAGAAAATGTCGGAGAAATTTCAAAGAAACTCTCACGCGGTTTACTGATGGGAGCACGAGGAAACTCAGGTGTAATACTTTCACAGATCTTTAGAGGTTTTTCTCAATCAGTTGAAGCAAAAGAAACACTGAATGCAAATGACTTAGCTGAAGCTTTTCAAAGTGCAACACAAACAGCCTATAAAGCTGTTATGCGACCTGTAGAAGGAACAATCCTAACAGTACTTCGCGAAAGTGCACAATATGCCTACGATTGGATTAAACTTAATCCTAACGCAGATTGTGAAGCATACTTTGCTTACTTAGTTGAAAAAGGACATGAATCACTAGATTATACTCCGGAATTACTACCAGTTTTAAAAGAAGTTGGTGTAGTTGACAGTGGTGGTGCAGGTTATCTTGCAGTTCTAGAAGGATTTTTATCTGCAATTCGTGGTGAAGTCATTGAAGCACTTGAAGTTTCAGAACACGATCACGTATCCGCAGCTGATATGGATCATGATGAATTTGGTTACTGTACAGAATTTATTATTCAATTGGATACAGAATCAAAATCATATAATGAAATGATGTTTAAACGCGAACTAGAAAAACTAGGAGACTCCATTGTTGTTGTAACAGATGAAGACCTTGTAAAAGTACACGTTCATACATTAACACCAGGTAATGCACTAAACTTAGGGCAAAAATACGGAGAATTCCTAAAACTAAAAATTGAAAACATGTCTGAGCAACACCATACCATTATGGAAGGTGATGCAAAACATGCAATTAAAGACAATAAAAAGAAACAACATGAAAAATACGCAATTGTATCTGTTGTAGCTGGAGAAGGTATTGTTTCATTATTTAATGAACTACGTGCTGAGTATATTATCAGTGGTGGCCAAACAATGAACCCTTCAACAGAAGACTTTGTAGGTTTAATTCAAGATATTGATGCAGATCATATCTTCATCCTACCAAACAACTCAAATATTATACTTGCAGCAAACCAAGCAAGAGAAATCTTAGAAGATAAAGATATTCATGTTATCGAATCTAAGTCAATTCCTCAAGGTCTAGCAGCATGTATCATGTTTAATCCTGATGCAGATGTAGAAGAAAATATTGAAGAGATGCTTGAAGCAATCCATTCAACAACAACTGCAGAAATTACATATGCAATTAAAGATACAGTATTTGAATCTGTAGAAATTAAAAAAGATGATTTCATGGGAATCGTTGAAAAAGATATCGTTGTTGCAAATCCAAGTAGAAAAGTTGTTTTAGAAACAGTGCTAAGCAAACTTATTACAGATGACAAAGAAATTGTTACTGTACTGGTTGGGGAAGATGTTGCAGATGATGAAATGAATGAAGTCGAAAGCTTCATTGAAGACAATTATGATGTAGAAGTAGAAATATACCGTGGTAATCAACCCGTTTATTCATACATCTTTGGTGCAGAGTAAAAATAAAGGGCTACGGCCCTTTTTTGATAGGTGGTCCAAATGAAATTAACGCCGAAACAACAAACAATCCTCGAAGCATTTAATTATCAAGAACCTCTTGATTTTTTAAGGCATATTCCATTACGGTATGAAGTGCTTTATGAGAAAAACATCAATGAATGGACTCAAGGTGAACTTGTTATTTTTGAAGGGAAACTACTGGGTGATATAAAAACCTTTAGGTTTGGAAATCAAGCAAGAAGTACGATGCAGGTTATTTACTGTGACAAGGCAATTACAGTGAATCTTTTCAATCGACCGTATCTAAAAAGTGCACACTATCAAAATTCTATTGTAGTGACAGGACATGTCCAAGAAAATGGTCAAGTTGTAGCGCGTAGTATTACAAATAAACCACTTGAAACACAAACGGGTATCATTCCAATATATCCCTTAAAACAAAAAATTAAACAATACGAGATCAGAAGATTAATGAAAAAAATCTTTGATAATCTAGAGATTGAAGATATTGTGCCAGATACATATATTAAACGCTATAAACTGATGCATCGAAAAACGGCACTACGTTGTATTCATCAACCAGAATCTTTAAAGCATGTTGAGATGGCTCAAAGAACATTGAAATATGAAGAGTTTTTACTATTTCATCTATCCAATGCGCTTAAAAGTGACATCAGTACAACAGGGATTCAAAAGAAAATCAATCAAGACTTACTAAAAAAACGTATACAAACATTACCCTATGCACTCACTGCAGAGCAACTCATTGCGCTTGAAGAAATTAATCATGATCTCGCATCCCATAAATCGATGCATCGATTGTTACAAGGGGATGTTGGTAGTGGTAAAACCATTGTCAGTATTTTATCTGCTCTATCAGTGATAGATAATGGATTTCAAGCTGTTTTTGTTGTGCCTACTGAGATACTACTTAACCAACATGAAATTACTCTGAGAAAATTATTTCCAAATGTTAAATATGCTGTACTAAATAGTAGTATGGAAAATAAAGAAGAAACTATTCAAGCGATTAAGCAAGGTGATGTTGACTTTGTGATTGGAACCCATGCCTTATTCCAAGAAGGTATAGAATTTAATAACCTAGGCTTTGTAATTATTGATGAACAACATAGATTTGGTGTATCACAAAGACAAAGTATCATCGATAAGGGGGAAAATGTTGATGTGTTGATGTTATCAGCGACACCCATTCCAAGATCACTGGCTTCAAGTATTTACTTTGATTTAGATGTATCTACGATTGCATCTTATCCATCGAATCGAAAAGAAACAAAGACAAGTTACATTCAAGAAAATTCAATTCAATCTATTTTGCCACATCTTATTAAAAGATTAGATCAAAAAGATCAAATGTATATCGTATGTCCTTCAATAGAAGAGTCAAAACGATTGAAAACACGTAGTGTACTGGATATATATGAGTCTTTAAAAGAACCTTTCAAAGATTATGCGATTGCTTATCTTCACGGAAGAATGCAATCAAGTGAAAAGGAAAGTATTATGGCCGCTTTTGCTAGTGGTGCAATTGATATATTAGTTAGTACAACGATTATTGAAGTAGGAATTGATGTTCCCAGCGCCAATACAATGGTAATATACAATGCCGAAATGTTTGGTTTATCAACACTGCATCAATTAAGGGGGCGCGTTGGTAGAAGTGATAGACAAGGTGAATGTTATGTCCTGAGCTCACAAGATAATGAAGATGTAAAAATAAGATTAAATAATTTCACGCAAACAACAGATGGTTTTAAGTTGTCTATGTTAGACTTAAGAACACGTGGAATGGGAGATTTACTTGGAGATCGTCAAAGTGGTTTACCGACTTTCGTGTTTGCGGATATTGAAAATGATGAAAAGATTTTACGTCAAGCAAAAATCGATGCTCAAGAAATAACAGCTAATTTAGAAGATACTGATTGTAAAGACATTGTCAAGTATACTCATGATGCACAAATGGTGTATAATTAATAAGAGGGTGATAAAAATGACGATATGGGAACTGCTAGATTCATTGGGTGTAACAGTCAATAATAGGCGACTGGTATTAAATGCATTTGTACATGCATCATATGTTAACGAACATGATACTTTTGAAAGTGATAATGAGCGTTTGGAATTTATGGGAGATGCAGTGTTGCAAATTCTTGTTTCTGAAATGCTTTTTAAACATAATGCAAACTTATCAGAAGGGGAAATGACGCTTTACCGCGCGCGTTTGGTTCGTGAAGAAGCGCTCGTAAAATATGCTCATGATTTAAACCTAAAGCAATATTTAATGCTGGGTACAGGTGAAGAAATGACAGGCGGAAGAGACAGAGATTCTATCAATGCTGACCTATTTGAGGCATTCATTGGTGCAATTTATCTAGACTCTAATTTAGAGAATTCTAAAAAGGTTTTAGATAAAGTGATGTCTACTGATCTTTCTCAAATTGATATTACAACAATTACAGACTACAAAACAAAGTTACAAGAATACGTACAATCAGATAGACGTGAATCAGTAAGTTATGAAGTTATTGCAACAAAAGGTCCATCCAATGCACCTGAATTTGAGGTTGCTGTAAAATTAAATGGTTTAATCTTTGGGACCGGTGTGGGGACATCTAAGAAAAGAGCAGAACAACAAGCTGCAAGAAATGCATTTGAAAAATTAGTTAAATAGGAGGCGCCATTGAAAGATATATTAAAAAAACTGAATATACAGGATGATTTATTAGTCTACTTTGAAGATAGTGAACTCTTAAAATCTGTATATTATAAAAATGAAGAAATGTTAAGCATTAGCATCAAAGTCAAGCAGACACTGCCCTTTGATGTTTTTGAAGCCTTTCTACACAAGCTCAAACTTCACCTAAAGGTATCGATCAGTTTAAATGTCGAAAGCGAACACAATGGTCTGGATTATTCTAATATCGTGCGTTACTTTGACTATTTTGTGAGTAGGGGACATCTGCCATCACTCGCAAACACACAGTTAGGTGATAAAAAAGATGCTTTGGTTATTTATTGTCAAAACGAAAACTTAATCGAGCTTAGAAAAAAAGACATTGAAAAATTACAAGAGAAATTTAATCAAGTTGGAATAAAAAGACAAATTATTACTGAAATTATTCAAATTGAACAAGAACAGAAATCAATTGAATTTACACCAGTAGAACCAGAACCAAAAAAACAAATGCCATCAGTTAATGCAACAAAGAAATCTTATGTTGGATTTTCTGATTATGTAGAGATTCCTTTAAAGAACCTACAAGAAGAAGCCTTAAATATTGCGGTTGTCGGTGAAATATTTGATGTTGATATTCATGAGTTTAGAACAGGTACTGGCTACTCAGTCACATACTATCTACATGATGGAGAATCTGCAATCGTCTTAAGACGTATCTATAACTCAAAAGACTTTGAGAAAGCAGATGCAATTAAAAAAGGAACTTTCGTTCGTTTTTATGGTGACTTTATTTATGAGAACCGTAGATTTAACGAAGGATACTTCTTTAAGTTTAAACGTTATGAAGAAGTGGAACCCTTATTTGAAAGGCTTGATAATGCCAAAGAGAAACGCGTTGAATTTCACTTACATACAAAAATATCTGAAATGGATGGCGTCAGTGATATATCCGATTATCTAACACAAGCATTCAAGTGGCAACATCCAGGACTTGTTATTACAGATCATGGTGGTGTGCAGTCTTATCCAAAAGCATACAATAACTTACGCAACTTACGTAAACAATATCCAGATCAAGAGTTCAAGTTAGCTTATGGTGTAGAGATGAACTTGGCAGATAAAGTGCTTCAGATTGTAAAAAATCCAAAAGGACAAGATATTCAAACTGCTTCATATGTTGTATTTGATATTGAAACAACAGGGTTATCCGCCTTCTATGATCACATCATTGAATTTGGAGGGGTAAGAATTGAAAATGGCCAAAGTGTCCAGAGTTATCAGATATTTATTAAGCCGCCCATATCTATTCCAAAACATATTGAATCACTCACAAGTATTTCTGATCTTGATGTGCAACATTCAAAAGCGATTGAAGATGTTATGGATGATATATTAGACTTTATTGGCGATAGTATTTTAGTAGCCCATAATGCAAGTTTTGATATTGATTTTATGAATGAACTTCTACGCCGCATGAATCGTGCACCACTGGAAAATACGGTCATTGATACTTTGAATCTATCAAGAGCATTATTTCCCGATAGACGCTCATACCGTTTGGGTGGAATCGCACGTGCACTTAAGATAAATTATGATGAAGGTGTTGCTCACCGTGCTGATTATGATGCGGAAATTCTTTCTGCTGTGTTTTTCCATATGAAACGCATGCCAGAACTCAGTGAATTAGCATCTGTTGATGAGCTTCAATCATTATCAGATAAAGGATACTCACAAAACAGAAGAACACATGCATCTGTTATTGCTAAAAATCAAGCGGGACTGAAATCACTTTATGAACTGATATCACTGTCCTATACTCAGTACTTATCATCTTCAGGTATGGCTACAAAATCCAATGAATTTGTTGGTGAACCAAGAATCATTAAAGAAGAGATAGAAAAAAGACGTGAAAACTTACTTATTGGTGCAGGTTGTACTCAATCTGATATCTTTGAGATTGCGATGAATAAAAGTGAAGCCATGCTTGATGAGGCGATTGCTTTTTATGACTATGTCGAAATTATGCCAATGAGTGTTTATGAACCTTTACTCAATAGAAATGTACTACAATCTAAAGAAGATATCATTAGAGTTGTGAAACGTATTATTGCAAGTGCAAGAAAACAAAACAAAATAATTATAGCTTCAGGAAATGCACACTACAATCACCCTAATGAAAAAGTGATTAGAGATATTTATATTCACTCACAAGGGATCGGTGGCACCCGACACCCACTATATCTATATGATGCCAACAAAAGAGAGAATACTAGAACACCAGACCAACACTTTAGAACTACAGATGAAATGCTTCATGAGTTCATGTATTTGAGTGAGGAAGAAAGAAAAGAATTTGTTATTGATAATACAAGACACTTACTCGATACAATTGAAGATGTTATTCCAGTAAAAGAGAAACTCTATACACCTACACTAGAAAACTCAGACAAGCTACTGAAAGATATCGTATATGATAATGCCGCAAAACTTTATGGTAATCCTTTACCAAATATTGTTAAAGATCGTATTGAGTTTGAACTCAAGAGTATTTTAGGTCATGGATTTGGAGTTATATACTATATTTCACATCTGCTTGTAAAACGATCACTTGATGATGGTTATTTAGTTGGGTCTCGTGGTTCTGTAGGATCAAGTCTTGTCGCAACATTATCTGAGATTACTGAAGTTAACCCACTGGCACCACACTATGTGTGTAAAAACTGTCATTACAATAAATTCTTCTTAGAAGGTGAGTACAGTTCAGGTTATGATTTACCGCCAATGGATTGTCCAAATTGCTCACATGAATTAATTCGAGAAGGACAAGATATTCCGTTTGAAACCTTTTTAGGTTTTGAAGGAGATAAAGTTCCTGATATTGACTTAAACTTTAGTGGTGTTTACCAGGAAGTGGCCCATGCATATACAAAAGAAATTTTTGGTGAAGAATCCGTATTTAGAGCCGGTACTATTTCGACAGTTGCTGATAAAACTGCCTTTGGTTATGTACTGGGTTATCATGAAGAAATTAATCAAGTGATAAACAATCGTGCTTGGCATACTTATCTTGCTTCTAAAGCAGCAGGTGTTAAGCGTACAACAGGACAACACCCCGGTGGTATCATCGTTATCCCAAGTGAAATGGATGTTCATGACTTTACACCATATCAATTTCCTGCAAATAACATCAACTCTAAATGGCTCACAACACACTTTGAGTATCATGATATTGAAAGTAATGTCTTAAAATTAGATATTCTAGGACATGTTGATCCAACAGCAATGAAAATGTTAGAAAAACTATCGGGTATTGATATTAATACAGTTCCAATTACAGATGAAGATACAATTTCAATCTTCTCAAGTCCTGATGCATTAGCAGTGGATACACGCTTCTATAAAGAACAAACAGGGGCACTGGGTATTCCTGAGTTTGGAACACCTTTTGTTAGAAGAATGCTTGAAGCGACAAAACCTCAATCATTCTCAGATCTTGTTCGTATATCAGGTTTATCACATGGAACGGATGTTTGGAATAATAATGCTGAAACATTGATTCAAAATGGTTTAACACTAAGAGATGTTATTGGATGTCGTGATGATATCATGGTTTATCTCATGCTTCATGGACTCCAACCAAAGATGTCCTTTGATATCATGGAATCAGTTCGACGCGGTCGTGGTTTAACGACTGAGTGGGTACAAGCAATGCAAGACAACAACATACCATCATGGTACGTTGATTCCTGTAGAAAAATTAAATATATGTTCCCTAAAGCCCATGCCGTTGCCTATGTTATGATGGCAGTACGTGTAGCATGGTTTAAGGTGCATCAACCCATTACTTATTATGCTGTATACTTTACTTTAAGAGTCACAGCACATGAAGTTGAAACGATGGTTGAAGGGGTCGATGCCATTCAGTCTCGAATTCAAAACATTAAGAACAGACTTTCAAACAGAGATATGGCAAAAGATGTATCAAATAAAGAAAAGAATCTTATCGATACATTAGAAGTGACACTAGAGATGTATCTTCGTGGATATAAAGTTTCACCAATTGATTTATATCTCTCAGATGCAACAGAGTTTATTATTGATCCAAATGATCCAAAAGCGATCATCCCACCATTCAATGTTATCGATGGTTTGGGTGACAACGTTGCGCGATCAATTATTGAAGCACGTAAAGAAAGAGAGTTCATGTCAAAACAAGATCTCATTTCAAGAACGTCCTTAAGTTCAACCCTTGTTAAAAGAATGGACGAGATTGGAATCACTAAAAACATGAGTGAAACAAACCAATTATCCTTATTCTAAAAAGTTGCATTAAAAACTTAAGCAAGGTATAATAAAGATAGATGAAAACAAGGAGTGGTTAATCGCCACTCCTTGCTTTACGTTTAGGAGGTATTATGGAAGGATATCTAAAGATATTTACACCCTTATTAGATGATTTGGGTATAGAAATTATTCGTTCAAACAGAGTGGGTAATGATCTTCTTGAAGTCATTATTGCTTATAAAGATAAAGGTGAACATGTTGACTTAGAAACAAGTTCTAAAGTAGCACACACTTTAGCTGAAGCGATTGATTATGAGATTGGACTTGATGTCAGCTCAGAAGGTGCAGAAAGAGTCATTGATGATGCTCAATACGATAAAGTTGTTGGTGAGCATGTATTTGTGAAACTCAAAAATCCTAAAGAGGGGATTGATCAAGTAACAGGAGATTTAGAATCAGTTCAAGATACCACAGTTACTATTAAATATAAATTTAAACATACATTCAAAAAAGTAGATGTAGAAAGGGATAATATTGAACTGCTTCGAACAGCAGTCAGAATTTAAGGAGTAAATTATGAACATAGATGATATTGTAAAAGCGTTTAATCAGTTTGAGAGTGAACGTAATCTAACAAAAGAATTTGTTGCTGAAGCATTAGAAGAATCATTAGTTAAAGCATACCGTCGTGAAATCGGAGTTCCCGATGCACTGGTTGATGTTGAAATTGATGATGTCACAGGCTTAATCAGACTTTTCCACAAATTTGAAGTCGTTGATGTTGTTAATGATGATGAACTAGAAGTCTCATTAGACGAAATTGACGCTAAAGATTTGGAAGTTGGCGAATTCTACCGCATTGAAAAAGAAGTTACTTCTTTAGGACGTGCTGCAGTTACGCTTGCTAAAAATGTTATCAAGCAAAAAATTCGTGAAGCTGAAAAATTACAAGTCTATAATGAATACTACAGATTATTAGACGAAATGATTACAGCTCAAATAGAAACAGTAGAAGAAAAATACTTAGTACTAGATTTAGGAAAAGCACTCGCAATTATGCCACGTGCTGCTCAAATGCCAAATGAATTCTATTCAGAAGGGCAAAACATCAAAGTAGTTGTTACAGAAGTGAACAAAGAAACACGTGGTGCTCAAATTTTAGTATCCCGTGCAACTGACACACTTGTACGCCGCTTATTTGAAATTGAAGTTCCTGAGTTTAAAGATAACTTAGTCGAAATTAAAGCAATGGCTCGTGAAGCAGGAGATAGAACTAAAGTTGCTGTATTCTCAAACGACCCGGATATTGATCCAATTGGTGCATTTATTGGACACCAAGGTTCAAGAATCCTAGCGGTTAAAAACGAACTAAGTGGCGAAAATATTGATATCTTCGAATGGAGTGACAATATGGTTGAGCTCGTGAAAAATGCGCTTAGCCCAGCTGAAGTCATCGCTGTATTTGAAAATCCAGCAAACAAAGGTCTTGTGGTTATTGTTGAAGATGATCAACTCTCACTTGCAATTGGTAAACGTGGTAAAAACGCACGCCTTGCAGTTAGATTAACTAAAGAAAGAATTGATATTAAATCTGTTACAGAAGCAACAAATGAAGGCTTAGACTATATTAGTTTAATGGCTGAATATGAAGCTAAATTACTTGCAGAACGTATGAAACCTAAAGCAGTAGAAGTAGAAGCTGTTGTGGAAGATGTTGAAGAAGCTGTAATTGAAGATGCAGTTGTTGATACAGTAACTGAAGTAGAAGATGTTGTCGAAGAAATTATTGAAGAAACAGTTGAAGAGGCTGTTGTGGAAGTAATTGAAGAGACAGTTGAAGAAGTTATTGAAGAAG
>CAYPHX010000001.1:0-65605 GCA_964410635.1 uncultured Erysipelothrix sp. | reverse complement strand
TTGAAGAAGTAGCTCCAAGACGTAAGCGTCCATTACTCAAACCAAGAAACGAAGATTTCGTATCCAAGTTTGAAGAAATTGCTGATGCGAGTCGTAAAGAAGAGTCTACATATAGAAGACGTAGACGTCGTAATGAACGTGAAGATGAAGTTATTGTCTCAACAGCTGAGATGCTTGAAGAAATGGAATATGAAATTGTTCCTGAGTATACTGAAGAGCAATTAAAAGAGATTGAAGCAATTACAGAAACAAACGAGAGCGAATGGTATGACGAAGACATTGACTTCGATGAATACGATAGCTACTACGACGAAGACTAAGAGGGTGATAATATGACACGTAAGATTCCAATGAGAAAATGTGTTGTAACACAAGAAAAACATCCAAAAAAGGATTTAATTCGTATCGTTCTGACACCAGACAATACGATAGAAGTTGATCATACTGGTAGACTTAATGGTCGTGGCGCATACTTACTTTTAGATGAAGCAGTGATTCTAAAAGCAAAGAAAACTGGCGCATTAAACCGATCACTAAAAACACAAGTTCCCGATACTGTGTTTGATACATTATTAGAGCTTACCAATGAAAAATAAAATACAAAATACTTTAGGACTTGCGATGCGTGCTGGTAAAATCATTACGGGTGATGAATTAACAGATGCTATAAAGAAAAATAAGGTTAGCCTTGTCTTTGTAGGAAATAACGCTTCAGAAAGAACTCAAGAGGATATCAAGAAACTTTGCGGATATAGAAATATCCAAGTGGTTGATGTACTAACAAAAGAGGAAGTTTCTGGATCCATAGGGAAATTTAATCGAGTAGCACTCGGTATTAACGACCAAGGATTCAGTAAATTAATTAAAACTTACTTAACAGATAAGAGGTGAGGGTATAAGTGAGTAGAAGAAACAATAGAAATCGAAACAGAAATAGAAATAACAACAATCAAGCACCAAGACCACAGAAACCTGTGGTTAAGGTAACTGAGATTGAATATACAGAAGGAATCTCAGTAAAAGACTTAGCGGACAAACTACATAAAAACTCAAGTGATATTATTAAACTCCTATTTATGATGGGAACAGTGGTTAATATTAACACATCACTCGATAGTGATACAGTTGAATTAATATGTATGGAATATGAAGTTGAACCAACACGTGTTGAACCCGTAGATGAGTTGGCACTGGTTGATGATGTCGAAGATAAAGAGGAAGACCTCATGTCACGTCCTCCAATCATTACAATCATGGGACACGTTGACCATGGTAAAACAACAACTTTAGACACAATCCGTAAGGCAGATGTTGCTGAAGGCGAAGCTGGTGGAATTACACAACATATCGGTGCTTACCAAATCACTAGAGATGGTAAAAAACTAACATTCTTGGATACACCAGGGCATGAGGCTTTTACAGCGATGCGTGCACGTGGAGCAAGTGTTACAGATATTGTTATTGTAGTTGTTGCAGCGGATGATGGTGTTATGCCACAAACACGCGAAGCAATTGACCATGCTAAAGCAGCAGGTGTACCATTAATCATTGCAATCAACAAGATTGACCGCGAAGGTGCAAACTTTGACCGTATTTACTCAGAACTTGCAGACTTACAAGTTATGCCTGAAGAGTGGGGCGGCGATACAGTATTCGTAAAAATATCAGCTAAAACTGGAGAAGGAATTGACGAGTTACTCGATACAATCATTCTTGCTGCAGAATTAGAAGAATTAAAAGCAAATCCAAACAGAGTAGCAGTAGGTTCAGTTATTGAAGCTAAACTTGATAAAGGTCGTGGACCTGTCGCAACATTACTCGTTCAAAATGGTACACTTAAAACAGGTGACTCCATTGTTATCGGTACAACATTCGGTCGTATCCGTAAGATGACAGACAGTAATGGTGTTGAACTTGAATCTGCAGGACCATCTATGCCAGTTGAAGTTATTGGTTTACAAGATGTTCCAGTCGCAGGTGATCCATTTAGAGTCTATAAAGATGATAAAGAAGCACGTACAATGGCTGAAAAACGTAATATTGCTCGTGTTGAACAAGAAAGATCACATTCAAGTGCATTAAACTTAGAAGACTTATCTAAGCAAATTGCTGAAGGTAATATGCAAGACATTAACTTAGTTATTAAAACTGATGTTCAAGGTTCTGCAGAAGCTCTAAAAGCAAGTCTTGAAAGAATTACTTCAGACGAAGTAAGAATTAATGTTATCCGATCAACAGCTGGAACAATCACTGAAAGTGATGTTCTTCTAGCAAGTGCATCAGGCGCAATTATTATTGGATTTAACATTCGTCCTACAGCTGCAGTTAGAAACTTAGCTGAAGAGAAGAAAGTAGATATTAGACTCTACAATGTTATTTATCATGCGATTGAAGCATTAGAATCAGCAATGAAAGGTATGATGGCTCCAGTATTTGAAGAAGTAATCTTTGGACAAGCTGAAGTACGTCAAACATATAAAGTATCTAAAATTGGTACAATTGCCGGATGTATGGTTACAGATGGTAAAATGGTATCAGATAGCGATATTCGCCTAATACGTGATGGTATTGTAATTTATGAAGGTAAAATGTCTTCACTAAAACGATTCCAAAACGATGCGAAAACTGTAAACCAAGGTTTCGAATGTGGAATTACAATTGCTAACTTTAATGATATTAAAGAAGGCGATATTATTGAATCACATGGAGAAGAAGAAGTAGCACAGGAGGCATAATACTATGAGTGTTAGAAAAGAAAGACTAGAATCAATTATCAAACGACAAATCGCAAAAACTATTACAACAGAACTAAATGATCCAGCATTGAACTTTGTAAATGTTACAGATGTTGAAGTTAGTGATGACTTGTCCCATGCTAATGTCTTTGTAAGTTTTATTAAAGACGAAGACAAAGCAAAAGGGCTAGAAGTTCTTCAAAAATCACGCGGATTATTACGTACAGTAATCAGTAAATCAATTACAACCCGACGTGTGCCTGAAATTCATATTAAATTAGATGAGTCCAGCGAACGCGGAACTAAAATTGATATGATCCTAAATAAAATTAAAGAAGAAGAAGCTTAAAATATTCAAGAGAATTCTAGTTTAGAATTCTCTTTTTGAACCTTAAATTGAAAGAGTGAGAACTATGGATGGCATTATTTGCATCAATAAAAAACAAAACATGACATCCTTCGATGTACTAAGACAATTAAAATTCAAGTATAAAGTTAAATTGGGACACAGCGGTACACTGGATCCCAACGCAACTGGACTTCTAATTGTTGCAGTAAATAAGGCTACAAAAGCTTTAAACTACATCGAAGCCGAAGATAAAGTCTATACTGCAACATGTCAGCTTGGACTTAAAACAGACACAGGTGATATTTGGGGCGAAACTATAGAAGAGAAGAAGCCACAAGTAATCGATCAAGATAAACTCAAAGAAGCTTTGAAGTTTTTCACTAAGAAACAAAGTCAACGCGTACCCATGGTTTCAGCAAAAAAAGTAAACGGTAAAAAACTCATGGAATACCATCGAGAAGGAATCGCTGTTGAAACACAATATACTGATATAGAAGTATATGATATTGAGCTGTTAGAAGTAGATGCATACTCATTTAAAATAAAAGCACATGTATCAAATGGGACATATATCAGAACCCTATGTGAAGATATTGCTGAATACTTAGGTGAACTGGGCACAATGTCTGCATTAGAACGGACATCGATTGGCCGTTTTTCAGTTAAGGATGCATTGGATCTTGATGCACTGCCTGATGTTTTAGAACCCATTCCCACAAAGGATGCGATTGTACTTCCAAGAATTGAAGATGCAAGTTTATCTAAAGCAGTTTCATTTGGACATAGAATAGAATTAGAAACAAAAGATGATGTTGTGCTTATTGATGGTGGAGAATACTTTGCTGTTTATGAGCGTGAAGATGGCAATATATTTAGAAGTAAAAGAGGATTATGGTAATGAAAAGAACAATGATTAATACAATTGGTCAAATCGGCCTAAGAAAAGATAAATCAGTCGCCTGTATCGGCTTCTTTGATGGACTACATTTAGGTCATCAAGCACTGATAAACAAAACCATAAAACTTGCTAAAGAAAACAATGAAAACGCAATGCTCATTACATTCAATCCCGATCCATGGGCTGTAATTCATAAAAAAAGCAATGTAAAACATATCACACCACTTAAGACTAAATTAGAAATTTTAGAAGAATTGGGTCTGGATGAAGTTATTATCCTTAACTTTGATCACAATCTATCAGGTTTATCACCTGAAGACTTTATTTATAAAGTTTTAATGGGTCTTGGTATTACTGATTTAGTAGTTGGACGAGATTTCAAATTTGGTTTTAGAGGACAAGGTAATGTTGATTTACTAAAAAATGAGTTTGAACATGTATTAAACACACATATCATTGAAATCAAAGAAGATTCAAAAGAGAAAATTGGATCAACACAAGTAACACAAGCGATCCTTAATGGTAAAGTTGATAAAGCAAGTGAACTCTTAGGGCGTAATTATCGTTTAAGTGGTATCGTCATAGATGGCGCTAAACAAGGACGAAAGATTGGTTTTCCAACCGCAAACCTTGATATATACGATGAGTTTGTTTTACCGAAAACAGGTGTCTATGCAGGTTATACAATCGTTGATGGTAGACGCCACCAAAGTATTATAAATATTGGATACAATCCAACATTTAATACAAGAGATGATATTTCTGTTGAAACACATTTGTTAGATTTTGATGAGCTTATTTATGGAGAAGTGATTCACCAAGAATTCGCATTTAGAATTCGTGATGAGCTAAAATTCAACTCGATTGATGAATTGATTACGCAAATGAAAAGTGATGAAAAGATTGCAAGAGAGAAACTAAAATAGAAGCTATAAATTCTTTAGTTTTAATTTCTTTAATGTTATAATTGGAATAGGTGATAATATGAAAGATTATTTATTAATTCAAGAAAAGAACGAAGGTCTGGGACAAATTGCTATTTCAACCAGCGTTATTAATGAGATTATTCAAACAGCTATTGATCAAGATAAAAATGTCTTTTTTGATGAGATTCGCGGCTTAAAAACAACGCCTACAATCGATTTTAAAGATAATAATCTTGAAGTTTTACTAAAGGTTAGAGTTCAATACGGCCAAGATGTAGAAAAATCTTGCGTATCCTTACAAAAAGAACTGATTAAACAACTACAATTAATGGTAGATTATCATAATCCTGTTATTAATTTTAACGTTGTTGGTTTTAAATTTGACTAGAAGCAGACGAACTGCTTCTTTTAATGTGGAGGCTTCATGAGTAGAAGAGAATATAGACAAAACGCAGTGGCCATCATTTACATGTATTTGATGACACAAAAAGATATTGATGAAATACTTGCTGATAATGCATTTGCATCTTCAGTCAATACATTCATACACCCCTTACCATTGGATGAAGAATTACAAGATGCATGTTATCGTGTTGAAGAAAGACATGAAATCTATATAAAAGTAATTGATTCCAAGATAAGAAAAGGCTGGAGATTTGATCGCTTAGGACGTTTAGAACAAGCAATCTTACTTTTAGCACTTGCAGAATTTGAACAAGGTTTCCAAGAGAAAGCTATTATAGTAAATGAGGCAGTCAATCTTTCTAAGATGTATGCTGATGAAAATTCATATAGACTTATTAATGGAGTTTTAGATTCACTATGATGAAAAATGAAACGATTTCCGTTAGTGAGTTTGTTTCAAAGATTAAATCAGTGGTTAGTTATGAACCACAATTTCAAAATGTCGCAATTGTGGGTGAAATTTCTAATTTCACTGCCCATAGAAGTGGACATTTTTATTTTTCTTTAAAAGATGATAAATCCAGCATACGTGCTGTCATGTTTCGTTCACAATCATCCCAAGTAAAATTTAAACCAAAGGATGGCGACAAGGTGATCGTGATTTGCTCGCTGGATGTCTATGAACAAACCGGTGCAATTCAACTCTATGTAAGACAAATGAACCTGGATGGTTTGGGTGATTTACATATAGAATTTGAAAGATTGAAGAAAGAACTTTATGAAAAAGGAATCTTCGATGATTCACACAAAAAAGCATTACCTCTATATCCAACGTCAATTGGAATTATTACAGGTAAAGATACTGCAGCGTATGCTGATATGAAACGAACTGTTGAAGAACGTTGGCCTGTAGCAAAAGTGAATTACTATTTCTCAATGGTACAAGGTGAATATGCCAAAGATGATTTAATTAAAAATCTTAAACAAGCAGATGAAAACAATCATGATGTTATTGTTATAGCACGAGGTGGGGGTTCTATAGAGGACCTATGGCCTTTTAATGAACTCGAACTCATCATTACAACTTACAACGCTAATACACCGATTGTGAGTGGGGTAGGGCATGAGAGTGATACAAGTTTACTTGATTATGTCAGTGATTATCGCGCTGCAACACCAACTGCCGCAATCGTTGCTGCAACACCATCAAAAGATGATATCCATGAAACATTACGTAACTATAAAAATGCTATGTATCGAAGTACTGTAAATCATTTAAGAAATGAGAAAACAAAATTAGCCAATATCCAAAATACACGAACATTTAAAAATCCAATGACATTACTCGATTCACATTATATGAATTTAGATATGTTTAATGCTAAATTACTCCATCATACTAATATGTTTCATAAAGCATCCAGTGATATTGATCGCTTAGTCCAAAAATATCAAAACAGCTTAGATAGACACATATATCATACAAGAAGTAATTTAAATACACTGAAAAGTACAATCGTAAAGTATCCAGAACTGTATATTGCGAAGGAACAAGCAAAATTAAATGTCTTAGATAGTTTTCTAGAAAAAGATATTTTGGATACACTACAAAATGAGCGCTATAAACTAAATACCTTACTAAACAAATTTGATCTTCTAAACCCTTTTGCAATTATGAAAAGAGGGTATGGAATTATTAGTGAAAATGATAAAATAATAAGAAGTATTGAAGATGTTCAAATAGGAAATGACATACAAATAGCGTTAAATGATGGAAAAATCTTGACGAAAGTTCAAGATGTGAAAGGAAATAACAATGACTAAAGAATTTGATTTTGAAAAAGCAATGCAAAGACTGAATATAATCTCACAAGAACTAGAGAGTGATTCTGTGTCTTTAGATAAAGCAATTGAACTATTTGATGAAGGCTTGGCCCTATCAAAACAATGCCAAATTAAATTAGATGCGTATGAAAACCGCGTAAAAGAACTGGTTGTTAAACACCAAGAGGATAAAAAATGATTGAAAAATTAGAACTATTATTTGTACAAGAACTCAACAGTCACTTACCATCACGTGTCACTGAAGCAATGGCTTACTCATTACTTGGTGGCGGTAAACGTGTACGCCCACAGTTAATGTTTCATTTACTTAAAGACTTTAACATAGAAGATGATCGTGCAATCTATGCTGCAGCTGCACTAGAATGTATTCATACATACTCTTTAATCCATGATGATCTACCTGCGCTAGATAATGATGAGATGCGTCGCTTTAAACCAACAAATCACATTGTATTTGGTGAAGATATCGCTATCTTAGCAGGAGATGGACTTTTAACACTTGCTTTCTCATTACTTGCAAAAGCAAAACTAGACTATCGTTTCTTTGAGGTTCTATCAAGAAATGCTGGAACCAGAGGCATGATTTTAGGTCAAGAGATTGATATATTGGATAATATTACTTCGTTAGAAGACTTAAAAGAGTGCTACCGTTTAAAAACAGGTGCACTATTTTCTGCTGCATTTGAAATGGCTGTCTACCTTGCAGATAAAGAAGATAAATTACAAGATGCGCAAACATTAGGTGAAAATCTGGGACTCTTATTTCAATTTCAAGATGATCTTTTTGAAGTTACATCAGATGCAACAGTCATAGGTAAATCTGTAGACTCAGATACTGCTCGAGATATTTCAACAATCACTACTTATTTAAGTGTAGAAGAGTCTAAAGAAGTCGTTGAAACACTCTTTATAGAAAGCCAAAACATCATTGATTCATTTGGTTTTGAAACAACTTTTCTAAGTGATTATATTAAATCATTACAGAATCGTAGTTTATAGTTTAGTATTTAAAACAAAGCTGTACATATGATATAATAATGTAAGAGTTATCATTGAGAGGAGAAGTCTATGTCTTTATATCAAATATTAAGTACGATAGATTACACAGAAAAACAAGACTTAGTGGATCAGTTGTCTAAACAATTTATCAAAGATCCTAAACTAAGTAAAGATACTGTAATTCAAAGTCTTTCTTCCTTAGAAACAATCATGAGTTTAAATAGCACCCATGATTTTAATCATACGAATCTTATTATAGACAATGAAGTAAAATACTATGTACAAGAAGCCTTGGAATCACATTTTAATGTGAGTTTGACACATGTTTACCTTTCAAATCATCCCAGTGATGTTTTGGGTGTGTCATTGGCCATTGCGCTAGAAAGTAATATGGATACAGTGGTCCTTATGGACGACTTTTCTATGAATTATGGTAAAAGTTTTGAATCTCTAATTCAAATTAACAACCATAAACCAAATATGAGTATTATCTTTTTTGATCCAATGGGATCACTCTTTAATGAGAAACCTGCAACAAACTTATGGATTAACTCCTTAAGAATGAGCAATACATATACCAGCTTCAAAAAAGATTTAAAACACATACTAAATAATCCAGTAGGAATGCCAATTTTAGAAACCCTCAGTAAAGTAAAAGAGGGTTTTAAAGGGGTTCTTGTGGAACCATCCATCTTTACACAATTTGGATTTGATTACCATGGACCTTTAAAAGGGGACGGCCTCAATGAGCAACTTAGGGTTTTTAAGAATGTTAAAGGCGCTAAAGGGTTGCATCTAGTTCACATTAATTCTAACTTACAATCACTACAAAACCTTAAACTACCATCATTTAAAACTGAAGTGGGTTTACCAGAGCACTATGTTTCTTACTTAGACGCAGTAGACAGAACATTAAGTCAATATGATGATGTGCTTGTTTGTGCAGATATTTCAAAAAATAAGGAACATCTTGCAGAATTCGCAATTAATTTTCCAGATCACTACTATGTCAGTACTGGTACAATTCAATCCCTGGTTGATTTTGCGAAAGGTTTATTGATGCTGAATAAGCGCGTAGTTTTTGTGGTTAGTTCCTATCAATTTAAACACGTTATTCCACTTGTTGAAGAACAATTAAGTACAGCTAAGAATATTCTTTTTATTCTTCGTGATTCTGGCTTAAATGATTCAGGAAACAGAGTTAAACAAGGAATCTTTGATGTTGGCCACAGTGCATTAATTACTTCAAATATATTTATGGGTAAGAATATTAATGAATCTGTTGGTCTATTAAATGCAATACTTGCTCAAAAAGATTTTGACTTAAGTATTTTACGTATTCCTGATGTATCAGAAGCCTATCAAGAGAATAATGAAAACACAGTCCTAACATGGGATATTAATAAACTAACAAACAATCCAAAAGCAGTTATTTTTACTTATGGACCCACAGCTGAAGCAGTCAGTAATAAGATAGAAGTAAACAACTTACCATATTGGCTTGTGAATACACGCTCCGTATTTAATATTGATAGAGATTTCATCGATTTGATCAATGAAATGAATTTACCTGTAATTATTTATGATTTAGAGGATATTTATCATACTTTATATGGGGTACTCAAACCTCTAATTAAAACGCACAGACTATATAATTATAATTTAATGCATACTGATTTAAATCTGCATGCAAAAGATTTAAAAATGAAGTTTCACTTAAATGTTGAACATATATTAAAAGTAGTAGAGTAGGTGTTTTATGTTACTGAATTTATATATTAAAAACTTTATTTTAATAGAAGAAATAAATCTGACACTCTCAGATCATTTTAACGTGTTTACAGGTGAAACAGGAGCAGGGAAGTCCCTGTTTGTTGATGCCTTAAACTTTGTATCCGGTGAGCGTAGCACATCACAAATAGTGGGTCTACACGGTGATGCAAGTATTGTAGAAGCAGTCTTCATGTTTAAAAAGTCAGATCCTGTAACACAGTTACTTCAAGAGATGGGTTTTGACATCGATTCAGAAGATGTCACTGTATTCTCACGTGAAATGAATCGTAGTGGACGCAGTATTGCTAGGATAAATCGACGTGTAGTCACATTAAAAGAAATTAGATCAGTACTGTCACTTGTTATAGATATACACTCACAACATGACACACATGCTTTATTGAGTGCGCGTAATCATTTAAATTTACTTCAATCTTATATGAATGACGATACTTATTTAAATCAATATAAAGAAACTTATAAAGAATATACAAATAAATTAAAAGAAATAGATTTACTCAACAGTAGTGTTCTTGATGCAGATGCACTGGCTTTCTCTAAGTTTTTACTTAAAGATATAGAAACACTGAATCCAACTCAAGAAGATTATGATTCATTAGATGAATCACTGAAACATTTAGAAAACTACGAACGAAATAAACAAGACCTCAATACAATCGAGTCTGCACTCAGTCGTGATTTAAATATTATGGGTAGCTTACATGAACTACTCCCTTTATTTGATAATATTGAATCGCTTAAAGAACAGTATCATGATTTATACTACCAATTTGAAGATATTTCACATGAAATTTCACACATGAATGATAATTTTATCTTTGATGAGTATGAATTTGAGCGTATGAATAAACGTATGCTGCAGTATACAAAGATGATACGTAAACACGGTACGATTGAGAGCTTATTAAGTAAAAAAGAAGAGTTAGAAACACAAATAAGAAAAGCAGAGCATTATGAAGACTTTAAGACAGACCTTCAAAATGAGTTAAAAGAGATTCAATTACGCTTAGAAAATGATGCAAATAAATTGAGTCAACAAAGACAAGATGCAGCAAAACTTTTAGAGAAATACATCATTAAAGAATTAAAAGACCTATCACTCAATAATGCTGTATTTGAAGTTCATTTTAATCAAATAGACTTTAATAAAGAGGGCTTTGACCAGGTTCAGTTTATGATTAGTATGAATAAAGGAATGCCTGTAGCTGAATTATCTAAAGTAGCATCAGGTGGTGAATTGAGTCGCGTTATGTTGGGACTTAAGGTTGTATTTTCAAAAGTACAAAGTATCTCTACACTCATTTTTGATGAGATTGATACAGGAGTCAGTGGAACTGTTGCCTTTAAGATTGGACAGAAAATGCGTCAAATCTCTAAAGAAAAGCAAGTCATATCAATTACACATTTACCTGCAGTTGCAGTATGTGCGACAGACCATTACCTTATCTCAAAAGAAGATACAGACAATACAAGTATTACACATGTAAATCTGATGAGTGATGAAGAAAAAGAAGCACATTTAGCCATTATGATGATGGGAATCTTAAATGAAGACTCCATTAATGCGGCTAGAAAATTAATCGAAGAAGGGAAGGCTGTTTAATGTCTGCAAGAGTTATATTTCATATAGATATTAACGCCTTTTTTGCAAGTGCGCATTTAATAGAAGACCCTTCACTTGAAGGTAAACCGGTAGTTGTTTGTCGTGATGTTCAAGGATCTGTTGTCACAACTGCATCTTATGAAGCAAGAAAATTTGGTGTAGGCAGTGCAATGCCACTATCACATGCCAAAAGATTGTGTCCTGACTTAGTTGTTGTTGAGCTTGATTTTGAACTCTACACAGAGTTATCTGAAGCCTTTGTTGAAATCATAAGATCTTATTCACCTATGGTGCAACAAGCATCTATAGATGAAGTGTATGTTGATGTAACAGATGCGATAAAAGAGTATAAAAGACCTTTAGATCTAGCAACATCAATTCAAAAGACAATCTTAGAAGAGTTAAGATTGCCTGTCAGTATTGGTGTCGCACCCAATAAATTCTTGGCTAAAATGGCATCAGACATGGAAAAACCATTGGGAATCTCTGTTTTACGAATTAGAGAAGTTGAAAGTAAACTTTGGCCACTGCCAATTGAAGAAATGCATGGAATAGGGAAGAAGACAGTCCCAAGATTAAAGGCATTAAATGTCCATACTATTGGTGATTTAAACAATGTATCTTTTGATCAATTACGAGTTATTTTGGGTAATAGAGCCCAAGTATTTATAGATTATGCAAATGGTAGAGGATCCAATCAATTAGATCTAAGTAACAGTACTAAATCGATTGGCCAATCACAAACTTTTGCTCAAGCAATCTATGATTATGATGAACTACGTGAAAAGATATTACATGAGATTAAAGAGTTAGAAAGACGCGCTAAAGCAAGTCAGTTAATGGGTAAAACTATTCAATTCTCTATAAGATTTGAAGATATGAAAACCCATGCTCGATCCATTACATTAGATAAATACTTAAACAATCAAGATGAAATATTAGAACGTGTCATGAGCCTTTATGCAGAATTTGAGGCCGATGATCACTCAGGTGTTAACTTTATTTCTGTTGGTCTTGCAAATCTTAAAGAAACAGAAAATATTGAAGAACAATTAGACTTATTTACAGTCAGTAAAGATTTAGATACTGATTCTATGATATCAGAACTCAATGAAGAATTTGGCTCTGTCTTCAAGCGAGCCAGTAAGTTGTTAAGTGATGAATAAAGATATCAATACAATAAAGAATGATTATATCTTCTATATTCAATACACAGAGCCAAAGTCAGAACAAACAGTTGCTGCATATCTTCAAGATTTAGATCAATTTATGCAATATCTACAAGAAGAAGAGATTGATTCATATCAAGATATTGATTATGAGATACTCTTAGATTATGTCTCTTTTTTAGAAGATAAATATGCGAGCACATCGGTGACACGCAAGATTTCTACTTTAAGAAATTTCTTTAAGTATCTAACACAATATAATCTAGTTGATCATAATGTTACCTCGTATTTATCTGGTAAAAAAGACATCAAAAGGCTTCCATCAAGCTTAAATGAGGGTGATTTGCAAAAATTATTCTCATTTCCAGAAGAAACTTTGAAAGATTCACTGGATAAAGCAATTCTTTTAGTTCTATTTGCTACAGGAATAAGGGTAAGTGAATGTGTAGATTTAACATTTACTCAAATATTCTTTGAAGAAAAATGGCTCAAGATTATTGGTAAAGGTAATAAAGAACGGATGGTTCCAATATCAAGTGAGGCGCTTAAGTCTTTAAAGTATTATATTGATATTGTCAGGCCACAATTTGAAACTTATAAGTCTAATGTTGTATTTATTACTGAAAGAGGTAATCAAATAACACGCCAATATATTCATACAATGATACAATATAGAAGGAACCAAGTTGGAATTACTAAGAAAATTTCAGCCCATACACTGAGACATTCTTTAGCAACAAATATGTTAAATAAGTCTGTTGATCTACGTGTTATTCAAGAAATATTAGGACATAGCGATATTAAGACAACACAAATTTATACGCATGTCGATAACGAAAAGTTAAAAGAAGAATATGACAACTTCTTAGATGTTAATTTTAGTAAAAAAGGAGATAACTCAAATGAAATATAAAAGAATTATTAATATAGTAATGGACTCAGTAGGCATCGGTGCAGCACATGATGCTGCTGAATATGGTGATGTTGGATCAGATACATTTGGAAACATCGCAAGAGCTGTAAATGGCTTAAATATGCCTGTGATGCAATCCCTTGGAATGGGTAATCTACATAAAATAGAAGGTATTGAACCTGTATCAAACCCACTAGCATATACTCAAAGATTACAAGAAGCATCATTGGGTAAAGATACAATGACAGGACACTGGGAAATTATGGGCCTTTATATTGATAAGCCTTTTATTACATTTACAGAATCAGGCTTTCCTCAAGATTTACTAGATGAACTCGAAGCAAAAACAGGTCATGGTATTATCGGTAATTACGCATCAAGTGGTACTGAAATTCTAGATGCTTTAGGCGAAGAACATATGGAAACTGGAAAAATGATAGTTTATACATCAGCTGACAGTGTCCTTCAAATTGCTGCACATGAAGAAACATTTGGTCTTGAAGAATTATACAGAGTTTGTGAGATAGCGCGTGAACTTACAATGAGAGATGAATGGAAAGTAGGGCGTGTTATCGCAAGACCATTTATCGGTCCTAAGAAAGGCGAATTCAAACGTACGCCTAATCGTCATGACTATGCACTCAAACCATTTAATAAAACTGTACTTGATACACTCAAAGAGAATAATTATGATGTAATTTCAGTTGGTAAGATCGTTGATATCTTTGATAATGAAGGTATTACAGAAGCACAACGTACAAAGAGTAATTTTGATGGAATGGAAAAAACTATCGAAATTGTTAAAAATAAAGACTTTGAAGGGCTTCTATTTGTAAACTTAGTAGACTTCGATGCCTTATGGGGTCATAGACGTAACCCAGAAGGGTATGCTAAACAACTTGAGGAGTTTGATGTTCAATTAGGAGAACTTCTACCACTCATTAAAGAAGATGACTTACTCATCATTACTGCAGACCATGGTAACGATCCAACGTTTCCAGGAACAGATCATACACGTGAAGAAATTCCAGTTCTTTATTATTCACCAAGTTTAAAAGATATGAGAGAGTTAGACAAAGATAGTACCTTTGCGAATATAGGAGCTACGATATCAGATAACTTTAATGTGAGTTTACCTGAGTATGGAAGATCCAATCTAAAAGACTTAAAATAAGTTTTATTTACAATAATAGGGATTAACACATATAGATAATAATATATAACTTACATAATATACATTATGCGCAGTTGTATTGATATCTTAATTATAGTGTTATTTCTAAAAGAAAACGTAACTGACAGTAGTTACGTTTTTTTCATGGTTTATAGAACTCTAGAATTCTTACATTATCATCTCTTTGAAGTCTTTCCTTTATATCTTCTCGATTCCATCGTGATAGCCTAGTATTATGGGCTGTGTATTTGCTAATAAAACGTCTCTTGCTTGGTATAGGTATTACTTTTACAAACCTGCAGCTTTGTGCTGTATTATTAAATGTGTTTGTAACAGTGTAGCATGTTTGATACTCACCAGGTATCCTTGTGTTGACTGTATTACTCTTTAATGTAATTTTACTTGTAATATTACCATCATGGGTGTCACTCGCAAAAACTTTGAAATATGGA
Source organism: uncultured Erysipelothrix sp. (assembly GCA_964410635.1). Taxonomy (GTDB): domain Bacteria; phylum Bacillota_I; class Bacilli_A; order Erysipelotrichales; family Erysipelotrichaceae; genus Erysipelothrix. The sequence continues at coordinate 50,343 of CAYPHX010000001.1, read as the reverse complement.
TCATAAGTACTGTATTGCATGATTTCTATATTTTCACTCGTTAAGACGGGTTTGCTTTCAATCTGTCTTACTCTGATGGTCATAGGCTCACCGATATAGTTTGTATGTGTACTTGGTATGTGAGTATAGCGATTTGAGCTGGTTGATTCTACAACTCGCATTCTTTGATTAACACAACCATATGCGCCTACCCTTACCTTGAAATATGTGATTTGTTTATTATATATATTGACATCCTTAATATGATTAAATTGCGCATTTTGCAATAAAAATCCAGTGTTTCCGTGTGCACTTGAACATGACTTCCCAATTTCTATGGGTGCAGTTAATGGACTGGGCCCTGATCGTGCGACTAGTGCAGATGAGTAGACTTGAAGCTTTGTATGTTTAAAGTCACTGTTAATAAGATATTGTCGACCATTATAGCTGATATTAGTCGCCCCTTCTTTCACGTAGAAAAGTGGAATCCTGTAATTTGTTTTTGCTTGTTTTGCATTCATTTTTAGATATGCCTGATAGTTCTCATTTGTTTTTAATTGATTGAGGTTTACTTCGAACCTAAAACCAACATTTTTATGATCATAATTACAATTAATATTGTTGGTGCTACTACTTGAACATTTTGGATTGCCTCGATATTCCATTTGCTTTGTTAAATCCTGATTGGTCAATTTTCCGTTAATATTGATTAAATCGTTCTTAGATTTCAACTCTAGCTGGTACGCATGGGAGCTTTTGGAGGTGAAGTTTTGTGTTGAGGGCATTGTTGCCCAACCATCAATGTATAAGCTGTTATTGACCCTAGAAACAGCGAGTACTTCATAGTTTAGTTTGTTTCTTTGTACATTGATATAATTTGTACTGGTTAGCATGGATATGGATAATAAAAAAACACTTACTTTATTAAAGATATGAATCACCTCTAATTAAAAGTATGTGTTTTATTTTTTATTTCCTAATTTCTGCGACTATTTCTAATTGAAATAAAGCGCATTAAGTTTAGTGCAGAACCGGCTACTGCTGCGACATATGTAAGTGCTGCAGCTGTGAGCATTGTTTTAGCGCCATTGTGCTCTACAGGATCAACGATATGTAGTGCTTCTATGTTCTTTAGAGCTCTTGCGGATGCATCAAACTCGATTGGTAGTGTTAGTACCTGAAATGCAAGAATAACTCCCAGCATGATGATACCAGCATCAAATATCCATCCCATTGAACCGTTTATAAATAAGATTCCCATGAAGATGAATACACTGGATAATTGGCTTGCTACAATTGCTGGTTTTAATAGTGTATTTCTAAGTTTAATTCCAGCATACCCTGTATTGTATTGAATAGCATGTCCTACTTCGTGTGCTGCAACTGCAACTGCGGCAATTGATGAACCTTGGTATATTTCTGGAGACAATGCAATTCTTTTATTATTTGGGTCAAAGTGATCTGATAAGACACCTTTATTAGATTGTACGATAGTAATATCGTGAATGCCGTTTGCATCTAAAATTCTTTGTGCAACATCAACACCACGCATTCCTTTGTGTGTACTGATTTGTCTAAATTTATTGTAACTGCTTTGTACATAACTTTGAGCAATCAAAGAAATGGCTATAGCAGCGAATGCGAATAATAATCCCATAAGTTCCTCCTATTAAAAAAGGAGCATGTTGCTCCTATATAATTTATTTTACTAAATCTTTTAAAGCTTTTGAAGCTTTGAAAGCAACACTATGTGTTTCAGCGATACGGATTTTTTCCTTTGTACGAGGGTTGAATCCATCTCTTGCTGCACGGTAACGTACTTCGAATTTTCCGAAACCTGCTAGATCAACAGTTCCTTTTTCTTCTAATACTGATTTAACTTCTTCGATGAATGCATCAACAAACTCTGCTGCATCTTTCTTTGTAATATCTAATTTATCTGCCATGTTATCAGCGATTGCTTTTTTATTTAAAATTTTTGTACTCATAATATTCCTCCTAATGTATTAAAATGATACCATTATACCTTCTAAAGTGCAAGCTATTTTAGTTCATGTTTCAAATCTCTAGCCATTAATTCTTTGATAGCAATTTCCGGGCTCTTTGAATTATAGAACACTTCATACACTTGAGCAGTAATAGGCATTTCTATATTATTTTCTAATGCAACATCGTGCACGATCTTTGCGGCGAATACGCCTTCTACAGTTTTATCATAGCTTTCGTTATAAGTTTTAAGTCCGTTATCTTTACCAACTAAATATCCAGCTTGAAAGTTTCGACTGTGTTCACTACTTGCAGTTACAACTAAGTCACCTACGCCACATAAACCCAAGAATGTTTCCATCCTACCGCCAAAATAGACGCCATAGCGACTCATTTCAGCAAGGCCACGTGTAATGAGTGCCGCACGTGCATTATCGCCATGACCAAGGCCCTTAGCGACACCACTTGCAAGTGCAATTATGTTCTTTATTGCAACACCAATTTGCGAACCAATTTCATCATCATTTGTATAGACTCTAAATGTATCATTAGAGAATAAATCTTGAACAATTGTTGCTGCTTCTAAGTCTTTTGAGACTGCATTAACTGCTGTTAATTGTCCAATTACAACTTCTTCAGCATGAGATGGGCCAATTAAACTAACGACTGCTTGAAGCTTATCTTTTGGAATATTCTTACGAATAACATCCATTAAATAATCATGTGTTACTGGATGGAATCCTTTAGCAACGTTAATAATAATTACTTTTTTGTCTATGATATTACTGATTTTTTGACATACTTCTTCAATCGCAATTGAAGGTACTGCCAGTAAAAATATATCCATATCATGTAGTGATTCAAATGAAGTTGTTGCTTTTAAGTTTGAATTCAATTTAACATTTTCAAAATACTTTGAATTTGTTTTATGTTTATCAATTTCCTCAATTTCAGCTTCGCTTTTACCCCAAATAACAACATCATGATTATTAGTAGCAAGGATATTTGCAAGTGCAGTTCCCCAACTACCTGATCCGATTACTGCGATTCTCATGTTGTACCACGCTTTCTGATCATAATATGAATTGGCGTCCCTTCAAAGTTAAAGGCACGTCGTAATGAATTCTCAATATAACGAATATAAGAGAAGTGTGCAAGTTCTGGATCATTCACAAACACGATAAATGTTGGTGGTGCCACACTTACTTGTGATGCATAAAGGATACGTAACCTTTGACCATTGTGTGATGGTGGTGGTGTCAGCATAACTGCATCTTGAATCACTTCATTAACTACACTTGTTGAGATACGTCTTTGAGAGTTCTCGTATACTTCGTTGATGAGTGGTAATATTGTATGAACACGTCGTCTTGTAAGAGCTGAAACAAATACTACAGGTGCATAATCCAAGTAGATGAATTCTTCATATACTTTTTTACGCACAGCTTCCATTTCAACTTCACTTGTATCAACTGTATCCCATTTATTATAAATAATAACAATTGGTTTTCCAGCTTCATGAGCATAACCTGCAACATGTTTATCTTGGGCGCGGATACCACGTTCTCCATCAATAACAAATAGTGCAACATCAGCTTTTTCAATGGCACTCATAGCACGTAATACTGAATATTTCTCAACTTTTTCATAAACTCTACCACTACGTCTAATACCTGCAGTATCAACTATAACATAGTCCTCCCCTTCATATTTAAAAGGAGTGTCGACTGCATCTCGAGTTGTACCTTCAATATCAGAGACAATAACACGTTCCTGATTTATGATGGCATTGACTAAACTACTTTTACCAACGTTCGGTTGACCAATAACACAAAAGCTTAATGCTTCATGATGATCTTTAACAGCTTTAAGTGGTAATTTAGAAATAACCTCATCAAGTAAGTCTCCAATACCAATACCATGTTCAGTACTGGTTGGATATGGTGTATCAAAACCTAGGTTATAAAACTCATAGATATCGGAAACAAACTGCATATCATCTACCTTGTTGGCAACAACGATAACAGGTTTGTCTGTTTGTCTAAGTAATCTTGAAATATATAGATCATCCTCAGTTAATCCTTCCATAGCACTCACTACAAAAAGAATCATATCTGCTTCATCAATTGCGATATCTACCTGCATTTGAATCTCTTTAGCAAAGTCTTGGTCTTCTAATTGAATACCACCTGTATCAATGAATCTTAAGTCTTTAGTTAACCATGATGTTTTTCCGTAAATTCTATCACGTGTAACACCTGGATCAGCATGAACTATGGATTTTCTTTCTCCAATAATTCGATTAAAAAGCGATGATTTACCAACGTTTGGTCGGCCAACAATCGCTACAATTCCATCTATCATAATAAACCTCTATCCTTGATTATGCTCATAATGAGTTCAACACTTTCAGCTATTGAAAGATATGTTGTATCTATCTCAATTGCATCATCAACCTTAATTAAAGGTGATTCACTACGGTTAATATCTTGTGCATCGCGTTCTACCAAATCATCAAAGATATCTTGATAGTCTACTTCTAAGCCTTTTTCAGCTTGTTCATAAAAGCGACGTTTTGCTCTTACAGAAGCATCAGCGTTTTGAAATATTTTAATTTCAGCATCAGGTAACACGACTGAAGTGATATCTCTACCATCCATTACGTATCCCTTTTTACTTGCGATTTCTTGTTGTAAACGCACAAGTTTTTCACGTACTGCTTTATATTTAGATATTTGAGAAGCAGCTTTTGAAATCTCTTCACTGCGAATAGCATAAGTGACATTACTTCCATTAAGGAATACTTGTCCCTCACCTAACAATTCAATCTCAGTAGCTTCTGCAAGCTTTGAACATGCTTCTTCATCATCTAAATCTATCTTATTCTTTAAACAATCATATGCGATTGCGCGATACATTGCCCCCGTATCAATGTGCGTAAAGTTTAGCAGCTTTGCTAAAGCCTTAGCAATCGTACTCTTTCCTGAGGCACTAGGGCCATCAATTGCAATGTTAAACATATAATTCTCCTAATCTTATACTAGTTTAATACAAAGTATTTTACTGCGATAGCAACACCTAAGACAATCCCTGCCAAAGCAATTGTAAGGAAAGCATTAACGAAGCGATTCTTCTTCACTTCTTTTCCTGCAACAACTGATGTACCAAAGTCATCTTGTGTATTTAAACTCTTATCATTCGTAACTACGCTATCTTTATTTACGACTGACATTTCTTCTTCTGTTTTACCAGTTAAGTCAATTGACTCGAGATTTTCCCGTTCAATTTCACGTGTAAGTGCCAAGAATTCTTGAGTAATATCTCTTTCTTCCTGATCTTTATTTTCGATAACAATTTTCTTAACACGATCTTTTGGAAAGTTAAGTGTATCACGTTTCTGTTCAAAAACGGTATCAATGTTATCTTCAAGTTGATTCATCTTTAGTAAGTAGTCTTCCCAAAATGGATCAAAGTTCTCTTCGTATTCAAAGTTTTCTTCTTTAGCTTTACTATTTTCATTTGATGTCATACGTAGTGATTCTAATTCACCCGTATTCTGATTGAAAATTTCATCAGCTTGCTGACGAATCTCTTGTTCAAGTTCTAAATCAAAAGTACGTAAATTAGCAAAAATGTCGTCTTCTACCTCTGTAGGCACAACAGGTTCAACATCATTGTCTACCATAAAGTTTCCACTTTGTAGTGAGTCAATCAGTGAATCCGTGTCCATGACAGCTTCAACTTCAGTTTCTTCAACAGGAACAGTTTCTTCAACTGCTTCAGTAAATACTACAACCTCTTCAACTGATTCATCTAAGAAATCATCTTCTGGCATTGATGTTTCATCATTTACCAAGGCTGTTTCAGATGTAACTGCTTCAAGCATTTGATCGAAATTATATGCTTGAGAATCACTCATCACGCTTTCAATCTTTTCATCGACTACAGGTGCAGCAGGTTTCTCCTTAAGACCAAAGGTCCCTGCTTCTAATGCTTCCAGGTCTTCTAAACCAATGGGAGCTTCTTTTGTACCCAGTACAGGCTCAACTTTCTTATGAGCATTAATTTCTTCTAATATGTTTTGTTCAGTATCTTCAACTAAACGATTTCCTTTTTCAATATTATATGACTTTACTTCATCTAAAAAGTCTTTTAAGTATTCATTCTCAAAAGTCTCATATTTCTTTAAATCAAGTTCTTTAGCACGAGTCGGTTCATATTCAGGACCAGTTTGATTCATGTCCTCGAAGTTGTCTTCATCAATCTTATTTAAACGATTTGCATATTGTGACAAATCGTGGGATTGAACTTCCTGATTCACTTCAGTAGACATCTTTTCCCTTAGTTCCTTGTATCGTTCCATACGTGTTTTCATAAATTCCCTCACCTCTATCAAAATTATAACATAATTAGTGTGACATTCTATCTAAAAAAGGATAAATAGTCGTGAATATAAAGATAATAATGCCTGTTTTTATAATGTTGAAAGGAATAAAGGTAGAAACAATCATTCCCCATCTTAAATCCTTAGGAATTTTATAAATTGGCATCGAAATATAATAGTTAAATACATTCATTGTCAGTGTTACAAACACTATTGTCCCTAAATAGATTAAGAGTCTGTTACTTAACTTTTTAGGTTTAAAATAAACAAGTGGTAGCATCAGTAATACAGCATAAACGAAGTTTGTAACTTCCCCTATAATCTGACTGTTTCTCAAAAACAAATGAATGATATTTTTGATTAAAGCTACTATGATTCCTGGTCCAATACCCATTGTATATCCGGCAATCAAAACAAATAAGTCACTTAGATCAAATTGCAATGGATCAACGATTCTAAACTCCCACATAAAAAATAGGTAGGATAATCCTGATAACATAGCAATCATCACCAAATTACGAGTAGATATTTTTTTCATACAATAACCTCCTGCGAAAAAAAATCACACTCAAGGCTATTATAAAAAATGCTTCTTTTATCCAGACTTTACTGTCGCCACTGGAATCTAACCAGTTCATGTCAAATTGACGCGTGGGGTTTACCACCGGTCGGGACTTTCACCCTGCCCTGAAGTATTCCAATATATTATAAGTTAAAACAAGGAAAAAGACCATATAAATGGGCTTATTAACATAATTTCAATAAAGAAAAAAGTATCCAAAGGATACTTAATTCGCACGTCCAGTATATTTACCGTCTGTTGTATTAACGACTACGAGTTCACCACGATCAATGAATAGTGGTACACGAATTTCATAGCCTGTTTCTAAGACAGCATTTTTCTGTGCATTTGTTGCAGTGTCACCTTTTACAGCAGGTTCAGCTTCAACAATTTCTAATGTAACTTTTTCAGGTAATTGTACTCCAAGAACTTCGTTTTGATACATGATAACTGTAACATCTTGATTTTCTTTTAAGAAGTTAATTTCCCATTCAAGAACACTCTTATCAAGCTCAATTTGCTCATAAGTTTCTGTGTCCATAAATACTAATGCAGTACCTGCATCATATAGATATTGCATTGTCTTTTTATCAATATGGGCAATCTTAATTTTATCGCCACCTGTAAAGTTTAGTTCAGTAATTGAACCTGTGTGCATATTACGTACTTTAACCTTTACAATCATTTGACGCATTGCTGTTTTGTTTTGTGATTGTCCTAATACTTGGTATAAGTTATCCTCGTGAAGAATTGCCATACCTGTTCTTAAATCATTTGATGAAATCATTTTATATTCCTCCTAATTTTTCACTTTATGTTAATTCCTTTCTATTATAACATATTTAAATGTGTAATTTGAGTCCCCAGTTACAGAAATCTCACATTGTAATTCAACACAAAGATAATCAATTCGATGTCCCTTTAGAGTAATTGGGCTCGGAACATCAGGATAGGCATCTTCAAGATATCGAATCGCTTCTTCCTCGATATCGAGATGGACTTTAACTTTTCTAATATTGTACTGATCATTATAATAATCAGTCAACTTCTTTATTGTAAAATGAAACCAAGATAAAAACATCATAAAGAATATTAAAACATAGCTTAATACTTGTCCCCTACGATTTGAATTTGATTTCATAATTTATGCCTTCACTTTCAAAATTGAAAAACCCCTCACAGTTGATACTAAAGTTCTCAATGTTTTCTAAAAGAATTTCATAACCTGGGCTTTTTACAATTCTATTGCGATTAAAATAGATTTCAAATGAGTGTGTTTCTAAACGATCCATGCTGCACTTTAACACTGGGTTACGTTGAAGAAGTTGTATTACCTGAAGCTCGAAAACTTCTATCTGAGATGTGCTTGGAACATCAAGATTTATCATGATAGTTAATATTGATGTGATTAATACAAGTATTAGACTCGAAACCATCAGTCCTATTAACATCTCAATTACAGTAAAGCCGCGTTTGATACGATAACCTCCAGCAGCATCGACAAAATATTGATGATTTGAATCAATATGAAAAGGCTCAATATAACTTCTATTAAAATGTATCCCTTATTCACAGCGATAACGTCCCATCCCCAATTGAAAAACACAGCGTGTTCCATCAATCTTGACAGTTTGGGCTTGGTTAATATTACCATTCTTATTAAAATAGATGGAATCATTATAAGTACACTGCGTCTTATTCGCCATAGCTTGAAGTTGACACGATTCAGGGTGGATATATGTCAGTTCATAATTAAATAAACGCACAGAGAAAACTAATGCAATTAAACTTGAAATCATCAAGACTATTAACAATTCTATGAGTGTGAAACCTTTATTCATGTGCTTGTCCATTACTTATTTTAATTGGTTTGTTATTATTACATTTAGTCTGCTTTTGACTTAGAAACTTTTGATTCACTAAATCTTGAATCGATGTAGGTAAACGATCATTTTTAAGTCGATACTGTAAGATGGCTGCATCGACTACCTTAATTTGTGCATCACAACCTTTATCATCAATAACATTCATCGTGTTTGTAATGTTTGGCATCGTCAGTAAAAACAAGACCACAATTGCGCCCATAACAATGACCATCTCTAACAGTGTGAATCCATATCGTTTCATAATATCGCCTCCATGATTGATAAGGGTTGAAATAAAAAATAATAGTAAATGCTAACGAGTATTAAAATATAAATGTAGGTTAAGGTTTTGAAGAGTAGTATCATACTTTGCGCTTGTGCTTGTATGATTTGTGTCATCAGTTCAATATATGATTTGATAGACTCTGTGAGATTTTTTGTGAAATAACCTTGTTGAATGTGGACGAGAAAAAGCGGTTCAAAATAGGCCTGGTTGAAAGCATCCAGTAAGCTTTGACCTTTTAGCATCTCTTTTTCTATATGAAACGCGAGCCACTTAACATCAGCTATTCCGATACTATTTTTAATTTCATTCAGTATTCTTTGTGTGTTGAGCTCTCTTTGGAGTAAAAAGAGGTATACAAAGGAAAATCTTAATGTCATTAAATTTTTGATTAAAGACATAAAACGATAATGATGAAAACGAATATATAAAACATAGCTAAAGTCTTTTTGCAATAAGACTAAAAGGAGTAAAGCTATGAATAAAAGTACTATCAACATCAGACATTTTACGATATTAATTAATAGATGTAGAAAAGACAATATTTGTGTATTTACTTCAAAGCCATGAAGCAGATCAATAATACTTGGCGCAAAGCTATTTGAGAAGTAAAGTGTCATCACAAAAGATAGAATACAAAGAAAGATTGGATACATCATTTTCTTTAAGAGATCTTGCTTTAACTGCTTTTCAAACTTTGAAAACCCAATATAAAATGCGAGTTGATCTTTTTGACTCAGAGACTCAAAGTTAATCTTTGTTAATGAAGCGATAAAGGATGATACATTAGCATAGGGTAGATTAAGAAATTCTTTAACATCATCATAATTAAAATTCTTATTTAAGATGCTTAAAACTACTGGTGCATATACCTTATACTTTGCTTTGTTTACTTTCGTTTTTATTTTTTTAATATATGACATAATCTTGTCCTATCGTATACTTCAAATTTAAAGTCATCTAGCCCTACAATACTTTGAAAAATAATACCTTCTAATACTGCTTCCAGTTCAAACTCTGAGATTTGTAAATCTCTTAATCTTAAAATAACTTCACTGGCATCACCTGCATGCAATGTACTTACAATCAGATGCCCACTTAAAGCCGCACGTATCGCTTGTTGTAGTTCTATTGAGTTTCTAATCTCCCCTATCACTAAGATGTCAGGGTCATGCCTTAAAAGCTGTGATATGTGTAAATGAAGGGACTCATCAGTACATTCAAGTTGAATCATATGTTCAAAATACTTCTCTATTGGATTTTCTAATGTAAAGATTTCCTTATCTTTAATTTCATTCAATCCCGCAAACATTGTGGTTGATTTCCCTGCCCCTGTTTTACCACAGAACAAGACTAAACCATGGCTTTTATTTAGAATTGATTGAATCATATGTACTTGTTGTTTATCTATACCACACTGACTTAAATTATCGATGGGTTTAATATTAAGTACTCTTAAAACACCATGACTTCGGGCATAGTTCTCTAATATCGCAAATCGTAAATAATAACGTTTATCGAAGACTGTATAAGTAAAACTGCCAGTTTGTAGATTTGAGAAGCTCTCAAGTGAAATATTTGATTTGAACTTAAGATACTCATATAGCTCTTTAACATTTGTATTGAGTGTTTTTACTTTTCTTTTATGCCTTCTAAATATAATCGTTCTTTTTATGGGATCAATATGTATATCCGTTATCTTATCTGTTACGATTTCCATCATAAGATTATCAAAATTCATTTCGAGTCGTTCCATATTATAAAGTAGTTCTTAAAGTTTATAAATCCTTAAAAAAAACCTCATTACATCATGTAATAAGGTTCATTGTTATATATATTTGAAAAATGGATTTGTATGCACTTCATCTTGAAGTGTTGTTTGGGGCCCATGTCCTGGAAATAAGGTAAGGTTTTTATCTTTATATAGATTATAAAACTCTTTAATGCTTTCTAACATGGTTGTCTGAGAGCCAGTTGGTAAATCCATTCGTCCAACTGAGCCTTTGAAAATAAAATCGCCACTAAAGCAATATTCATCAATTAAATATGATACAGAGTATGCCGTATGTCCTGCAGTAAGCACGACATCAAAACTGAACGAAGGTAAATCTAATCGACCTAAGTCTATTGATATGGGTTCTGTTTGAATTGATACACGTTCTGGAATCATCGTTGAAAGGTTTAGATTGGCATCTTTGAGCCATTCTGCTTCTTTATGATGAACATATACTGGGCAGTGTACCTTTTGAGCTATTGCATCAATACCACTGATATGATCAAAATGGGCATGGGTAATCAATATAGCTTCTACATCATAGCCTTCAATTGCATCATATAGTGCAAGCGCATTGTTATTTGGGTTTAAGCATGGATCTATTACAATCATTTTATTTCCTTTTGAAATGAAATAAGTATTCGATGCAGCATAACCACTTTCTATCTTTTTAATATTCATTATTTACCTCAGGATAAAGAAAATACACCAACTGGGGTGTATGATTCTTATCGTTTTTCTTTGTGTAATACATGTTTGCGTTCGCGTGGGCAGTATTTTGTAACTTCCATACGATCAGGATGAAGACTTCTATTACGTGTAGTGATATAGTTTTCTTCGTTGCAACTTGTACATTTTAGTGTTACTTGATGTCTCATAATAAACCTCCAAACTTTAAGCGTTTTAATTATAACATAATTTATCTAGAATTCATATATATATCTGCAACTTTAGGGTTGATAATTTTACAGATGTTTTCATAGTCGCGTGGATAGTAGTAAGCAGCACTATGAATGCAGCTTGATGCGATTTCCGGATTCTCAAACGGAGCATAAAAGATAAACGAGTTATTAATCATTGTAACTCCATAGGAACTATATTCTGCGGTTCCAGTTTTACCTGCAGAAGTATAAGGTTTCGTGCGGTAAGGACCACAATCTCCCATGAAGGCACACATTCTAAAGCCTTCTTGTACTCTAGCAAGACTCTGCTTTCCTGTCAACTCATTTATTATTTCCGGACTGTTTTTAAATATTACTGTATTATCAATACTGTTCCTTACTTCTTTAACAAAGTTGGGTTTGAGTCGATAACCATTGTTTGCAACAGTTGAAACATATTGGTTTAACTGCATCGCATTATAGTTATCATACTGTCCAATCGCAAATTCTAACAGAAGACCACCATTTTGAGTTTCACCTTTATAGCCTAACTCTTCACGTGGGTAGTCAGCCATAGTTTCTACACCCAAGCCAAACTGACCAAAATAGTTTCTAAGTTGTGCAAAGTTTTGATCAATTGGTTTAGAAAAGTTTAATGGGCCATTTGGAATATACTTACCGCCACCCATTCTGATAGCAATGTTGAACATATAAATATTTGAAGAACGTTGTAAAGCAGTAACATCGGTCATGTTTCCAAGATTTCTCCAAGATCTTCTTGACGGAGTCCCTGCAATATACATTGGCGCATCGAATATTACCTCGCCTGGCTTAATAGCACCCTCTTGAAGACCAGCATAGACTGTTGCACCTTTAACTACAGAACCTACAGTAAAGGCCTCTAGCATGACTGCAGAAGGATCATTATAGGTGTTCCCATCTGCATCTTGGCGCAGTCCAACTATCGCAAGTATGTTTCCTGTTTGAGGATCGGATAGGACATAATCAATACCATGCATATATTCACGGTTTGCTTGGTTTTTAATTGAATTCCATTGCTCTTCAATTACAGCTTCAACTTGTTTTTGTAATTTTAAATCAATCGTTAAAATAAGGTCATGACCTTTTTCACCCTTAACAATTGGAATACTTTCACCTGTAGTAGGATCAATCTTAAACTCAGATTTAACTCCAGAGAGATACTCTTCATAAGCATACTCTAAACCACTGGTCCCTATTTTATCATTAGTAGCATAGCCTTTAGCACGCATATAACTTAACTTTTCAGCGGGTATATCTTGAATGGTACCAATAAGACTTTCCAGTCCTGATGGTCCAACATAGTCTCTTTTCCATGTAGTTCCCCAACTAAATCCAGGGAAATCAGCTTGATGTTCCGATAAAAATGATATATCTTCATCGCTGGCATTTTCAAGTATTACAGCTGCATTACGTTGTGTTTGTGTGTTCATCTTTAAGTATATTTTAAATGCTTCTTTTTCTTCATCACTCAAAGTTGCAAGATGTTCATCAGTAACACGACTCAACTTAATGCGGTCAGCTTCCTTACTATCGTAGTCAATTTTCTTTAGTTCTTCATTACTTATGAGATCATTACCATTATCATTTAAAAACAACCATAAATCTTTAAGTTCACGATCCATAAGTTTAAAATCAACTTCATATTGTTTAGCAAACTTCATTGCTAATTCCCATTGTGCATCCATTGATAGACCATAGTTTGTATAGAAGTTAATTGTATTAATAGGTTTGTTTGTAACAATTAACTCGCCATTAGCATCAAATATCTCGCCACGTGCTGTCCCTTGTACTCTTGGAACTGTCTCTTTAGATGTAACCAAACTTTGGTAGTAATCAGCATTCAATATTTGAATATAATAGAGCCTACCAATTAAAGAACCAGCCACAATTGCAATAGAAAGCATCAAAAACATCAAACGACGATTCATTGATTTCATCATATCAATGCTTGTTTGAAGATGGTTACTGCTTCCCTTGTACCTGTCCTTTTTAAATAAGTTCATAGTTTAATCTACTTTCAATCTTTCTTGACGGTCTTTATTTCGTTCTTTTTTCTGACGTCGAATATCTTGTTTAATAACTTCACGTTTTTTCTTTTGCATTAATTTTTCAATTTGTGCTTTATGTTTCTTTTTGTAACCGGGTTTAACTTTTACCTTTTTACGTTTTAATTTATTAACAACTTCTTGATCTAATTTGCGCGTACGTCTTTCAAAACTGAAGAAAGGTCTTGCATCATTGATTTGGCCATTAATAATTCTCTTAAACTTAAATTCAATATTGTTTTGGATCAATCTAGAGATAGCATTTTGATCACTTTCATCAACAAGTGATATACATATTCCATCACGTCCTGTACGTCCAGTTCTTCCCGCTCTATGGGTATAGAATGAAAGATCATGTGTTGGTATATTCGCATTAACAACATGCGAAATCTCTGGTAAGTCAATACCACGTGCTGCTAAGTCAGTAGCAATAATATATTGTACTTGCCCTGTTCGAATGCGTTTTACAATTTGTGTTCTTTGTCTATCACTTACATCACCATGAATTTCAACACTGTCAATTCCATACTCGCGTAAATAACGGGCAATGGATGATACTTGATCTTTTGTATTTGAAAAGACAATGACCAATGAAGGGTTAATGGCAGATAATACTTCTAATACCCCTTCTTCAAGTGATAAGTGTTTTCTTTGAATTAAATAGTGTGCAATATTGGGTTGGAAACGTGTTTCTTTTGCCTCAATTTGAATGGGTCTTGTAAGATATTTTTTAATAAATTGGTTAAGACCTTTTGGTAATGTAGCACTAAATAACATGAATCGTGTTTCATTTTGAAAGCGTGATGCGATAGCATCAATATCTTCAACAAAACCATAGTCAAACATCATGTCCATCTCATCAATAACAATCATTTTTACAGTGTCTAAGCGGACTACTGACCATGAGAGTACATCTAAAAACTTACCAGGTGTTGTGACAAGTAAGTGTGGTTGTGATTCCAGTTTTGACTGAAGACGTTTGTTATCCATACCACCAATAGCCAGTTCAATCTTAAAGCGTGCATCCACTTCTTGTATACGATGACTAAAGTCATAGATTTGCATCGCAAGTTCACGTGTTGGTGCTAAAATAATTGCTTGAGTTGTTGCTTCAGCTGGATTTATTGTTTCTAAAATTGAGAATAAAAAGGAGTGTGTTTTTCCTGACCCTGTTGGCGCAAGAACTATCAAATCCTCTTTACGATTGATTACTTTGAGTACATCTTCCTGTACTTGAGTTAATTCTTTAAAGTGATTTACTTTCATAAGATCTTGAGTAATTTGCTTCATGATATAACTCCTTTCTCTTTTAAATAATTTTCTAATATTTCATATCGTTCTAAAAAGCTTGGGTTATATTTTATAACCTCTTTCATCTTGTCATATTCATGTGATAGGTAGGTGATATAATCTTGGTTCTTTGTGTCTTTTAAGATCGGACCCAAGTATAACTCAGCCATACTTAACTGTGAATCTTGTTTTTTTAGTTTCATAATCGTAACTGATTTCTTGTTTTCATAGAAAAACAGCTCATCTACGATTGTAAAACCATTGGTTATAAGATCTTGTCTGAATTCGAAGTTCTTTGAGTTAGATTGAACAATAATATTTTGTGTATCTGTAAACTCATAGTTCATGAGAATACCCATAATTGTTTCATATCCCAATCCGGCAATGACAAATGTATCAGCATCTTCATTAAAACCTTTAAGACCATCTAATTTCATCGTTTTGATTTTATCAGTTAAACCATGTTTTTCAATATTTTCATTAGCAAAGCGTAAGGGACCTGATGCGATATCAAGTCCGTAAGCTTTCTTAGTTTTATTATCTATAATTGCTTTGATTAATAAAAGCGCATGATCTGTTCCGATATCAACTAGAACATCACTGTCTTCTACTAAATCAAGAATTGCTTGTAGTCTTCGAGACAGAATCATTAGTTTGATTCCATGAAGTCACGTAAGCGTTTTGAACGTGTTGGGTGTTTTAATTTACGTAATGCCTTGGCTTCGATTTGACGAATTCTTTCGCGAGTAACATTAAACTCTTTACCAACTTCTTCTAATGTACGTGTTCGGCCATCTTCTAGACCAAAACGTAATCTTAGGACTTTCTCTTCACGTTCAGTTAGTCCTTGAAGTACCATATCAATCTCATCTTTTAATAATTGGTTATTAGCGAAATCACTTGGTGATAAGGCATCTTTATCTTCAATAAAGTCACCCAGATGTGAGTCGTTTTCTTCACCAATCGGTGTTTCTAATGATACAGGGTCAAGTGCAATCTTTTGGATTTCACGAACACGCTCAGGTGTCATGTTTTCCATTTTAGCTGCAATTTCTTCTGCTTCAGGTTCACGACCTAATTCTTGAACAAGTTGTCTTTGAATACGTGTTAATTTATTGATTGTTTCAACCATATGCACTGGAATACGGATTGTTCTTGCTTGGTCAGCAATAGCACGCGTAATCGCTTGTCTAATCCACCATGTCGCATAAGTAGAGAATTTATATTTCAGTGAGTAGTCAAACTTCTCAACTGCACGAATTAGTCCCATATTACCTTCTTGAATTAAGTCTAAGAATAACATTCCACGACCTAAGTATTTACGCGCAATCGATACTACAAGACGTAAGTTAGCAGAAATTAATAAATCTCTTGCTTCTTGACCATCTTGGTATGCATTTAAGATGTTTTCGACGTATGCAAGGTTTGCTTCATCATTTTTATAATTAGCAACCAGTGTTCTTGCTAGATCATCCATTTCAATCTTTGCTAAGTCTTCATCTGTAATTTCTTCATCGATTCTGTCTTTGTAGATTTCACGTAACATTGTTTTAGCCAGTTCACCTTCGTGTGCACGTCGGGCAATTTCTAGCTCATCTGTTGCGGTTAATAGGTTTGTACGACCAATCTCTTTCAGATACATTTTTACTGGATCTGAGATACGGATCTCGTTTTGTGTTGTTAATTCATTGTCATATGATCTTAAGTCAACAGTATTTAAGGACTCATCAAAAGGTCCATCTGTATCCTCTTCATCATCACCTAAGAATTCTTCGTTTTCATCAAACTCATCTTCATCAGTTTCATCTGTTAAAGTAATGTCGTTTTCTCCAAACCATGTAAAGAGTTCGTCAGTTTCTTCATCTGTTAATTTCAAGTGTTGTGTTTGTCTTTCAACCTCGCTGTTCAGCAAGACACCCTCTTCTTCATAAGTTTTAATTAAAGTTAATTTAACTGAATCTAAAGTTTTAACTTGTTTCATAATAAACTACCTCCTGGTACTTTTCTTTTTAAATAATTCATCCAACAACTTTGTTTTCTCATCTAAGTTTTGGGCTTGTTTAATCTTGGTTACAGTGAGCTGTGAGTCGTTTAAATTAACACGGTCTTTAAGAAACTCAATATTCTCATACATAATCGCTTTTTCATATTTATCTGTTACCAACCTATCTTGTATTTCTAGTAAGAATGATTGCATCTGCTCAGATATATCATCTGATAGTAGATCCGCAATATTTAAGATATCGTGTGTTCGGTAAAAGTTTTGAATTAAAAGAGACGCTTCTTGTGCTAAGGGTGATGGCATATAGCCCAACTCACGACGATAAATAAAGCTTGCCTCTTTTGATAAAAGCATTTGGTTTAATATTTCTAGTTCTGCGCGAGATATGCTTTGTGTTAAGGCAATCTTGGGTGCAGTTTCTTCATAATTATATGTTTCGTTATATGCTTCATCAGGGAAATATGTTGGTTCCTCATATTCGACATATGTTGGATAATTATGAGTACTTACTGTTTGTTTATGACTTTCTAACTGTGTTTTCAATGTCTCTTCATCAAACTGCGTCATTTGCGCTAGTTTTGTGATGTAGAAACTGATGGTTAAGTCATCTTCTGATGCTAAAAGTGGTAGAAAGAAGTTAATCATTCGCTTTTTATTATCAAAAGAGTCATTGCCGTATAATCCAGTAGCGTATACAAGCAAGAAGTCATACCAGCCTAAAGCATCCTCTAAGCCATCGCTTAATGCTTTGGCACCTTCTTTTTTATATAAGTCATCTGGATCTAAGCCCGAGTCATTATACCATATCTTAATTGGAATCTGAGCTTCGCTGATTTTCTTTCCAATTTCATATGTTGCATCATAACCTGCTTTATCACCATCAAAAGCAAGCACTACCGACTTTGTATTGCGTTTAAGCAGTGTCAGTTGTTCGTTTGATAAGCTAACACCCAGTGTTGAGACTGTTTCATCAAAGCCTGCCATTTTAAATGCAAAGACATCCGTAACACCTTCAGTAATGATAATACGATCAGCATGTCTGAACTTTTCTTTAACCTTATCTAAGTTATATAGATGATGGCTTTTAGTATAAAGTTCAGTTTCTCCTGTATTAATATATTTTACTGTACTATTGGGGTCCAGTGTTCTTGCACTAAAGGCTACAACTTCTCCATATTGATTGGATATTGGAAACATCAGGCGGTTATAGAAGACATCTTGAATCTTGTTGGATCCAATACGGATGATATCAACTGCAAGCATTTCTTCTTCTTGATAACCTTTTGCGCTTAGAAATTCATAAATCTGGTTGTTTGATAAGGCAACACCCACACCAAAGTGAGCGAGTATTTCATCGGAGTATCCGCGTTTATGTAAGACATCCTGAGCAACAGCCCCCTCTTTCGTCTTTAGTTGATAAGAGGTAAAGTTTCTGACTTCATTCATAAGTGATACAAGTGTTTCTTTACGTTTATTAACGGGCTTGATACTTGTTGTTTCATACTGAGCCATATCAATGTTCACAGTCTTAGCTTGCTTAATTACTGCTTCTACAAAGTGAACTTTTTCATAATCCTGTATGAAGGTGAAGACGTTACCGCCTGCACCACATACAAAACATTTAAATATTTGTTTTTCTTGGTTTACTGACATTGAAGGATTACTGTCATCATGAAAAGGACATAAGGCCATATAGTTCTTACCCTTTTTATTCAAAGGTATATATGAAGATATAGTTTCGACAATGTCAGATTTACTTCTTATTTCATCGATTAGTTCCTTTGGTATTTGTGACATACATTCATCCCTTTATTTACTTTATTGCTTTTTTAATAATTTCAATCGCTTCATCCACAGTGACACGTTGTTGTGTCATGGAGTCACGCTCTCTAATAGTAACCATATTGTCTTCTAGTGAGTCAAAGTCAAATGTTACACAGTATGGTGTACCGATAGCATCTTGACGACGGTAACGTTTACCAATACTTGCAGTTTCATCAAACTCTGTTTCAAACTCATCGACCAGTTGTTCCCAAACTTTACGTGCATCTTCTGATAACTTACGTGAAAGTGGTAAGACTGTTGCTTTAATAGGTGCAGTTCTTGGTGAGAATCGCATCACTGTACGTGAATCATTTTCTAATGTTTCTTCATCATATGCTTCACACATTAAAGCCAGCATTAAACGCTCAACTCCAAGTGATGGTTCAATAACATACGGAATATACTTCTCGTTTGTTTCTGAATCATGGTACTCAAGGTTTTGTTTTGAGTGTGTTTGGTGTTGTGTTAGGTCATAGTCTGTTCTATTTGCAATTCCCCAAATTTCATCGAATCCCCATGGGAATTTATATTCAATATCAACAGTTCCTGTTGAATAGTGACTTAATTCATCTGCATCGTGATCTCTAAATCGTAGATTTTCTGCTTTTAAACCGATATCTACTAAGAAATCCATTGCGAATTGCTTCCAGTACTCATACCATTGGTCTGCTTCTTCAGGTTTTGTAAAGAACTGAAGTTCCATTTGTTCAAATTCTCTTGTTCTAAAGATGAATTGTCCTGGTGTAATTTCATTTCTAAATGATTTTCCGATTTGTCCAATACCAAATGGTAATTTCTTACGCATTGAACGTTGTACGTTTTTAAAGTTAACAAAGATTCCTTGTGCTGTTTCAGGACGTAGGTAAACAACGTTACTACTTTCTTCAACGACACCTTGGAATGTTTTAAACATGAGGTTGAATTCACGAATTGGAGTGAAGTCATGCTTACCACATTTTGGACATGGTATTTGATGTTCTTCAATATAAGCTGACATCTCTTCAACTGTCATTGCGCCTGCATTTACTGCATTGTCTGTAAACTCTTCGATAAGTTTGTCTGCACGATGACGTGTATTACAACTTCTACAATCCATCAATGGATCATTGAAAGTAGCTAAGTGACCACTTGCTTCCCATACTTGTGGGTTCATTAGAATTGCAGATTGAAGCCCTACATTGTATCTGTTCTTACGAATGAAAGCATTCCACCATAATTCTTTAACATTATCTTTTAAGTTAATTCCTAAAGGACCAAAGTCCCATGTATTAGCAAGACCACCATAAATTTCTGAACCTTGGAATACAAATCCTGAAGTTCTTACATGACTAACGATTTTTTCAAATTCAAATTGACTCATTAACAAGCACCATCCCGTTCTATAATTGTTTAATCTATCAATTTCCAACTATTTATCTTAATACCTTCATAGTATTCTATATATCTTATAAGCAAGTTGGTGAGCTCATAAGTATTTTCAAAGTTTTGTAAAACATCACTGTTTATTGATTCTGTTATGAATAAATAACGAATCATCTTCAACATATTCAAATCAATATTACTGCCTGTTTTTCTGTATGCTTTAGATACAAAGCCGCCTTTCTCAATGGAAAAGTCGGATACAGATTGTGATTTTGTAATAACACAATAATCAACTACAGGTGTAATCCCTAAGTCTTTAATTAGCTGACTAAGAAAAACTGTTAAATCTTCAATAGATATTTTCTCAAACATAGATGCTGTTTCTTTAATCCAAAACTTTTGATGAGATTCATTATAAAATCGACTCAATAGTTCCATAAACAATGCCATCTGTGTTAACCAATCATAATCAGATCTAAGTGTGCGATAGCTTTCTAGAAGCTCACCACTCTTAATTGTTTGAAGACTGTTTTCTTTATAGTCAAATCTTAACTTAACCTTTGTAAATTCAAGACCCAAACTCGTTTGTTTGGCTTTTGGTTTATGATACCCTCTTAAAACATATCTAAATAAACCAAATTCTTCACCTAAGAATAAGACCATTGCGTCATATTCTCGATAAGGAGTATTGGATATTACATATCCAACATCTTCACTATTCTTCTTCAATCTCAATATATCCTAATTGATTTAGTAATCTGTCTTTATTGCGCCAGTTCTTCTCCACACGCACATGGGTTTCAAGATAAATCTTTTCTCCCAGTAAGAGTTCAAGCTCTTCACGTGCTGATTGACCGATCTGACGAATCATTGAGCCTTGTTTTCCAATAATCATACCTTTTTGTGAAGGTCTATTAACAAAAATCACAAGACTGATCACTAAAGCATTTTTTGTTCTTGTCATTTTTTCGATGGCTACAGCAACCGAGTGCGGTAACTCTTCTTGTGTTAAGTTAATGATTTTTTCTCGAACAATTTCTGCAATAATGAACTGCTCAGGATGAGCAGACACTGAATCTTTAGGGTAATACATGATGCCATCATCTAAATAACCTAAGGTTACTTCAAGTAGAGTATCGATGTTATCATTTTCTGTCACTGATAGTGGAACAACCTCTGCAACATTCAGTTTTGCACGCATTTCAACAATACGTAATAAGAGTTCATCTTGTGTTATTTTATCTATCTTATTTAAAAGTAAGATAATCGGTGTTTTTACATGACTTAATTTCTCAATGAGAAACTCATCACCGCCACCTAAAGGAATACTGGCATCCATAACATAATAAATTAAGTCCATGCCTCTAAAGTTTGAGTAAGCAATGGCATTCATTCTGTTTCCAAGTTCATGTTTTGGTTTGTGGATTCCAGGTGTATCTGTAAAGATAATTTGGTAATCATCTTCCGTTAGGACACCTATAATGGCATCTCGTGTAGTTTGTGGTTTATCTGTTACTATTGCAATCTTCTGTTTGACCAGTCGATTAAGCAGTGTTGATTTTCCTGCATTGGGACGACCAACAATAGAAACAAAACCTGATTTAAATTCTTTCATCTAAATCCTTTCTTCCAAAGCTCATTGGTAAGAGCTCTTTAATCGTTGTAGTTTTTTCTTCTTTACCGTTAGATAAGAAGATTGGAGTATCTTCATTCAAAAGTTCTGATAGTACTTGTCTACAAATCCCACATGGACCTGCAAGTATCTCCCCATCAGTAACAATTGCTATACCTTGGATATCTTTTTGACGATATCCATTTGAGTAACAAGCAAAGATAGCACTTCGCTCACCACAGTTTGTAGCACCATAAGAAGCGTTCTCTATATTTGCACCAATTGTAATTTTTCCATCAGTGGTCAAGATACTTGAACCGACATGATACTTTGAATAGGGTGCATAGGCATTTTCCATTGCCTTAAATGCTTCTTTGAGTAACTTGTTTTTCATACTAAATGCCTCCAAAAGATAATCACTGCGACAACAACTGCATAGATTGCTGACAATAACACAGCAGCTGCGGCAATATCTTTAATTTCTTTTACATGTAAATCATACTTAGCAACTAAAAGATCACAAACATCTTCAATTGCAGAATTAAGAAATTCCGTAATAATAACGACAAACATCGCATTAATAACAAACATCCATTCAAGAAAACTGATTTTCAAGATTGCAAAGACAACAGCTGCTGCAAATGCAATCAGAAATTGAACTAAGATGCTGCGATCATAACGTATGCCTGCCCATAAGCCTTCAAATGCATGGATAAATTTCTTTATGAATCTTTTAATTAGATCGATCAGCAAAGCCATCCAAAATCTCCTTTTGTAAGTTTATCATTACACGTTCATCTTCATCATTCATATGATCGTACCCTAATAAATGTAAGTACCCATGGACTACAAGAAACAAAAATTCCCTTTCCAGCGAATGATTGTACTCCTGCGCTTGTCTTTCACAAGTCTCGCTCGAAACAATAATATCACCTAAAGAGATAGCTCCTTCAATCTCAGTGCCATCAACGAAACTTAAAACATCAGTCGAACGATCGATGTTTCTAAATTCCTTATTGTAATTGTGAATGGTTTCATCATCAACCACCACAATTGAAAGACTCACATTATCTTTGAATCCTGTGAGTTTTAAAGTCTTTTCTAGAAGCGGTTTTAATTTTTCTTCAAAACTGTCATAACGCGCTTCCTCTATTTGGTTTATAAATGTTATTTCCATAAGCACACTCCATAGATATTATAGCATATTAAGGTCTATTTGAACACTATTTGATAGAAAAAGCAAGTTTTCACTTGCTTAGTATAATGTTACTGTAGGATTCATTTTTATTGTAAAACATGTCCCTTTATTGAGTTCACTTTCAACTGTAATCGTTCCATCATGCGCTTCAATGATGGACTTAGAGATTGAGAGGCCTAAACCTGTGTTATTTGCATATCTCTCGCGATAATTATCACCACGGTAGAATCTGTCAAATACATGTGGCAGAATTTCTTCATTCATCCCTGCCCCAGTATCACAGAATTTAATTGTCCAATTCTTACTTGATATATCACAATCAATCTTAATCGATTTATCTTTTGCATAGTTAATCGCATTATTGAATAAGTTTATAAATACCTGACTTAAGCGGAAGTGATCCCCTACTATCATCACGTTTGATGGACAATTTAATACAACATCAATATTTGCATTATGGAGTTCACGTCTTTTCTCGTAAATAATACCATCAAAGAATTGTTTTAAATTAAACTCAGTCTTTTCTAAGTGTAGTTTATTTTCCATAATCTTAGACTGAAGTAGCAAGTCTTCAACAATTTGTTCAAGTCTTGAAGCATCAATTTGAATTCGCGCAAGAAATTCCATTCTTGTTTCATCATCATCAAAGTCTGTTCTATTCAACACTTCACTCATGCCTTTAATGGATGAGATTGGTGTTTTAAGTTCGTGTGATGCATTCGCAATGAACTCTTTCTGCATCTTCTCACCTTCAAGTAAGCGAGTCACATCTTGCATAATAATCATGCAACCGTTGTAACGCCCTTTCTTGAGCATTGGGACAGAAAGCACTTGGTAGTTTACATCGTTAATCGTCTCTTGTCTGATGAACTGTTGTTCATTTAAAAATGCGTCCAATAGCAGTTGTCTGAAACTGGGTTCAATACGTGGATCATAAACATTAACTGCATCCGCATCTAAGATACTATCAAATTTCTTATTTGATACATCAAATTCACCACGTTGATTAATATATACAAGTGCAGATGGAATCGATGCAATTAATTGTGTCATCTTTTCTTCTGTTTCTGTACGTTTTTTCTTTGAACGCTTTTCAATTGCTTCAATCTTCTCTGCAACTAACTTCTCATCTTCTTTAAGATAAAATAAGTTAATGAGCAAGATTGAAATCAAGCCTAAAGCTAAAACAACAATCTGCATCTGCGTTGTTTTCGCAAATGCGATTAAAATCCATGCTAGTACAGCAAAGATTGCGATAATAAATTTATTCTGCTTTTGCAACATAACCGACACCCCTTAATGATTCTATAGTAATATTTGCATCTTGTATTTTTGATCTGAGCTTGAATATGTGAACATCTACAATACGTGTATCACCATCATACTCAAAATTCCATATCTTACTGAGTATCTCATCCCTAGATAAGACTTTATCAATGTTTTGTAGAAGAAAGATGAGCAAGTCAAATTCTTTTCTTGTTAGATCAATCTTCTCATCATCTATATAAACATAATGCATATCAAGATCGACCTTCAAATTGCCAAAGGTATAATCCCTAGTTTTCTTAAACTCACGAATACGACGTAAGTGCGCCTTAATGCGTGCTGTAAGTTCACGCGGAGAAAATGGTTTTGACATATAATCATCAACCCCTGAATCAAAGGCGTCTAAAAGATCTTCCTCTGAGTTTTTGGCAGTGACCATCATTACAATTGCATTTCTTCCTGCTTCTCGATAGGCTTTAGTGACTTCTAT
The DNA here is from genome assembly GCA_964410635.1 of uncultured Erysipelothrix sp. Classification (GTDB taxonomy): domain Bacteria; phylum Bacillota_I; class Bacilli_A; order Erysipelotrichales; family Erysipelotrichaceae; genus Erysipelothrix. Next base: position 25,498 of record CAYPHX010000001.1, on the reverse strand, counting down.
ACCAGATTTCCCTGGTAGCATCCAATCAATCACGATTAAATCAAAGTTATGTTCTAAAGCCAGTGATAAACCTTCTTGACCTGTAGCACTGGTCATAACATCATAACCCAGTTGCTTTAAATCATATTCTAGAAGGCGCCTGATACTGTCATCATCTTCGATGACTAAAATTGAGTGTTTCATTCTTTCACCTACTTTGAAAATGCTTCTAAGATTTTAATAACCAATGGGTGACGTACCACATCAGTATTCTTCAAATTAACAAATCCGATTCCTTTAATGTTTTGTAAACGAGACTGTGCGACCAATAAGCCAGATTCTTGATGCTTGGGTAAATCTATTTGTGTTAAATCACCTGTAACAATCATCTTTGAATTGCGACCCAATCTTGATAGAAACATCAGTATTTGAGCTTTTGTTGTATTTTGTGCCTCATCTAGTATCACTACAGCATCATCCAGTGTACGACCGCGCATATAAGCCAGTGGTGCAATTTCAATGATACCTGACTCAATGTATCGTTCTGTTCTTTCATTAGATAACATATCATCTAATGCGTCATATAGAGGCCTTAGGTAAGGATCTACCTTCTCTTTTAAATCCCCTGGTAAAAAACCAAGGTTTTCTCCAGCCTCAACGGCGGGACGTGTTAGTATAATCTTTTTAACTTCACCTTTTTTTAACATGTCTACAGCCAGTGAAACAGCAAGAAAGGTTTTTCCGGTTCCAGCAGGTCCAATAGCAAAGGTTAAGTCATTTGCTAAAATACTATCGATAAAGAATCTTTGGCCCAAGCTTTTTGCTCTTACTGGCTTTCCAGCAAAAGTTCTTGTGATAATCGCATCAATGGCCTCAAGAAAGAGTTCTTCCTTGTTTTTATCAACAGCATCTTTTATTTTTTCTATATCTTCTGTATCAATTTTTTTATATTTCTCTATTACTTGAAAAACGACAAAGATGAGTCTTTTAGCTTTTTCTACTTGCTCTTCTTCGCCTGTTAATAATATGTATTCTGGATTATAAGTGAGTTGTATATCATATAAAGCTTCGATTGCTTTAATATTCTTTTCTTCAACTCCGCTAAATACTTGTAAATGACCGTTCATATCAGCCAATTGGATTTTTTTGCTATACAAATATGTCACCCCTTCTATATTCTATAATACATTAATTTCAAGAAAAAGACTAGAAAAAAGGAGTTGATATGATATCAACTCCGTTTATAATTAGCGTCTTTTTTTGCGTTTAGCTTTAATAGCAGCTTCCGCTTTTAATTTACGTTTAACTCCAGGTTTAACGTAGTACTCTCTTTTGCGCGCTTCAGCAAGGTTTCCATTGCGAGATACTTGACGTTTAAAACGACGTAACGCGTCATCTAAACCTTCGTTCTCTTTAACTACAATTCTCGACATGACTAGCCTCCCTTCTGATGCAAGCATTATAATTATATCACTAAAGAAAAATAAATCAAGATTTTTTTAAACAATTTTTAACTTCTTTCAAAAGTGATAAATCATCAAATATTAGTAACCGTTTTTAATGTCAGCACCAGCCATAAGTGCTACGCCACCTGATGTTCCGATACGTGTTGCGCCTGCCTTGATCATATTTTCCATGTCTTCAAGACTTCTAACACCACCTGCAGCTTTAACCTCTGCAGCATCTTTAACTGTGTCTTTCATTAACTTAACATCTTCAACTGTAGCACCATGTGTACTAAAGCCTGTAGATGTCTTCACAAAATCAGCTCCTGCTTTTACAGCAAGTTCACATGCACGTACTTTTTCTTCATCTGTTAGTAGTGCTGTTTCAATAATAACTTTTAAGATGTTTTTACCACATGCTCGTTTGATCTGTGATATTTCATCGACAATATACTTATCTTTGTTGTCTTTTAATGCACCAACGTTAATAACCATATCAACTTCAGTTGCACCTTTTAAGACAGCTTCTCTTGCTTCACTTGTTTTACTTTCTGTTGTACTCATCCCTAATGGAAATCCAACAACAGTACAAACTTTAACATCCGTATTTTTGAGTGCTTCTACACATTGCTTAACATAAGAAGGGTTTACACATACACTCATAAAATCATAGTCTATGGCCTCCTGACAAAGTTTAGCGATTTCACTTTCAACTGCATCTTGTTTTAGCAGTGTGTGATCAATATATTTATTTAGTTTCATTTGCTTTTCTCTCCTTCTTAGCGATACGCTTCTGAATACGATTGTACTTTTTCAAGTATTTCTTTGATACCAAATCATTCTCTACAAGAAACTTCTCCAATAAAACTTCATCGAGTGAATTTATTAATTCAGCTATCTTATTGATTTGAGACTCTGTAGGGATGGTTTCTTTATAAAGGGGGAACCTTTTTAAAGTATCTTCATATACATAATAGAAAACATTGATATCTTGGTCAAACAATACAACTGCATTTTCATTTGAACTAATAACTTTAGCAAATGTGAATCCAGCTTTAAATGGCTTTAAGCCGTATTGATCTGTATTAATTAAACTACTGTTAAACTCACGATACAACTTGAAAAACTGGGGTTTTTCTAAAATAGCGATCTCTGTTGCATAAAGAGAGTTTAATAACACATCAAAAAACGGTATGTATATGAGTGTGACATCTTCTTGAAATACTTTTTTTTCTTCTATTGTCTTATCTAATTCTTGTAAGATAAGGTCATTTTTCTCGTAGAAACTTAAGTAGTCCCACATATCGAACAACTCTTTTCTTACATTTTCAAATGTATCTTCGAAAAATTTCTTTTGACTTAAAGACGTTTGAAATATAGAGAGCTTTAAAATATCGAGATCTTCTTTAAGATTTCGTTTAAGGCCGTATGTTTCATTAATTACTTTAAGTTGATTGATTCTTTCTTTTGGGTGTTGTTGTTTATGATATTTATTTAACACGCGCTACCTCTTCTACCTAATATGTGTTAATACCGCAACTGCTAGGGGTGCAGTTTCAGCACGATAGATATTGTCTCCAAGACTTGTAGGTATAAAACCTAAGTCATGAAACAAGACCCTCTCATTCTCACTGAAACCACCTTCTGGTCCAATGATGACACATATATCTTCTTTATCTTGAATTAAATCAACATAATGCGGATGTTCTGAAGTATCTGCAATATAGTTTGATGTTTTTAATTCGTTTTTTATTTCTTCTTTTCCAACGATACGTAAAACCTGTAGTGGGTATTGTCTTTGTGATTGCTCTGATGCTTCAAGTGCAATCAGATTAAATCTTTCAAGTTTTCGATCCGTTTTATTACCATAGGATTTAACCACACCATGATCTGCTGTGTAGAGTACAATTTCATCAACACCAGCTTCAGCAGCTTTTTGAATCATCCATTCTAAGCGTTCATTTCTGATTAATGATGCGATGATTTTAAGTTTTCTCTTTTTTGATTTAAAATTAATCTTTGACTCAATATTGAAGTTTTCAAACCTACTGTCTTGTATTGATGCGACAACTCCTTCGCCATTAGCATCCACAAGTCTAATTTCTTCATTAACATGCATTCTCAATACTTTATTGAGTTGATGTTTTTGTCCTTCTGATAATTCAATATTGTTTATATCTTCTATGTAAAATTGATGCATTATTTTTGTGCATATTCTAGGAGTTTTTTAATTTCGTAGGGTTTCAGTTCACGATACTCACCAATTCTTAAATTGTCCATATTTAAAGGACCTATAGAGAAACGGTGTAGTCGAACAACTGGATGGCCAAAGCTTTCCATTAATACTCTAATTTGTCTGTTTTTTCCTTCATATAAAGTTAAATCAAAAGCTGATCTATCTTTATCTTCAAAATAACGATAGTTGCTGACTTCCATCGCCTGATAGTCAACGCCTTTTACATTTAATCCTTTTTCAAGTTGTTCTGTAACTTTAAAACCCATCTTCCCTTTAACACTGACACGGTATGTCTTATCCATATCATAGCTTGGGTGCATCATTTTTTGAGCAAATTCACCATCATTGGTTAGTATCAGGGCACCTGTTGTATCCATATCAAGACGTCCTACAGGATAAATTCTTCTTGGATCTTTAATAAGATCTACAACTTTAGGACGATCAAATGGGTCATTAAGGGTTGACAGAACACCACGAGGTTTATTAATTAAGTAATATACATGAGGTTCTTTTGTATTTAGTACTTTTCCATTTACCTCAACTACATCATCAACACTAACCTTTGTACCTTGTTCTGTTACAACAACGCCATTTACTTTAACTTTACCTTCTGTGATCAGTGCTTCGGCTTTACGTCGTGAAGCGACACCTGCCTGAGCGATGACCTTTTGTAATCTAGTCATTGTTTGTTTTGAATAATCCATTTTCTTCCACCATTTCTTCTATTTTAATTTCTGGGAGTTCTTCAAGTGAAGTCAATTTGAATACATCCATAAATCCATCGGTAACTTCATATAATATAGGACGACCAATCGCATCAGCACGTCCTGCTTCTCTTATGAGTTCAAGTGCTTCAAGTCTTCGACACATCATATCACTGTTTACACCGCGAATCTCTTCTATCTCGAGTCTTGTGATTGGTTGTTTATAAGCAATAATTGCTAAAGTCTCAAGTGCAGCTTGAGAAAAGTTTTTACTTGTATTAATTTCTAAAAACTCTGTAATCAGTCCGTGATGTTCTTTCTTAGTAATCAGTTTTAAGCGTCCACCATATTCAACACATTGTAAAGCAGAGCTTTCTGTTTCATATGAGGCTACAAATAGTGAAATAAATTCTTCAAATGTAGTGTCATCCATTAAAAACTTTTCTTGTACATCTTTTTTGTCTACGCCTTCATCTCCGAAGGCAAATAATAATGCTTCTAAAGCCACCTTATTTTCCATTAAATAACCCCCTTCAAGTAAATGACGTCTTCTTGTGCAGACATCATTAAATCACCAAGCCTAATCATATCTAAAATTCCTAAGAATGTCACAAGTAAATGATGCATATTGGGTGATTCTAACAATAAATCATCTAAAGATACGAGTTTCTCACCTAAAAAGCGTGTTTTTAGGGTAATGATACGATCTTCAACAGATAATTCTTGTCTTTCAATCGATACATCTAAAGGGTTACTCATTTTATATCGAGTGAGTACTTTTTCCATTGCGCGCATTAAGTCATAGACTGAGTGTTCGTATTGAACAGAACGGTCTACCTCTTTTTTCAACTCGCCAAAAAGAGTATTTGATACAGGTGTTGTGAAATGCAACATTCTTTCATTAAATCTTTCGGCCAATTTAAGACTGACTTCTTTATATCTTTGATACTCCAATAATCTTCGGATTAAGTCTGTTTCTTGTTCATCTAAATCTTTTGCATCAAGTTCAGATGTATCGCGAGGTAATAGTTTTTTACTTTTATATTCTATAAGACCTGCTAATTCACTTATATACTCACTTGCAACTTCAAGTTTTTCATCTTCTGCATGATTTATAAATGCAATATATTGATCAGCGAGTTCAACAATATTCAACTCAAAAAGATCAAGCTTTTTATCCTTGATTAAATATAGCATTAAATCTAATGGACCAGAAAACTGGTCAATTGATACTTCAAATTGCATAATGACTCCTAATCTATGATTGCTTCAATAAGTTTTGGTGCTGCGACTGCATCTGCACCAATGATATAGCAATCTTTAAATTCTTGTTCTAAACTTGGATCAATTGGTGATGAACTTTGAAGGATTCCAAGTAATGTACCCTCTTTTACCTCATCGCCCATTTTCTTGTTTAGGACAATGCCGGCCTTCATATCAATAACATCACTGACTTTTTGACGACCTGCACCAAGCTTAGCTGAGATTAATCCCAATTCTAATGCTTTAGTATCTGTAATGTATCCTGCTGTATCAGCATATATATTCATTTTATATTTTGCATCAATAAATGATCCTAAGTTATTCAAAAATGCTAAACTTCCACCTTGGGCAGAAATCCACTCTTTAAATACATCAAAGGCTTCACCACTTGTTATTGAGTGCAGTGCTTTGTCATATCCTTCAGTAAAGGATTCAGCTTGACCACCATGAACGAGCATATGGGCAGCTGCAACCAAGCAAATCTCTTTTAAGTCTTGTGGACCGCTATCTTGTAGTGTTCTTATAGACTCATAAATCTCAAGTGCATTACCAATAGTTTCACCTAATGGTTGATTCATATTTGTAATCATTGCCGTGACATCACGCCCTAAATTCTTACCAATAGCAATCATGACTTCTGCTAAAGCAACTGCTTCATCTTTCGTCTTCATGAATGCACCTTCACCGTATTTAACATCCAGTACAATCGCATCGGCCCCACCAGCAATTTTCTTTGACATGATGGATGATGCAATTAGAGGTAGTGACGATACTGTTCCAGTAACATCTCTGAGTGCATAAAGCACTTTATCCGCAAAAACAAGATTGTCTGTTTGTCCGATAATTGCAATATTTAATTTATTAACTTGATCAATGAATGCTTCTTGAGTTAAAGAAACATTAAACCCTGAAATACTTTCTAATTTATCCAGTGTACCACCTGTATGACCCAGGCCTCTACCACTCATTTTTGCAACCTTACCGCCACAACTTGCAACAATAGGTCCTAAAACAATAGAAGTTTTATCGCCAACGCCACCTGTTGAGTGTTTGTCTACTTTCAAGCCTTCAATTGCACTGAGATCAATGACTTGACCTGATGCAACCATTGCTTCAGTTAGATAGGTTGTTTCTTCCATATCCATGCCATTGATTGTAATCGCCATTAAAAGTGCCGAACTTTGATAACTTGGTACAGTTTTATCTTTTATACCTTGAATCCAAAAATTAATTTCTTCTTGAGTTAAAACTTTATTATCACGTTTCTTTTCTATTATTTCTACGATTCTCATCTTAGTCTGACCTTCTTTCATATGTTACTAAAGTAAATGTATCTTTTACTTCTCTTTTTACTTCTCTAAATTCTTGTGCATCAATGTTTGGGAAAAATGTATCCCCAACAACATCATTATCATGAATGATAGATAATACAATCTTATCAGCATAAGGCATTGCGATTTTATAAATCTCGCCACCCCCTGCAACAATAAGTTCATCATCCTGGTTGTTTTCTAAATATGCTGTTAAATCTTGAACACCCTTAGGATAGTCTTTTTGTCGTGTGACAACATAGATGTCACGACCTTCTAATGTTTTTGGCAAACCTTCAAAGGTTTTACGACCCATTAACATTTTCTTACCCATCGTATAATTCTTAAAGTGTTTTAAATCTTCTTTATTACGCCATGGCATCTCACCATTTAAGCCAATGGTAGATTTGCTGTTGATTGCTACAACTAATGTAATCATTATACAGCAACCTTCCCTACTAAACGGCCATGTGGCTCATAATTAATAATTTCAAAATCTTCAAACTTAAAGTCTTCGATTGATTTTTGATTGCCATGAATGACAAGTTTAGGTAAATCTTTTATCGATCTTGAAAGTTGTGTATTAATTACATCAAAATGATTTGAGTAAATATGTGCATCGCCCAATGTATGTACAAACTCTCCAACTTCTAAATCAGTTATTTTAGCTATCATATGAAGTAGTAATGCATACGATGCAATGTTAAAAGGTACCCCTAAGAATATATCAGCTGAACGTTGATAGAGTTGTAAGGACAACTTGCCATCATCACTCACATAAAACTGCATAAAGGCATGACATGGCGGTAATGCCATCTCTTCAATATATGGTGGGTTCCAAGCACTTAAAATAATACGTCTGGATGTTGGATTATTTTTTATTTGGTCAATGACATTATTAAGTTGGTCAACACCTTCAAAATCACGCCATTGTTTTCCGTATACTGGACCTAAGTCACCATGTTTTTTTGCGAAGACATCATCTGTTTTGATGCGCTCGACAAATTCTTCTAAAGTTTCATTATTAAAATCTTCACTTTTCTTAAAGTTTTCATAAGGCCATTCGTTCCATATTCTTACATTGTTTTGAACAAGCCATTGAATATTAGTATCCCCACTGATAAACCAAAGCAACTCTTTAGCAAGTGCTGGAAAGTAAACTCTTTTAGTTGTTAGTAGCGGAAAACCTTCCTGAAGATCAAAGCGCATTTGATAACCAAAGACGCTACGTGTTCCTGTTTGAGTTCGATCATTTCTATCTTCACCATGTTCTAATACATGGCGACATAAATCTAAATATTGTTTCATGTTATCACCTTACTTCATTATACACAATTCATAGCAATAAGTGAAAGATTTAAAGAAACCTCGAGTGCGTATGAGCTTAAAAAAAGTCTTGAAAATAATCAAGACTTTCGATTTTAATTTACATTGGTTCTAGCTTTTCGATATGCTCTGCAACCAACATGAGATTGTCATCGATTATTTCTAATCGACCTCTGACACCTACAATTGAATGAAGTGGGATAGATTCTAAGAATTCTCGTGACATCCCTTTCCATACAATTACATCGAACTCTACTAAAGGTTCAACTTCAAATGAACTCATGAAATTCTTTTGAGCTGCAACTTTAATCATTGCGTAGAGTTTTGAATTATGGGTTTTGAAATCCGTTGGTTTTTCAATGTAGTACCCCATAATCTGAAATGCATTCATAATTAACCCCCTAACTAGACATTATCATGGGAAGTCATTAAATTGAATGAAGTCGAAGTATGCTCAAATAGTTTCAGCAAGTCTTCTAATTGACTTATTTCAATATCCTTAATTTTACTTAAGTAATCGTAATAATTATATCCTTTGAAATGTGCACTTAACATATTCAATGCATAACGATCATATTGACTTAAAGACAATATTGTCTGACCATAATAACGTTTCTTAATTTGATTATAACATAGTTCATCAATTTTTAATGATGATATTGTGTTTTTAATCACATCTTGGAACACTTCGTGCTTATCCCCTTCATTAAAGAAGCAAACAACCCCAAAACCATCGCGTAAATCAACATCGTAACTGAAGAAGTCATTGATAATCTCATCATCAAGCCAAGTTTGGTAAGCATCATTAAATTCTGTGAAGTTTAATGCTAGAATCATACGAATCGCAAATTCATCAAAGAGTGTATCATGTCCATCATATTTAAATTTAAAACTTAAGCTCATTTTATCAGTCTTAACGTTAAATGGAATTACATGATTTTCTCTTACGACTTCAAGTGGTTCTTTTTCAAATACATCTTCAACACGATATGTTTCAAGATTGATATCAACAGAATCAACGATCTCTTTAATTTTTTGTGGCTCATCTCCAGTAATTATCATTAATGACATCTTGTTTGGATTATAGTTTAAAGCATATGCCGTATTTAGATCTTCGAGTGTTGTTTCATTAACGCTATCTTCTGTTCCTCCAATGTCGTATTTCATCGGGAAACTGTGATACACACTGTCATATGTCTTCATTAGGAGTGTCATCTCAGGCATTTTGTCATACATTCTAAGTTCTTCTACAATAATCCCTTTTTCTTTTTCTACTGATGCTTCTGTAATATCAAAGCGATTCACAAATGTAAGCAGTAGTTTTAAAGGTTCTACAACATCCATATTTGTGTTGAAGTAATAGACTGTTTGGTCAAAGGAAGTAAAGGCATTCGCATTTGCTCCATATTTGGAAAATTTAGCTAAGATATCCTCACCTTCATCATCAAATAATTTATGCTCTAAAAAGTGAGCCAAACCTTTTTTATGTTCTACAATTTTTCCATCCACTTTTTGTGTTAGGTTAATAGAACCAAAGGAAGTTCCAAGTGCAGCAACTGATCTTTTGAAGCCAGGCTTATGAATTATAGTTGTGCTTAGACCTTCTTTAGTTTTAAAATTATATGCAATTTCATTAAATTCATTTTTAATTTGTTTCATCTTCAATACCTCTATAAATGTATGTATAGTGACTTTTAACATCTTGTAAAGAAGCAATCACTGATTCCTTGGTGACTTTAGAAAAATTTTCAATCAAATCTTCTGGTGTGTCATTGAGTTGCATTCTTTTATTTCTTGCATGAAACTCTAATAATTGTCTTGGATTTTCACGTGTTCCTGATATACGGTTTATTAAGAAATTCTTTGCGGCATCCAAATCAAATGATCCTTCTTTAATCAGATCAAATTGTTCTTCTATTAAAGCCATTACTTTGTCTTCATTCTCTTGACTGATGGATGTCGCAATATAAAATAAGCCATCAAAAATGAGTTGTGATGCATAGATAGAATAGCTCATTGAGTTTTTCTCGCGAATATTTTGGAAGAGAAGTGATGTGGGCGATTGTCCTAAAACAGCAAGCATCACCAAATAACTATAATATAAGTCATGACTTGGTGTGATATCTGTTTCATAAACTTGAATCATTTCTGATTGATTACCTTGATATGTTTCAACACTGATGATTTCTTCAATCTTTGTTTTATGTGATGCACTTTCAATAGGTTCACTAAATACTTGTTCAATCTTTAAGTTTAAATTATCAAAACGCCCTACTGCATAGAGTTCTTTGGTAAATGAATTTACACACAACTTATGAAAGGATTGAATATCTTCAAGTGTCATTGCATCGAGTTTCTCTTTTGTGCCATATACATTCACGCCAAACAACTGATCTTTACCAGCACGCTTAAAGCTTTCGAAAAGCGCATAATCGGATGGCGATTCCTCAATTCGAACAAGTGTTTGAGCTGCATCTTTTTTTGCTTCCTTAAATGTATCTTCATTGATGAGTGGTTCTTTGAGTATTTCTAATAATAAATCAACATACTCTTGATGTAAATTCTCATCTACAAAGGATTCGTTAATGCCTCTTAATGTAATTTCAATTACTTGAAACTTCCCTACTGAATAAGTTCTAGCACTTGTTTTGACACCATAAAGAGAATCAGTCAGCGCCAACATTGCTTTTTTATTAGGGTATTTTACTAAACGGTCATCAAAAAGATTCGCCATTACATTTGCGAGTGTTGCATAAGTGTCGCTTAAATCAAATGTTATACGAATCGAAAAAATTACTTCATTAAACTTATTATCGTGGATTATATTAATCCCGGGATTATCTTTAAAATTTTCTGCTTGGTACATAAGATGTCCTCCATATGTTATAATGTCATTGAATTAATATTATACACTATTAAAAGGAGCACAAGCTATGATTTTACTAGATGATGTGGTTTTTCTAACCGATTTATATGAATTCTCGATGGCTTATACTTATTTCAAAGAGAATAAGCATGAAGAGATTGTTTACTTTGATATGTTCACAAGGAAGATACCTGATTCAGGTGGTTATATGATTTTCAGTGGATTGGCGCGCTTAATCGAAGGGATTAAACACTTTAGATTTCAAGACCGTCACATTGATTATTTAAGAGAATGTGGATTTATCGATGAAGATTTCCTAACTTACTTAAGAAACATGGAACTGGAACTTGACATTTGGGCTGTTGAAGATGGTACTGTTGTCTTTGCGAATGAGCCTTTAATTACCGTTAAAGGAACTGTAATTCAGGCACAACTCATTGAAACAATGGTCCTACTTGCGATTAACTACCCAACACTTGTTGCGACTAAAGCAAGTCGTATTGTTACTGCAGCAAGGGGGCGTGCGGTATTAGAGTTTGGTGCACGTCGTGCACACGGATTTGATGCTTCACTTGAAGGAGCACGTTCAGCAATTATTGCAGGGGCTGTGGGAACATCCCATACACTTGCAGGTCAAAAATATGGTGCTTATGTATCTGGAACTATGGCTCACTCATTCATTCAATTACACGATTCTGAATATGAAGCTTTCGTAAGCTATGCACGCATTAACCCTGAGAACTCAGTTTTCTTAGTTGATACATTTGATACATTAAAATCCGGAGTGCCAAATGCGATAAAGGTAGCTAAAGAGATTTTACACCCGCTTGGTCACAGACTTAAAGCAATCCGTTTAGATTCGGGTGACTTGGCTTATCTATCTAAAGAAGCGCGTAAGCTTCTGGATGCTGCCGGAATGGAAGATTGTAATATTATGGCATCAAACTCACTTGATGAGCACATTATTGATGACCTAATTTATCAAGGCGCTGAGATTGATCAATTTGGTGTTGGAGAAAACTTAATTACTTCAAAATCAGAACCTGTCTTAGGTGGTGTCTATAAACTGACAGCACAAGAAGTGAATGGTGAAATTGTACCAAAGATTAAAATTTCTGATAATATCGGTAAAATTACAAATCCTGGTTACAAACGTCTCTATCGTTTCTATGACAATGAAACCAACAAAGCATTAGCAGATTATATTGCGATGCATGATGAAGTGATTCCACTGGATGAATTAGAAATATTTGATCCAGCTGCACCTTGGAAACGTAAAACTCTCACAAATTATACAGTTAGAGAACTACAAGTTCCAATCTTTAAAAAAGGTGAATATGTCTATAAAGATGTTTCCCTATTTGATATTTCTGTTTATGCAGAACTTGAAAGGGACACTTTCTGGGATGAAGTTAAACGTCTTCACTACCCACATAACTACTATGTAGACTTAAGTCAAAAGTTATATGACCTTAAATTAGCTCTACTACATGAAAATGAAAAGTAATTAGAAATTAAAATAGAGTCACTGTCAATTAAGACAGCGACTCTATTTTTTTTATGATTAAATATCTTCTCTTCGACCAATATACTCAATTGATAGTTTTCCATCTTCATATACAAGTTTTGTAACAGAAGCATTATATATATTACCATCATATTCTAAATGATCATTATATAATTGAATCGCTCCCATAACTACAAGACCATGAGATACTACTAGAATTTCTTTTAAGTCTTTTTCTTTGGCTAAAGCAATGGTATCTTCAAGTGCTTTTGTGATTCTTGCTTTAAAAGCATCTCCACGTTCTGCAATTGGATTATCTGTTTCATGATATACATGATCAAATTTCTCAAACATATCATCTTTACCAATTTGATAAAAGTCTAAACCGTGTTCTTTTCCTTTATCATCCCAATAAGTTGAACCATCATCACCTTCGTGTGCCCCAAAATCTAGTTCTCCAAAGTCAGGATTAATTAAAGTTTCTGGGCGTGAATGTGAATTTTCATCCAAGATAATGTTTCTTGTGGTGATAGCGCGTCTCAAATCAGATGCGATTGCTAGATCAAATGGGATGTGTTTCATATTTCGTCCCAATTGCTTCGCTCCTTCAACACCATTTTCTGTTAATGGTGCATCCGATTGTCCTTGAATATATTCTTTAACATTAAAGATTGTTTCACCATGTCGCGTTAAATAAATTGTAATAGGCATGTGCATTCCTCTTTCTATTTTTTATCAATATTGTACATTGTAAAAGTTCCCTTTGTCACTAAAACATCTTCATTATAGATTGAAACATCAATAATTGAAGTTTTTGATGAGTGAGAGATCCTTTTTGCGTACACATCTAGTATACCTTTTTTGGCAGCCTTTAGATAGTTTATCGAACCATTCAAAGTAACCCAGTTACCTTCTGACTCTTTCACTACAAAGCCACTTGCAGCATCACTGATACTGTAATATAAACCGCCATGGACATAGCCATGAACATTTTGATGGAATTTCTTAATTTCTAATTGTAAGTGAGCCGCATCTTTATCACTGGATATATATTGATATCCAAGATGTTGATCAAAGCCCTCTTGATTTATAAAGTTTTTCATTAGTTTTTAAAACTATGGATTGGCGCAGGAATACGTCCACCACGATTAATAAATTTCTCGTTACCAAAGTTATTTGTTGGCATAATTGGAGCATATCCTAAAAGACCACCAAATTCGACGATTTCTCCGACCTTTTTACCATGTACTGGAATAATTCTTACAGCTGTCGTTTTTTGATTAATCATACCAATCGCACACTCATCAGCAATAATACCGGAAATGGTACTTGCTTTAGTATCGCCAGGTATTGCAACCATATCTAAACCTACAGAACAAACACAAGTCATAGCTTCTAATTTTTCTAATGTAAGTGCACCACGTTGTACAGCTTCTATCATCCCTTGATCTTCAGATATAGGAATAAAAGCACCACTGAGTCCACCAACATAACTTGAGGCCATTACGCCACCTTTTTTAACATTATCATTTAATAATGCAAGTGCCGCTGTTGTACCCGGTGCGCCTGCTTCTTCAAGTCCCATCTCACGGAAAATATCCGCAATACTGTCACCTACAGCAGGTGTTGGAGCTAAAGACAGGTCAATAATACCAAAAGGCACATTCAGTCTTGAGGATGCTTCTTGAGCAACCAATTGTCCCACACGGGTAATTTTGAATGCTGTTTGTTTAATTGTTTCGCATAATCCTTCAAAGTCTAAGTCTCTTGCTTCAACCAGCGCAGAACGCACAACACCAGGTCCTGAGATACCAACGTTAATGACAACATCGCCCTCACCTACACCATGATATGCCCCTGCCATGAATGGATTATCTTCGACTGAATTACAAAATACGACCAACTTAGCACAACCTAAACTGTCATTGTCTTTTGTGTGTTCAGCACAGTCTAAAATAATTTGTCCCATATCCTTAATAGCATCCATGTTCATACCACTTTTTGTGGATGCAAGGTTGATACTTGCGCAAACTTTATCTGTTTTAGCAAGTGCTTCTGGAAGACTTCTAATCAGTTTTTCATCAGCAGGTGTTGTACCCTTTTGAACTAAGGCACTAAATCCACCAATAAAATCAACACCAACTTCCTTTGCGGCGCGATCTAATGTTTGGGCAATGGATACATAACTATCTGTATCACAACTTGCTGCAACAATCGCAATGGGTGTCACTGAAATACGTTTATTGACAATTGGAATCCCCAATTCTCTTTCTAACTCTTCTCCAACTTTAACTAAGTCTTTAGCATAAGTTGTGATTTTATTGAAAATATTTTGATTGAAAACATCAATATTTGAATCAGCACAATCGAGTAGGCTAATACCCATTGTTATTGTTCTAACGTCCAATTGTTGTTCCTGAATCATTCGATTTGTTTCTAAAATTTCTATACGGTTAATCATAGTTTCTCCTATATTCTGTGCATACTTTGAAAAATACTCTCATGTTGAATAAGAATTGTGACATTTAACTCTTTTGAAAGTTCAGTTAAAGCATTTGATAGTGCATCAAATGAAACGTTTGCCTCATCGATGTCAACAACCATAATCATATTAAAGAATTCATTAGAGATACTTTGGTTGATATCAAGTACATTCACATTGCTTTTAGCAAGTAAATTACAGACTCCCGCAATAATCCCAACTTGATCTAATCCTACTACTGTAATAATTGATTTCATAACATTGTTCCTTCCATTTTTACTACTGTATCAAAACTATAGATAAAACTCAATGAAATTTTATGATATAAAAAGAGTTAGAATGTGAATAACATGCTAACTCTGGTAAGTTTTAAACTTTATCTGATGGGACTACAATCTTGAGTCGCTCTTTTAATACAGTGATTTCTGTCTTCTCTTGTTTACCACCATTTTCACCATCTAAGTTCCATGTGTAACTACGATGTCTTGACTCTAAAACAATATGATCTGTTTTACTACTGATAAATAAGGGATGTGTATAGTCTTGCATTACAATATGTTGTAGAAGCTTTATATAATCCATTACTGAATCTGGCTTCTTAATAAGTAATACTTCAAAAAATCCATCTGTTAAACTAATCGCATCTTTTGGATATTTAAAAACGCGACCAAATTGATATGCATTGGATATCAGTCCGAATAGAAATGTATCGTTATATGTCTTTCCATTAAATTCAATACGGTAATGGTAGTTTCTAATTGTGTTTAATTTGATAGCACCATAAAACCAGTAAGCAAAATGTCCTACAACATTCTTCCATTTTTGTGGCGTCTCATATGATGCGGCTGTAAAGTTACCAAAGGCTGCAACGTAGGAAAAGTGGTTTTCGTTCATGCGTCCCATATCAACTCTTTTAACAATTCCTTCATCAATTAATTTTAAGTTTTCTTCAATATTATTACTGAGTCCAAGACTTTGTGCATACTCATTTGTTGAGCCTGCTGGAACAATGAGCAATTTAGAATCTAAATTTCGCTTTACCATTGCATCCATAATCTTGGATATTGTTCCATCACCACCGATTCCTACAATCAAATCATAAACTTGATCTGATTCCATAAGATAATCATAACCTCCATATGAAGGTCTTGTCTCAAAGAAAATACAGTTGTGTGGACTGTTCTTAATATAATTTAAGTATTTCTCTTTGTTGTCGATTAATCGTTGACCAGAGTGTGGATTGTAAATAAATAGTATTTTCATTTTATCACCTATCAATGGCGTAAGCTTTATACTGTTTTCTTAAGTTCTTACTTCCATACACCAGTAAGTATACACCATTTTCTTGGTTTTCCTGTGTGATTAATGCATTATTGTTCAGAATTTTTTCTAAGACTGCCATATCAGAGTAAGGTATCATAAAAGCAATCTCTTCTTGGTCTTGCCATAAGATAGCTTTAATCTTGTTTTCAAGTTCTTCTGTCCCTAAATTATCTTTAATAGAGATAAATGCTGAATCTGTATTAACCAGTGGATCTAAGCTGTCAACCAAATCAATCTTATTGTATATTGTTAGGATTGGTATATCTGAAACATCAAGTGTCTCAAGTGTCTCCTCGATTGTCTTCATATGTGTTTCATAAAATGGATTTGAAATATCAACAACATGTAAGAGTAAATCAGAATTTTCAATCTCTTCTAACGTCGCATGAAATGCAGGCACAAGATCTGCTGGTAAATCTTTAATGAATCCAACGGTATCATTGAGTATAAAACTATGAAAGCCGTCAACTTCAACACGTCGACTGTATGTTTCCAAACTGGCAAAAAGCATATCTTTTACGAAAACTTTTCTATCTTCTTCACTTTTTAATAAGTAATTCATTAAAGAAGACTTCCCAGCGTTAGTATAACCAAGCAAGGACACAATCGGCAATTCACTTCTTGTTTTTGATGCACGGGTTGTAGAGCGTGTCTTTTTATAATCTTCTAGTGATTTTTTTAGTGCGCGAATTCTTTTATCGACATTTCTTCGGTCCAGTTCTAATTGTGTTTCTCCAAGTCCCTTGTTTCTATTTCCAAATCCACTTACTTGTCTACCTAAGTGTTCATAGGAACCAATCATTCTGGGAAATACATACTTCAGTTGTGCAATTTCTACTTGAGCTCTTGCTTCAGGTGTCTCTGCCCTTCTTGAAAATATTTCTAAGACTAACATATTCTTATCTACGACAACACAGTTTAATTGTTCTTCTAAGTTTCTAATTTGTGAAGGTGATAAACCGACATTAAAAACCACAAGACTTGCTTCTTGTGCTTCTATAGCCATTTTTAACTCTTCTACTTTACCACTACCGATATAGGTAGCATTGGTTTTCTTTTTTAAGTTTTGAGTGATTACATCCATTGTTTCAATCTCACATGCAAATGCAAGATTTTCAAGTTCTTCAATTGTTTCTTGTAAATCAAACTCATTCTCATTATTATGAGCAACCATCAGTAATGCTTGGTCCAAAACTCCACCTTCTTTCTATGCGTTAAAAAAGGACACTTAAAAGCAAATGTCCATTGTTTTAATATTCAGCTGGTTTTACAGGACAATCATAAATGAATCTTTTACTTTCATGAATGACTGTTCTCAGTCCGCCATCAGCAATAAAATCATTCTCATGCATCCATTCAGCAAGTCCTATATGAATATCCTCAAATTTATCAGCAGTGATTCTTATTAATTTTTCAACTGCAGGCAGCTCAACAAATTTAATTAAATCTGTATCTTCAAGTACACCTTCAACAGCAACATTAATTTCGATATCGATTACTTCAATTCTATATCTAGAATCATAACTTACAAGATAGTCATATGCAGGATCTGCAATCTTAACACCTCTTGAACTTAAATCTTTTTTCATGGTTTTTACGGCCATTAGTGCTAAATCTTTTGAATAATCAGGAATGGTCATTTTCATACGCGCCACAGTCATGGGCTTGTTATCTAATATTTCAACAGTAGTCTTCATGATACGCTCCTTTTAATTATTATAGCATAGATGCAAGTTCAATTCGCATTAAAGTCGTTTTAAATCATTGAGTACAAAGAATACCATTAGAAATAGCATAATTGCTACACCAATAAGCATTACTGAATTCTCGAATTTCTTAGGTATGGGTCTTCTAATAATCATCTCAATAATAATTAGAAGTGCACGTCCCCCATCCAATATTGGAATGGGTACAAGATTCATCACTGCAAGTGATACAGATAATGATCCAATTAAATTCCAAAAGTATAGGGCATTAAAGCCTGATGCAGCAACTTTCGAAGTTTCCTGGAAGATTGCGATAGGACCCCCTACATTATTCAAGCCAATGCCTTGTACTAACCATTTTAGAACCATCACAATTTGCATAATCATGGTACCAATAAATGTTATAGTGTATTGCATTGTTTGGGTGATACCCACTTTTTCCATCGTCCCTGCAACAGATCGTATTCCTAAAACATAGGTTTGAGAATCTTCATTGAAGACAGGTTTTACATTTAGAGTTAGAAGTTGACCATCTCGATCAACCACAACTTCAATCTCTGAATCTTTAAAGGAGGTGATACCAATAGAAATATCAGAAAATGTTTTAGGTTTAACAACGGTTCCATCTTTAAAGGTTAAGGATTCCAAACGGTCCCCTTCTTTAAATCCAGCAACCTCTGCAGGATAGCCCTCAACAACTTCAGCTAAAACTGCTTCTGGTTCATGGACAATCCCTTGTGTTTGAAAGATACCATAGAATACAACAAATGCTAATAATAGATTCATTACGATTCCCGCCAACATAATAATGAGGCGTTTATAGCGTTTAATTCCTGATATCGTGCGTGATTCTGGTACATCGAATTCTTCTTCACCTGGCTCACCTGCCATTGCAACATAACCGCCAATGGGTAATGCGCGTATACTATATTTTGTTTCTGATTTCTTTGATTGATATGAATACACTTTAGGTCCCATACCAATTGCAAACTCGCTACAATAAACACCGAAGGATTTCGCAGCGATTAAGTGTCCCAGTTCATGAACAATAACTATAATACTCATGACTGAAGCAAAAACCAGTATATTTATAATTGATTTAAATATAAAATCCATAAAGGCACCTATCCTACTAACGTTACGATCATATTAAATGCCAGTAAACTAAAGATGATACTATCGATTCTATCTAAAGCACCACCATGACCTGGAAAAATTGTTCCAAAGTCTTTTATACTATAATGACGTTTCACCATAGAAAATGTTAAATCTCCCATTTGTGAAATGATTGGAATTAAGAAACTGGCGAAGTATATGATATTTTTATTTAAATCTAAGAAGAAGTAAGCAAATGTAAGTGATAATATTACAGAAGCAACATAACCAATCATAGCCCCTTCAACTGTCTTGTTAGGAGAAATTCGTTCAATAAGTTTATGCTTACCAAACAGTGATCCGCCTAAGTATGCAAATGTATCTGTTGAGAAAGTTGCAATAATGATATAAATAAATACTGTCAATTTATAGTCTAATACTTGTCTAATAGAAAAAATTGCTAGTGATAATACAACAACCATAAAGAAGACAAATAAAGCATCATCTAGTGTGAAACTCGTGCTTAAGATTGCTGAAAAAAGAATTGTAAACAGGACAATAGATATAAAACCTAAAATCATATTAAGTGGGATAAAGTTTGCACCTACAAGAAGTGCTAAAATCACAACTAAAAGCCAGGTTGGCCATACTTCTTTTTTAATTCTGTAAATCTCATACCCAGCTACTAAAATTAGCAATTGGATTAAAAAGGATAGAGCATCCTTACCCATCGCAAAAGCTATGCCGAATACTGCAAGTAATAATACTGCTGTAATGGTTCTTTTTAACATACTAGATACCTCCAAACCTTCTATTTCTTTCATGGAAATCATGAACACAAGCTAAAAACTCTTCTTTATTAAACTCTGGCCATTGCATATCTAAAAATACAAGTTCTGCATAAGCCATTTGCCAAAGAAGATAATTTGATAAGCGTTGGTCTCCACCTGTTCTGATGAGTAAATCTACGGGTGGTAATCCTTTTGTATCAAGATAATCATCGAAGATCTCTTCGCTGACTTCTTTAACATCATCTTCAATAATTTTATTGACTGCTCTGACTATTTCATCTTTTGATCCATAGTTTAAAGCAAAGTTGAGTGTTAACTTATCATTGTTTTTTGTTTGTTCAATCGCATCATACATGACTTTACGTGTTTTTTCAGGAATTTTAGATAAATCACCAATTGTCGTAATACGGATCCCTTTTTCATTGAGCTCTTTTAAAAACTTCTTAAAAAAGACAGCCGGTAACTTCATTAAGTAATCTATTTCTTCTTGAGGTCTTTTCCAATTCTCTGTCGAAAATGCATAAAGGGTTAGTGTCGAAACACCAACCTCTAATGCACTTAAAGCAACTGCTCTTACATTCTCAGAGCCATAGTAATGACCAAATGATCGTGATTTCTTTTGGCTTGTAGCCCAACGACCATTACCATCCATGATAATTGCGATATGTTTTAAATCTGACATACTAGACCGTCATGATCTCGTCTGTTTTTACTTTAACGATATTATCAATTGTTTTTACAAATTCATCTGTTAGTTTTTGAACTTCGTCCATGAGACGTTTTTCATCATCTTCACGTAAATCTTTATCAGCTTTGATTTCATCATTTAAATCGCGACGTACATTTCTAATTTGTACTTTAGCTTCTTCACCGAATTTTGTTGCATCTTTAACAACATTTCTACGTGTTTCTTCTGTTAATTGTGGTACATTGATTCGTAACAATGTTCCATCGTTCGCAATCGGTAGATTTAAGTGAGATTCATTAAGGGCACGTTCTACGTCTTTGATGACACTTGGATCAAATAACTTAATCACAAGTTGTGTTCCTTCTGAAACAGAGATTTGTCCCATTTGTTCTAATGGTGTTGGTGATCCATAATAATCAACTTCAATACCATATAGTACCCCTGCATTTGCACGACCTGTACGTAATGATTGTAGTCTTTCGTTGAAACTATCAATCTCTACTTGCATTAGTTCGCGACCATCTTGTAATAGTGTACTCATAATTTCCTCCTAGACTGTGACTACTGTACCGTTTGAGTCACCTTTAACTGCTTTTATTATATTATCTTTTTCATTCATATTAAAGACAATTAATGAAATATCATTGTCCATACACATTGAAGTAGCAGTAGAATCCATAACTTGAAGTTTTTCTTGCAGTACTTGCATATAAGTTAAGGAGTCATATTTGACTGCGTTTGGGTATAATCTGGGGTCTGAATCATAGACACCATCAACACCATTCTTCGCCATTAAAATAACATCCGCATCTATTTCTGAAGCACGAAGTGCTGCTGCTGTATCGGTTGAGAAAAAAGCAGATCCTGTACCGGCACCAAAAATGACTACGCGTCCTTTTTCTAAATGTCTTGTAGCGCGTCTTGGAATAAAGGGTTCCGCAATTTTAGACATCTCAATAGCAGTTTGAACTCGAACAGGAACATCAATATTTTCAAGTGCGCCTTGAATTGCAAGGGCATTAATTACCGTTCCAAGCATCCCCATGGAATCTACTTGTGAGCGTTCAATTCCAATTTCTTCAGCCATTTTACCACGTACAAAGTTACCCCCACCCACAACAATGGCTACTTCAACTCCCATTGCGTTTATTTCTTTAATTTGGCGAGCTAAATCATCTAGAACGTTTTTGTCAAATAACTCACCGTCTTTAGATAAGGCTTCCCCACTTAATTTTAATAAAACTCTTTTGTACATAATTGTCTCCTTCTTTTAAAAAAGGACACGAAAGTGTCCTTCTACATTTAAACTCTTGAAGCTTTTGCTACTTCTTCTGCGAAGTCTTCTTCACGTTTTTGAATTCCTTCTCCAACTTCATAACGTACAAACGCAGCAACTGTTGTGTTTGCTTGTTTTAAAATTGCAGATACTTTGGAACTACCATCTTTAAAGAAAATTTGATCATTAAGGGAAACATCTTGAAGTGTTTTGCTAACACGTCCGCGAATAATTCCTTCAATAACTTTTTCTGGTTTGGATGAAAGTTCTGGATCATTTTTAACGATTTCAACTTGAATATCTGTTTCTTTGTTAACAATTTCTTCAGGAACATCTTTCATTGAAATATAGCTTGGATTCATGGATGCAACTTGCATTGCCATATCTTTTGCTAAATCTGAATTGTCGCCATCAAGAACGACAACAGCAGAAATGGTACCACCATTGTGCTTATAAACACCAAAAACTTGATTGTCTTCTTTAGTTACAATAGCAAAACGACGGAATGTAATGTTTTCACCAATTGTAGCTGTAGCATTGATTACTAAATCTTTAAGGCTTCCATTGTCTGTTTCTAAAGCAAGAGCTTCTTCATTGTCCTGAGGGTTGTTTGCTAAGATCGCTTGTCCTACTGTATCAATTAATGCTAGAAATTGGTCGTTTTTTGCAACGAAATCAGTTTCTGAGTTCATTTCGATCAATACTGCTTTATTTCCATCAACAAAAATACTTGATAGACCTTCGGCAGAAATACGACCTGATTTCTTTTGTGCACTAGCAATTCCTTTTTCACGAAGCCAAGTAACAGCTTCATCAACGTTACCTTCTGTAGCTTCTAAAGCTTTTTTACAATCCATCATACCTGCTCCGGTACGATCGCGTAATTCTTTAACTAACTTTGCTGAAATAACAGCCATATTATTCCTCACCCTTCTCTGTGTTTGCTGCTTGTGCTGCAGGTGCTTCTTCTTGTCTTGGTGTGTAACGACGTTGACGACGACGTGAGTCGCGTTGACGGCGTTCTTCGTTACGTTGACGACGGCGGCGATCATTTTCAGCTGCTTGTTTTTCAACGTTAACAATTACGTCATCCATTGTGATGTCTGTTTCTTCTTTATCTTGGTATGCTGCTGCCATAACGCCACCCACTGGTTCAATCATAGCATCTGCTAATAATTGAGTAATTAAGCGAATTGAACGTACTGCATCATCGTTACCTGGGATTGGGAAGTCAACTACATCTGGATCACAGTTTGTATCAACGATTCCAAATACAGGAATTCCTAATTTTTTAGCTTCCGCTACAGCGTTGAAGTCCTCAATTGGGTCTACTACGAATACTGCATCTGGAAGTTTTCTCATTTCTTTAATTCCACCTAAGAAGTTATTTAAACGATCTTTTTCTTTAAGTAAAAGAGCAACTTCTTTTTTAGGGTAGATGTTAATTGCGCCTGAGTTTTCCATCTCTTCGATTTCAACTAAACGACGAATTGATTTTTGAATTGTACGGAAGTTTGTTAAAGTTCCACCTAACCATCTTTGGTTGATGAAGAATGAACCACTTCTTAGTGCTTCTTCAACTACGATTGTTTGAGCTTGTTTCTTTGTTCCAACAATTAAAAGTTTACCATTTTTTTCTGCGATATCTTTTAAAGCTGCATAAGCAGTGTTTAATTTATCTACAGTTTTGTTTAAATCGATAATATAAATACGATTCTTTGCTGAGTGAATGAATGGCTTCATTTTTGGATTCCAACGACGTGTCTGGTGACCGTAGTGAACTCCACTCTCTAATAATTTCTTCATTGATACTACATTTGACATAACTAATATCTCCTTTTTCCGTTAGTCCTCCATCACTTCTAAAAATTGACAACCCCTAAGGGCACGGGCCAATCCATCCGTGATGTGCGAAAGCACTTCTGTGCCACTTATAAATATACCACAATATCTCAATCAGGACAACTACAAACCATCATTTAACTGCCTATTTAGCAAGTATTTGATGATATTCATACTTTTTGCACTTTAAATCTATAGAGAATCCAATATAAACAGCATTAGAAAGGAAATAAAATGAGTTAACTCACATAACTTTATTGCTGTTTCCTAAGATAATAAGTTTCTACAATCTTAGGAGATACACCTACAATCCTCTTAAAGACCTGATTAAAGTACTTATAATCACTATAACCAACCGCCTCCGCCACTTCATAGAGATGAAGATCTAAATTAGAGATGAGATGAATTGCAGTTTGAATTCGGTAATCAGTGAGGTACTCGTTAAAGGTCATATTAAGGTGTTTCTGGAAACGAGTATTAATTGAGGTTGTGGATTTGTCCGATACACGCCTTAAATCTTCCATACTAATTTTCTCATTGAAATGATCCCTTATATAATTAATAACTAAGGTCAGACTCACCGACTCTACAGCAATATTTAAATCAATAATTTGAAAGCTTTGGTCAATTACCTCTTCTTTACTTAAGAAAAAGCGACGCATCTCAAGATCTTCAATTGCTTCTACTAGAGCATTCTCAAATAAGTTATGATCCAAAGGCTTCAGCAAGTATTCACTAACATTTAATCTAATAGCCTCTTTGGCATAGTTGAATTCTGAGTGTCCAGAGACGATGATGAATGAATACATGTTATTGGGCAGAAATGAAATCATCTCTAATCCTGACATAATCGGCATGTTAACATCCAATATAATAATGTCAGGTTTAACTTTTTCGATCAGTTTCAAACCATCTTTACCATTACCAGCCTCTCCCACAATCTGACAATCAAAATTTCCCCAGTCAATAGATGCAATAAGTCCTTGGCGTATGATATCTTCATCTTCTATGACAACAACTTTATACATATACCCTCCTTGGTATTTCTATCCTAATCGTGGTTCCTAAAGGTGAACTTTCAATATTGAAATAAGCTTGGTCTTTATAGATCAAATCCAATCTATGGTAAATAGAGAAAAGTCCATATTGATTTGCGCTCTCAAGTATTGAATGGTCCATATTTCTAAATCGATCTAAAGTAGCTTGATCCATTCCCGAACCATTATCCTTAATCTCAAAAATCATATAATCACCTTCGATTGTCCCTTTAATTTTTATCTCTAGTGACTCTTGTTGATTGAATCCATGTTTGATAGAGTTCTCGATCAGTGGTTGTAAAATTAATTTAGGAATACCTTCATCCAGTATTTCAGGATCAATATCAATTTCATATTTCAATCGATCATTCAACCTGATTTGCTGTATCTCTAGATATAATCTGATAAATATTAGGTCTTCTTTGAAATTAACCAACCCATCATTATACTCTATTGAATAACGTAACAATGTCGTAATATTTAGAATAAGATTTTGTGCTAATTTTGGATCACTAACTAATAGATATCGAATCGTTTCCAGTGAGTTATAGAGGAAGTGTGGGTTAAACTGTGCCTCTAGTTGCTTAATCTCAGCACGTTTATGCATTTCTCCTAAAGCCTC